>NZ_JAARML010000001.1:606988-910482 GCF_011759375.1 Paraflavitalea devenefica | reverse complement strand
GAAGTCGGACAGCAGGTACAACACCGGCATGGGCAACAGCGATAACAGGTACAGCGGAATGTAAACGAGGTAATACATGTTTAACGCACTATAGTTCCTTAATAAACACGTAAAGCTATAAATGGTTGAATGTGTCAGTGGTGAATTGTGACTCACCACTTACTGCTCACCCGTTTATCCAATTCTTCGCATCCTGGATATGGTGCCTGAGCTGGATCTTTACTTTGAATTTGTTGCGCAGGTGGCGTGCCAGGGCATCTGCCGCATATACACTGCGGTGTTGTCCGCCTGTGCAGCCAAAGTTGATCATGAGGCTTTCGAAGCCACGGCGTATATAGTCTTCCACGACAATATCTACAATATCGAATACACTGTTGAGGTATTCGGGCATACGGGTCTGTTGTTCCAGGAAATCTTGCACCGGTTTATCACGCCCGGTCTGGGTCTTAAACTCTTCCAGCCGGCCCGGATTGAGGATGCCCCTGCAATCAAAAACAAACCCACCGCCATTCTCACTGGGATCCGGCGGTATGCCGCCTTTCTTGTAAGAGAAACTGCTGATATGTACTACCAATGGGGTTTCTTCTGTAGCAGTAAGCGGAGTAAAGCGTTCTATGATATCATCTCCCACACAGATCTCCAGCACTCTCCTGAATTCCGGGACAGCTATGCCGATGCTTTGGTTCTCGATAAACCATTGCAGGTTATAGAGCGCCTGCGGAATACTGGTGAGGAACTGGGCTTTGCGTTCAAACAAGCCACGGAAGCCGTAAGCACCCAATACCTGTAAGAGGCGTATCAGCACATAACCATTGTACTGGCTTTTGAAGATGGCCCTGTCGAGCGGCTGGCCAATGATGGATTCAAAAGAATCCATGTAGTCGTTCAGCAGACTGTCTTTCCAGTCATCTGGCAAGTTGGCGCGCGCCTGCCAGATCATACTGGCGGCATCATATTGCGGTGCTCCCCGCATACCTCCCTGGTAGTCTATAAAGTGAACAGTGTTATCGGGTTTTACGAGGATATTGCGACTTTGAAAGTCGCGGAACATAAAGTATTTGTATTCGGTAAAAGTGAGGTAGGTGCTCAGTGCTTCAAAATCATCAATGAGCTTCTGCTTGTCGTAAGGCTTGCGCAAAGCATCGAGGAAGTAATACTTAAAGTATAAGAGATCGGCCATGATCGCCTGCTTGCCAAACTCCTGGTTGGTAAGGCAGCGGGTATAGTCGAGTCCCTCATGCCCTTTTACCTGCAGCAGGGCCAGTTGATGCAGGCTGTTGCGGAAAAGCTCATACACAGCATCACACAATCCTTCTCCTTCCAGCCGGTTCAATAAAGAAATGTCTCCGAAATCTTCCTGCAGGTAAATGGTCTTATCCTCATTGATGGCCAGTATCTGGGGTACCGGCAATTCTTTTTCCCGGAAGTGCCTGGAGAAATAAAGGAAGGTTTCATTTTCCGGGATATTGTTGCCATAGGTAGCAATGAAAGTTTTGTTGCTGGTATGGATACGGAAGTAGCGCCTGTCGGAACCTGATTGTGGCAGTACTTCTACCCGGTCACAGGGTTGGCCGTTCAGGGAAGCATATAGGTCTTTGATGGATTCTATAATGGATTGCATGTAGGTTGGTATGGAAGGTAAAAATAATGTTTGCAGGAGCGATGACAAAATAAGTTACCTATGGAAACAGGTCTTCTGCGATGGCCACTGCTTCCGGTTTCCCGACATCAATGAATTTGGAATAGCTATGGTCAAAACCTTTGATGGTGTGCTCCCTGGCCAGTTGCAGGTATACATCCACAATGGAGAATTTGCCTTCCTGTGTGATCAAGGGGAAAAGGGCTGGCTCTATAATGTGAACACCGCTGAAAGCTTTGGGTATAAGGGGTGTAGCCGACCGGCTGATCTTTTCTTCCCCTGTTTTGGTATTGCGCCATCCGCACAAGGTATTGCATTCATCGAATAAAAAGTAACGGGAGGTAACCCGGTTAGTGATAGCCAGTGTAGCCAATGGCGCTTCCAGTTGATGAAAATGTATCATGGCTTCCAGGTCAAAGTCGGTGAGAATATCCACATTGATGATAACTACCGGCGTCTGGCCAAATAAGTGGGCTGCTTTTTTAAGACCGCCGCCGGTTTCCAATACGGCATCTGTTTCATCACTGATGGTGATCTGGCTGCCCCATCCTTTATTTTGCTGAATGGCCTGGGTGATCTGGCCGGCAAAATGATGCACATTCACTATGACCTTATCAATACCATATTGCTGCAGGTATTCAATGTTCCGTTGTAAAAGACTTTTGCCATTGATAACTGCCAATGCCTTGGGATGTTGGTCGGTCCATGGCTTGAACCGTGTGCCCAGCCCTGCGGCAAAGATCATCCCCTGCGTTATGGTATTCATAGTTGTATAACGTATTTACAGCACAATATTTTGTACCAACTCACTCTTTTGCGGGTAATCTGTATTGAAATGCAGGCCACGGCTTTCTTCCCGGAAGTTGGCGCATTTGACAATGAGGTAACTGACGGTGATCATATTGCGCAATTCACAAAGCTGTGGTGATAAGGTAGTGGTTTGGTACAGTGCTTCCGTTTCTTCCCACAGGAGGTCCAGCCTTTTCAGGGCGCGGGCCAAACGGGTATTGGTACGAACAATGCCCACATAATCACTCATGATCTGTTGTACCTCTTTCAGGCTTTGGGTAATAAGGATCATTTCTTTCGGCTTTGTGGTGCCGGCAGCATTCCAGTCGGGAACAGCCCCCCCCTGGCCCCCCCCGGTAGACTCTTTCGTTTGTAGTTTTTGCGTGGCATCCATGAAGCTGCGATGGGAGAATACCATGGCTTCCAGCAGTGAATTGCTGGCAAGGCGGTTGGCGCCATGCAATCCTGTACTGGCACATTCTCCGGCTGCATACAGGTTCT
The DNA here is from genome assembly GCF_011759375.1 of Paraflavitalea devenefica. NCBI lineage: Bacteria > Pseudomonadati > Bacteroidota > Chitinophagia > Chitinophagales > Chitinophagaceae > Paraflavitalea > Paraflavitalea devenefica. The sequence goes on along the minus strand of NZ_JAARML010000001.1, from coordinate 907,553 downwards.
TGATGGAGGTGCGGCCCCATTCATCAGTTTTGATACCGCCACAGCTATAGTGGGCTGCAGGCGCTACGGGTATCAGGTGCTTTGTTACATCAATCCCAATGGATTTGCATTTTTCATAGATGTTGGGAAAGTGTTCTGTGAATTTCTCCAGGGGAATATGCCGCACATCGAGGTACACATGCTCGGTACCGGTGATCTTCATTTCACTATCTATGGCGCGGGCTACAATATCACGGGGAGCCAGGTCCTTCCGGCTGTCATAGCGTTCCATAAAGGCCTCGCCATTCTTATTGCGCAGGATACCGCCATCGCCGCGCACGGCTTCCGTGATGAGGAACGACTGGCCACGCACGCCGGGTTCATAGAGGGCGGTGGGATGGAATTGAATGAATTCCATGTTCTCAATACGGCCTTTGGCGCGGTATACCATGGCCACCCCATCGCCGGTGGCAATATAAGGATTGGTAGTGGAGCGATACACCTGCCCGTTGCCACCAGTGGCCAGCAAGGTAATGTTGGCCAGTATTTTTTCGATCTGGTTGGTTTCCCGGTTCAATACATACACACCATAGCATTCGATATCGGGGGTAGATTTGGTAATGAGGTAGCCAAGGTGGTGCTGGGTGATGAGGTCTACCACAAAGCAATGCTTGATCACTTCAATGTTCTTATAGCTGTTGAGGGCTTCCAGCAAGGCCCGTTCCATTTCACGGCCGGTTACATCTTTGTGGTGAAGGATACGGAATTCGCTGTGACCACCTTCTTTACCCAGTTTATAATCGCCATCCGCTTCCTTGTCGAAGCGTGCGCCCCAGTCAATGATCTCGCGGATGCGGTCTACCCCTTCTTTCACGACTATTTCCACCACGGCTTTATTACAAAGTCCGTCTCCGGCAACCAGCGTGTCTTCAATATGTTTATCGAAACTATCTTTTTCAAAATCAGTAACTCCTGCAATGCCTCCCTGGGCGTACTTGGTATTGGTTTCATCGGCCTGCGTTTTGGTGATCACCAATACTTTTTTATCCGGGAATTGCTGGGCGGCTTTCAACGCAAAAGTGAGGCCGGCAATACCGGAGCCTATTACTAAGAAATCTGTTTGCATATTGTGCGGTTAGAATCGCCAAAATTATGGAAAAGGGAGAAGTCCGAAGCCTGATCTCAATATTCCAGTGTGTAAGAAAATTTGTCCGGGGTTTCCAGCAATTCCAGCAGGTTATACCGCATGGTAGCGGTTTTCTTGTCCGCAGATAATGTGATGAGGGGATTATCTGCTTTCTTTACCGGGCGGGGCAGTTTAATGGTAGTGGTATATAAGATCTCCATGCCGGAGGTGCTGAGTTGTTTTATCTGGGCCATCTCCGGGCGTGCGGTGAGGGCTTTGAATTTCTCGTTGTTTATTTTTTTGCTGATCAGCCCGTTCTTAACAGTCACGTCGTAGATATTGGCAATGTCCTGCATGTCGGGCTCTTTGGCTTCATCTATGATCAGCGAGGTATCAGTTGCCGGATTTTTATCGCCGCCAAAAAACCTTTTAAATACGTCGGCCAATCCGGCGCCGCTGTTACCTTGTCCGGCCATCAGCTTCTGTAGGTTATCATAGCCTGAATAAGGAAAGTTCAGGTCCATTTTGAAGAGCTTCCGCTTAATGTCCATCTGCATCTTCATGGTGCCGTTGGCCATCAGTGCTTTTTGTTCTGCAGTCATGTCCTTGGCAGAGTCCAGCATATCTTTCAGGCGGATGACCGTATCAATGCCTTTATCCAGACCTTCCTTACTCAGTTCTTCTTCTCCTGCAAACGATTGCATCATTTCAAGAAGCTGGCCCATGTCCATTTTGGTAAGATAGGTGCCGCTGCCATCTTCATTGATCACGATCTCTTCATTCACTTCATAACAGCTTACCAGGAAACCGAGCAGCACAAGGACAAGGATATACCTCAGGCATTTCATAATCACTATTTTGGGGGCAAAATACTCGTTTTATTCCACACTCAACTGGTACCGTACGTTAAAAGTAGCCGTCTGGCCGGGTTCCAGCAAAGTTAGGCCCATACCGTTGTTAAAGCAATCCGGCGCACCGCTGAGGTTCTCAATGGCAATGCTTTTACGGTGGCCGGGGGTATAGATCTGCAGGTAGCTATAATTATCATCGGGATACAATGATAAAGTAAGTCCGTTGTGCGGATTGCGCAGGATACAGGAGGAAGCATCTGGCTGTATATCCAGCATAAAACAATTATCCAATTCCCGGCTGCCAAGCAGGGCAGGCTCTCTGAAAGCGATATTGGGCAGCAGCTTTCCGGTCGGGATCAGGTAGTTATCAAACTCCAGCATGGCAGGGCCGTTGAACTGCAATTCATAGTCATCGATAGAACCGCCCAGGGTAAAGTAAGGATGCCAGCCGTCGGCAATGGGAAGGTTCCCTTCTTCCCTGCTCCTGACGATGGTTTGTAGCTGTAGTAGCCAGCCGGGATAAAGGGTATAGCGCACCTCACAACTGTAATTGAAGGGATAACCCGGATCTTCGGCGTGGTAATGATAATACAGGGTGGCTGAAGCAAACTGATCATTGGCCGCCTGGTGCAGTAACCCGAATGGTTTATCGGCCAAAAGCCCATGAATGGCGGTACCATCCATGAATTTCCGGCTGAACGCAAAGTCCTGGCCTGCAAAATTGTATTTACCGCCGGCGATACGACATACAAAAGGAGAAAGCTTGGCGCTTTTGTAGGAGGTGGTAAGTCCCTGCTCAATATCCGGCTTACCGGAATAGTTGTCAACGACATTAAAGCTTTTTCCCTGAAGGGGAATTTCAAAGGCATGCAGGAGGGCCCCATAATCAGGTAAAATAGCTACCATTGCTCCTGTTGCATTATCTTGCAGCCGCAATAACGATAGGTCGTTGATCTTGTCATTGTCAATAGCAAAACGCATACTCCAGTTAATAGAAAACTAAAATTAATTTTTTTGTAGATATGGTCGCAGAACAATTACGCCGGCAATTCCAGGAGAGATATAATAAGAACCCGATGATTATTGCCGCTCCGGGCCGTGTGAACCTGATAGGAGAGCATACAGATTATAATGAAGGTTTTGTATTGCCTGCCGCAGTAGACAAAAAGATGTATGTGGCGATGGCAGAGAATAATTCAGGTACTATTCATGTATATGCCAACCAGTTTAATGAAACCCATTCCTTTTCCCTCGAAGGCATACAGCCGGTGGATGGCTGGGTGAATTATTTACTGGGGGTAACATATCATATCCAGGACCGGGGGAAAACCATCCGTGGGGTGGATGTGATCATTGATGGTGATGTGCCCGTGGGAGCCGGTATGAGCTCTTCCGCCGCCCTGACCTCAGCCTATGGGTTTGCCTTGAATGAAATATTTGGCCTCGGCTTCAGCCGGATGGACCTGGCTTTTATCGGACAAAAAACAGAGCACACTTTTGTGGGTGTGAAGTGCGGTATTATGGATCAGTTTGCCAGCCTGCACGGTAAGAAAGGGCATGTAATGAAACTGGACTGCCGCAGCCTGGAGTATGAATATATCCCGTTCGATTTCCCGGATTATAAGATCGTATTGGTAAATAGCATGGTAAGCCATTCACTGGCAGGCTCTGAATACAATGTACGGAGGCAGCAATGTGAAGAAGGCGTGGCCATCCTTAAAAAGCATTACCCGGACATCAATTCTCTGCGTGATGTGAGCATAGAGGTATTGAGCTTACATAAACAGGAACTGCCTGCTATTGTGTATGACCGCTGCTGGTATGTGGTGAGTGAAAAGGAGCGCCTGACAAAAGGTTGTGCTGCTTTACAAAAAGGCGACCTGACCACTTTTGGCCAGATGATGAATGCCACGCACCAGGGCCTCAGCAAACAATACAGTGTAAGTTGTACGGAGCTGGACTTCCTGGCCGAGCGTGCCGGTTTTATTGAAGGAGTAGCTGGCTCACGGATGATGGGTGGCGGCTTCGGCGGCTGCACCATCAATATTGTAAAGAGTGAAGCTGTAACCGATTTTACCAATAAGATACAGCAGTCCTTCAACCAGTTGTTCAAAGTGGTGCCGCATGTGTATGTAACACAGATTGAAGACGGCGCTAAAGCGATATAAGAAGAGGGAGCGGTTAAGCTCCCTTTTTTCATAGCTATCGTTAACATATTTAGAGCACGCCCATTTGTACCTGGGTCACATTGTATTCCGGCTGCTGAAAGTCAATATTGAGGTACACTTCCCTGCATTCCTCATTCATGGGTATTTTATTGGCGTCAATATGCTGCATGATCTCCTGGTAGGTGTTGGTCAGGGAGCTCCAGGTGCCTTCGTGGGTATGGGTCACTGCCTTAAAAGGTTGTAATTGTTTGATAGCGAAGCGGGAAGATTCAAGATGCCCCTGGATGGGAATGGCAATATCGAGCGTGAAAACGGTATCCGGCTTGCCATCGGCGCCATGATAGATCCAGATGGGGGCGCCGCTGATGAGTACATTGTGCTGAACAGCTTCCGCATATAGCTCCTTTACAACGTTTCCTACGAACTGGCTTAATTGTGGTATCGTGGTCTGATGCCGGCTATACAGAATGGTGACCGGGGGATGTGTTTTGACATACATAAGAGGTTGATTTGTTTATACAAAGCAACTATCGGGTAGTGACAGCCCTATGTCAGTAGGGAAAAATTATTGATAATGGTCCTTCATTTCGGCGCAGAACTGCTGCATCATGGTTTGGAGGGAGGCAGGGGATTCGACCCTGACGGTATTGGTATACATGAGCAGCCAGCGGCCAAAGCCATTGAGCGAGGAAGTTACAAAGTGCATACGCACAAAACCGGCTTCTTCCTCTTCCCGTACGAAGCCGTGCCAGTATTTCTGGCTGCCGAGGTATTTTACCACGTCTTTATCAAAACGGACCACCACTTCCTGCAGGTCCGATTCATGGGTCATGGTTTCGATATATTCTTTTAAGGAAGGGTGCGCATCAATGTCAAATTGTTCATCCTTTATCTGCAGCCGTTTAATACGGCTTACCCGGAAATCGCGGTAACCATTCCGTAAGCGGCACCAGCCAATGAGGTGCCAGTTGGCGCTGTAGTGGCATAAGCCGATGGGTTCGATAACACGCTCGCTCACCTGCTCATTATAGTTGGAATAATAGAGGATGAAAATAGCCCGCTTATCGGCGATGGCTTTTTGCAAGGCGGTGAGGTGCTGGCTGGGAGTTTCTTCTTCGGGTACACGGGAACGCAGTATTTCAATATGATCGGCCAGGATGTCCATCTGGTCTTTATCGGTACTGCGCAATACGGCCTTGATCTTGAAGAGGGCTGTTTCAAAGTGTTTTTTAACAGAGTCATCTGTCATGTGGGCCGCCAGTTTGCCGCCCAGCAATAAAGCGGCGGCTTCTTCCTGGGTAAACATGACGGGGGGAAGGCGGTAACCTTCCATGATGGTATAGCCACTGCCGGCTTCGCCAATAACCGGTACGCCGCTTTCATCAAGAGCTTTTACATCCCGATATACAGTACGCAGACTGATGTTGAAGCGGTCTGCAATTTCCTGGGCAGTAACCAGCCTCTTACTTTGCAGGTGCGTAAGGATGGCGTGCAGTCGGTCTATACGATTCAAGGCAATTTATTGTTTTTGGTTTATGGCTCTACCCATGCTTCATTATCTTTCAGCAGGTTGATCAGTTCTTCCACAGCGATATTACTGTCTACATTTCTTTTCACCACTTCTTTTCCTTTATACAAGGTGATCTTTCCTGGTCCGCTGCCTACGTAACCAAAATCGGCATCGGCCATTTCACCGGGGCCATTCACAATGCAACCCATAATGGCGATCTTAACACCTTTGAGGTGATTGGTAACCGAGCGGATCTTAGCGGTTGTTTCCTGCAGGTCGAATAACGTGCGGCCACAGGAAGGACAGGAAATGTACTCTGTTTTAGAGATCCTGGTACGGGTAGCCTGTAGAATAGAGAACGCGGTATTGTTGGTGAACTGGTAAAGGTCCTTCATAGGCAGATAGGTCCTGCCGGTAACCTGTATATTTTCCATTTGCGCTTTACTGCCATAACCCAGGCAGATACCATCGCCAAAACCTTCCAGTAATAAGGCGCCGGTTTCGGTAGCAAAGTGGATGAGGTGTTCATCGGGTGTTTGCCAATTGCTGTCCGTAATCAGCACTACCGGGTTTTTGATCTTCCGGGCTTGCAGTTCCATCATCATGCGGCGAACCGATTGCATGGCATTTTGATTGGTGCTGCTGAGGCAGAGCACTACTGTAGGATCATTGGCCAGTACATCGAGGTAAGTGTAATTGTTAACAGCGGTTGCATCATTAAAACAATCCACCATTACAAAGTTCAGGTGATCGCTTTTGCCGGTAGCTGCTGCATAACCGCTGTCGCCAAAAATGGGGAAGTATTTGGCTTTATCAGTGGCTTCCTCCCAGGTGGCGGGATAGGTGATCACTTTCAAGGTGCCGGGTAAGGCAAAGGGAACCATTTTATTACCGGTAAAAATATAGTCTGCCGCTGCATCACTGATATTCCATTTATCAGAAGGCTCATCATATAGGTAACCCACGCTCTGCAGACTTTCGGGGGTAATGGCCTCCAGCTTGCTCAGGTCGGCAATCACTACCGGTACATGCCTGGCTCCTATATTATCTACGGCAAAGGTTTCCCTTCTTTGGTATGCAAATGGGTTATACGTGATCTTTTCAGTAGAGGGAACTGTTGATGGTTGATTGCTCCGAAGGAGTCCTTTCGGACTGGTTGCCGGTTCGTATCTTTTCAGCAGGTCCTTACATACCGGTATTTCAAACTCAGGGTCTTCTGTGAGTGATACCCGGATGGTGTCGCCAATGCCATCTTCCAGCAAAGTACCGATGCCGATGGCCGATTTGATACGTCCGTCTTCCCCATCTCCTGCTTCGGTAACGCCCAGGTGCAGGGGATAACATTCATTAAACTCTGCCATCATGTTTTGTACCAGCAGGCGATACGCCTGTACCATTACCTGCGGATTACTGGCTTTCATGCTCAGGATGATCTGGTGGTACTGTTCATCGCGGGCAATGCGCAGGAATTCCATCGCACTCTCCACCATGCCAATAGGAGTATCGCCATAGCGGCTCATGATACGGTCGCTGAGTGAGCCATGGTTGGTGCCAATGCGCATGGCTGTTCCATATTCCTTACAGATCTTTACCAGGGGCGTGAACCTTTCCCGGATGCGTTCTATTTCTTCTGCATATTCCGCATCGGTATAGTCAATCTGCTCAAATTTCTTCTTGTCTACATAATTGCCGGGATTCACACGCACCTTTTCTATGATGCGGGCGGCGATCTCGGCGGCATTGGGCGTAAAGTGGATATCAGCTACCAGGGGAGTATGGTATCCTCTTTTATGCAGTTCATTTTTTATGTGGAGGAGATTTTCTGCTTCTTTTTTACTGGGAGCAGTGATGCGCACCAGTTCGGCGCCCGCTTCAATACAGCGAATGGATTGTTCCACGGTAGCGATGGTATTCATCGTATCGGTGGTTGTCATTGTTTGTACGCGGATAGGATGAAAATTACCGAGCAACAGGTGGCCGATCTTTACTTCACGGGTCGGGAGTCGCTTATATTCTGTCAATGATTCGCAGTAAAGCTGCATGTTCTAATGTAATTGAGTGGCAAAGGTACAAAGAAGCTGTTAGGTGTTAGCTATTAGCTTTTAGCAAAGAAACAATCACTATTTGATTGGAATTCAGCCAATAGCTTTCCGGAGTTACCTGGAAAGGATACCCAATCAGGTTGAGAAGACGCTTTAAATAATAGCCGATCAGACATTCTCTATATTTAGTGCATAGCTTGTGCTACGTCCCCCGGCATCTTCCTTAACCAAGATTCCTTTCTCAATCAGGTCTTGTATATCCCTGGAAGCAGTATCCTGTGATGCTTTAGTCATTTTCGCCCATTTGGTAGAGGTGAGTTTCCCCTCAAAACCATCAATTAATGCATTCAGTATTTTTTGCTGCCTGTCATTCAGAGAATAGGTTTTGAGATCTTCCCAAAGTTTGGCCCTGCGGATAACCTTTGCCAATGTTTCATCTGTTGCGCTCAACGCGCGATCAAGGCAATTCACGAACCACATAAGCCATTCGGTAATGTCCAAAGTGCCTTTCTGTGTATTTTCCAGCATATCGTAATAGGTTTTGCGTTCGTTCCTGATTTGTGCGGACATGCTGTAAAAGCGTTGTGAGGTTTGATCTGCCCTTGCCAGTTGCATATCTGTAATTGCGCGGGCAATCCGCCCGTTACCATCGGCAAAAGGGTGAATTGTTACAAACCACAAGTGGGCAACGGCAGCTTTGAGAATAGGGTCAAGGTCAATGTTTGAATTGAACCAGTCAAGAAACTTTTGCATTTCACTACCAACCAATTCGGAATCCGGTGCTTGAAAGTGGACTGTTTCCCGGCCTGCCGGGCCTGATACAACTTGCATCGGATCTTTTTTGTCGTTGATTCGCCATGCGCCAACGACAATTTTGAATATGCTGCTTCTCCCAGCCGGGAATAACGCCGCATGCCAGCCAAACAGCCGGTCATCGGTCAATGGCTTATCGTAATGTTGTGTTGCATCCAACATCATTTCAACAACACCTTCAACATGTCTGTCGGCTGGTATCAATCCGGCAATATTCATCCCCAGGCGCTGGGCAATGGATGATCGTACCTGATCGGGATTGAGGATTTCTCCTTCAATTTCGCTGGATTTCAAAACGTCTAAGGTGAGGGTTTGTAAGGTGGCTTCTGCTTGTAAATTAAAACCCATGCCCTCCATCCGGCCTATCAGTTTACCTTGCCGGTAACGGACTCCTAATAAAAGCCGTGAGACTTTTTCTTTTTCCCACTGAAAATCAGGCCATTTATCTAATTGATGGATATACATAGACTTAATCTCCGCATAATATGCGGTAAATATAGTATTAATCTCCGCAAGACCAATCAAAAGTCCGCAGAAAGTGCGGAGAATAAAGGAGCTAATCTCCGCAAACAAAAGGCATTGCGGGCAGCCAATAGCTAAAAGCTCCTCTTTACCAATCCTTTTCCGGCTGGGTGGTGGCGCGGGTGCGGTTTTGCTGCATTTTGCGCTGTACTTCCTGCTCCTTCTGTTCCAGCGACTTGAGGAATTGCTCTATTTTTTTCTTATCGAGGGTTTGCTTTGGCTTTGGCTGTTGTTTTTGTTGTTGCTTCTTCTGCTGCTGGTTCTGTTTGGGTTGCTGCTGCTCTTTCTGCTCGTTCTGTTTTTTCAGTTCAGATAAGGCTTTTTCCAGGTTGTACCGGGTATCCTTGTCGTTCGGGTTTAAACGCAACGCTTTTTTATAGGCATCAATGCTTTCCTGCAGTTTCTTTTGTTTGGATAAAGAAACGCCTTTATTGTAGGTGGATTTTTGTTTAAGCTCATTCGTAGTGGCAGTGCTCACGGCCGTGTCAAAATTCTTTTCCGATGCTGTAAAGTCTTCCTTGCGGAACTGTGCATTGCCCAGGTTATAATGGCTTACAGGATTGGCCGGGTTTTGTGTAGCTGCCTTTTCATATTCGGGCAAAGCCTTATCATATTTCCCTTCCTTGTACAGCTTATTGCCGGAGCGGATAGCCTTATTTTCTGTTTGCGCCTGCGCAACAACAGCAAAAGCTCCCAACCCTATGAATATGAAGAGGTGCTTGCTCATGCGGTTTTCCATTTACGTTCAGGATAAAAGAATTCCAATACCAGCAGCAGTAAGGCGGCGCCCAGGAACCAGGGGAAATAGTTCTTAAAGTTCTTGAAAGCGCTGTCGTCCATGGAGGTTTGCTCAATAGTGCCCAGTTGCTTTTTCATGGCGGTTACAGCAGCATCAATGTCTGTGAGCCTTACATATACGCCTTTTGTAGCGGCAGCCAGTTGCTGTAACTCAGTTTCATTCAACTTGGAAATGACGGTATTGCCGGCCTGGTCTTTTTTATAATCACCGGTAGCGGGATCGGGAATAGGTGCGCCATCCGGCGATCCGATACCAATGGTATTGATCATTACGCCATCATTGGCCATTTGCTGTGCCAGTGGCACAGAGCCCGGGTCATGATCTTCCCCGTCGGTGATCAGTATAATGGACTTGAATTTTCTTTCCTTGCTGTTGAAAGCGGTATTGCTCATGCGCAGGGCTTCTGTGATCACGGTGCCCTGCGTAGGCACTACATCGGGGCTGGCCTGTTGTACAAACATGCGGGCGGCGCTGTGATCGGTAGTGAGCGGCATCTGCATGTAAGCCCTGCCGGCAAATAATACCAGCGCAATGCGGTCGTCCGGTAACTGGTCCATGAGTTTATACACCAACTGGCGGGCCCTTTCCAGGCGGTTTGGCTTGATGTCATCCGCCAGCATGCTCTTGCTTACATCCATGGCCACCACGATATCTACGCCTTTGCGTTGTACCTGTTCCATAGCGCCTGGTTGCTGCAGGTTGGCGGCTGCCGCAATAATGGCGGCCAGCGATACGGCTACCAGTAAGAATTTGAACAGGAAGTTTTGGGGCGAATAGCTGCTGATCAGTTGGTGTACCAGCTTCTCATCCCCGATCTTTTTAACGGTCTTTTTCTTCCAGCGCAATACCCACCAGAATAAGGCAATGACCAGCGGGATGGCTGCCAGCCCAATAAGGTATTCAATATGTTGAAAACGAAGGTCCAAGGGATCAATTTAGGGATATTGAATCAATAATCAAACCAGATTATTTCTTGCCTTGCATAAAGCCATACTGCTTTAATATATCCTTCAAAATCTTAATACGGGCGGGCTTCATATCAAAATTGCGGTCGGGTGAATCCAGTTGCAGCACAAAAAAGTAAGGATGGGTATTTTCCTCTATCCATCCAACGATCCAGCCGATAGCATGGTTCTTTTCATCGAAGCCCCAGCCGGTTTTATAGCTCAGGGAATAATTGGCGTCTTTTTCCCACAGCATCATGTTTTTCACAATACGCTGGGAGCGGTGCTGAAAAGGAAGCTGGTCGAAATAGAGTTTCTTCACAATACCCAGTTCCTCATCGGCTGTTACTTTGGCCGAATTATCCAGCCAGAAGGTATCGAGGTTATTGCCAATGGTGAACTTACTATAGCGGCGGGCATAACCCAGGGTATCCAGCCATTTCTGCATCACGGGCTTGCCAATGCGGCGTGCCAGTTCCTGGTACCAGGGTGGGCAGGAGATACGGAAGGCATCATACATACTCATGTTCCTGTTGCATTCGGCACGCCTGCGCTCAATGCTGTCCCAGGCAATAACGGTGCTGCTGTCCAATACCTGGCCGGTTTCCAGGCCAATGAGGGAATTGATGATTTTAAAGGTAGAAGCCGGTAAATAAACACTGTCGGTAAAACGGGGCAGGTTGTATACGGTAAAGCTGCCTTGTCCATTGTCAAATAAACCAAAAGTGCCCTCTATTTTATGCTCATCGAAGTATTTCTTGAGGCTGTCATCAACAGTAACGTTATTGGGTGAGCAGGCAAAAAAGATTATTGGCAATAAAAGACAGATCATCCAACGGACCATGATTATGAAATTTATGCGAAGGTATTTGAAATGGCCGTTTAAACGATTATTTCGGTAAGCCATATTTGCTGATCAGCTTCAGCAATACGCCATTGGTCCAGCCAAAGCCATCCTGCCCGGCGTATTCACCGCCACCGGCTTCCAGTTTGGTATCAACGACATTGTATTTTTCCATCAGCTTGCCGGTACGTTGGAATACATCGATGTTCAGTTTCATCCAGCGGTCGGCAATATCCCTGGCCAGTTCCCGCTGACCGCTGCGATCAAGTCCCCAGATCGTCATCCATTGGAGGGGTGCCCACCCGTTGGGGGCATCCCACTGTTCACCGGTAGTATTGGCTGTGGTGGTAACACCGCCATCTTTCAGGAGCTTTTCTTTGATCACTTCACCAGCCCGGCGCGCCAGCAGGCTCATATAATCCGGCTTTTTGGTAAAGACGCAGAAGGGATACATACCTGCCGGTGATACGATGGTAGATTGTTTCCGGGTCCTGAAATTATAATCTGTATAAAAATTGAGTGTTCTGCTCCAGCAAAACTTGTCAATGGCTGCCAGTCGCCGGTCAGACTTTTTACGGAACAGGCTGGCAGTGCTGTCATCATGTTTTACCATAGCGCCTTTCGCAATCACCAGCTCCAGTTTGTAGAGCAGGGCATTCAGGTCAACGGGGATATAATGGGTTGTTTGAATAGTGGCAAGGCTTTTCTTATCGGCAAACCAGCGACTGCTGAAATCAATGCCACTTTCCGCGCCTGCCCGCAGGTGCTGGTACATCTCTGTTTTATTACGCTTTGATCTTTCGGCTGTTTCCACATCTTCGCGGTAGCTTTCCTGGCGGGGTGCGGGATTATCATCCCAGTAACGGTTCATGACCGTGCCGTTGGGCAACTTCACCACCCTTTTGGCAAACTGCCCGGGAGCCAGTTTATCAGCGCCTTCCATCCAGAAGCTGTATTCTTTTTGCAGGGCAGGCAGGAAGTCGGCATAGATGGAATCGCCTTTTACTTCGGCCAGCAATTCTACCATCAACGCAAAAAAAGGAGGCTGGGAACGGCTGAGGTAATAGGTCCTGTTGCCATTGGGGATATGGCCGTAGGTCTCTATGAGATAGGCAAAATTTTTCACCATATTTTCGATCATAGCTGTTTCTCCACTTTCTTTCAGGCCCAGCATGGTGAAATAGGAGTCCCAGTAATAGATCTCCCGGAAGCGTCCACCCGGTACTATGTAGGGATAAGGTAATGGCAATAAGGAAGTAGCCCCCTGGCCGCTCCCGGTGGGGGAGATGGTTACACTATCCGGCTGCCGGCGAAGTACACCCCAGAGGTTTTTGATGTGCATCACCACGTCTTTTTCGCGGGTAACATAATTGATCTGCGGCGTATGTGGTAATTCAAAATTCTCTTCTACAAACTTCTTCAGGTCAAGTTGCGGGCCTTTGCGCAGGCCGTAATCGTACATGATGTCTTTGGGAGCGCGTTTGGGAATACAGTCTACAAAAGTTTTTCCATCCGGAAATATCTTACTCATCTGCACCTGGTGGAATAAGTCGCCATAGATCTTATCGGGAGTGGCAGGCGACTGGGCAACAGCGGCCAATAAATACCCTATCAACGAAAAAAGTCCTATCGTTTTTTTCATACGCCGACCGGTTTGGATACTTCTAAATTAAGCATAATATCTGCCACATAAAAATGCGCCCCCGTGAAAACGGGGGCGGTGCCATTTATAACTACTATAGACTAAAGACGAAGTATTGTTGGTTGAATACAAAGTTTAATCACCTGCACCATCTGTTTTGGCGCGCTCTACAGCATAGTTCCCTACGTTTTTACCTACCTGCAGGCCCACTTCACAATCGGCCCGGTAGTGGATACCACCATACATGCGCGACAGGGATGCTTCCTTCGCCATGTCATTATAAGCAGTTGCTTTTTCAGGCACGATGTGCGCCAGGATGGCTGCGGCTGCCCCGCTGAAAGTGGAGTGGCCGGATATATAGGCCGGGAAATTGGGAACGCCGGTGAGCGTTTTTATCCGTGGGTCCAACTGGGAGGGGCGGGGATTAAAATAATAGAACTTGGTATCCCAGCATACAATGGCGGCGTCCATCAACGACATATTCAGCAAGGCCATATTGCGGGCCCAGCGCAGCTCACTGTAGTTCTTTTTAATAAAGTCTTCCGCGGCAATGGCATCCCAATGCCCGGCAGGGGTATAGGTACCTACCCCATCGGCCCAGAAATGAACAATGCGTATACGTTCACGGGTGGGATTGTTTACATATTCATAGATCTCTTTTGTTTCTTCCTTCATTTTGTCGCTGCCGGTTAATGGCGGTGGTCCGGGGCGCAGCGCAATACAAGTGAGTGAATCGAAGAGGAAAGCCTTTACTTTCCCAAAGATGGGCAGCATAGGAGGGCGTTTGGGCGTTTCCAGGCTATACCAGGGCGTTTCTCCTTTGGCAATGCAATCTGTTTCCAGTTGGGTCCAGTAGGCCTGGTTGCCGCCTGCAACACCGGCCCTGTCGCCCCTGGCACGGGTCACAAACTTTTGTGCTACTGCCCTGCCAAGCGCTTCACCGGCTTCTATATCACTACGCACGTTGGCGCCTGCGATAATGCGGGCCCGTTTGTGCTCTTCGGCTTTTTGCTGTATAAAATCCTGGTCGCCGGGAAACAACAGCTTCATCATTTCCACGGCAGCACCGGCTACTACTGCATCCTCTGAAGGGTACGATGGCAGGTCGCTTTGCGGTATCAGCACTTTCAATGTGGCATCTGTTTTATAAGGCGCCGGGCGGTTATACAGTTTTTTATAATGCCAGGCCGCTACCAGTGCATCGTATTGGGCGGCGCTCACATAAGCATACGCCCGGGATGCAAAAGGCGGGTTGGCAAAGGGAAATTGCGGATAAGCCAATGGGTTATTGGCATTGGGAACCGGGTAAGTGCCATCTTCATTTTGATAAGGCGGCAGGTTGTGTTTGGCTACCAGTTCGCGCAGGATCTCATTCCAGCGAAGCACAGCGCCTGCACTCCAGTATTTTACCAGGTCTTTTTCCCGATCGGTAAGATCGGCCTGCCAGGTTTTGATCTCATTGATCTGGGCAATGTAATCCGGTGTGGTAACAGCGGCCGGTACCGGTACCGCAATCTCTCCTGCCGTAGTAAGCAGGATGGGTTTCCAGGCGCCGCCATCAATATCTGTTTTGGCTGGTTGTAAGGGTGGCAGGTTATCCGTTCTGCCATCCACATCCTTGGAACAGGAGAGTGGTATGATAATACCAACAGCTATTATAACAATAGGGAAGAATAACAGCTTTTTCATGTCAGTTAGTTTTGGGAGATGAAGGTTTGACAGATGACTTCCTGCCTTTGAAATTGATGATGTAAAATATACCGCCATTCACACTGGTAGCCTGTCCCACATTCCTGCCGGCAATCGTATAATTGCCGCCACCAATGAAAGAAAGGCCGGGTACAGCGGCCAGTTCATATTTGAAATTGACGCCCAGCCTCGTGGCATTCATCTCATTGCTCGGGAAGGGCATATTGTTGCGGCTAATATCAAATCCTCCCAGTGTGGTCCAGTTGTCCACAACCGCTTCGGCAATAAGGTTGCCATGCCGGTAACCGCCTCTCAGATTGAAGGCTGCGGCATCGGGCATCTCTACCTCATTGGTAAGGTGCATTTCTGTGGTATAATAGGCCGTGCGGTCAATCTTAATATTGCTGCGTTGCACATAGGTGCCGGAGCCAGTCACGAAAAAGCGGCCGAACTGTTGATCGGCCATGGCGCGCAGGTAGATATTACGGCTGCGCAAACCGATAGACAACGGTAAGAAATCTGCTGTATAATTGGAAACCGGGAAAGAATAACCGCCAATGGCATACGCCGAAAAATCACCCTTGCTGATGACCATCCATTTTATGTACAGGCTCAGGTCCTGCACACCTTCCAGACCATGCAGGGTACCTGCAGAAGCTTTGGTGGAAACATAAGGCAAACTGAACAGTACATTGAGCTTATCGGTAATGCCATAATTACCCATTATCCCGATCATTTGGGTAGATACCCTGCCGAGGTTTTCATTATCCCGTTTCAAAGTACCTTCCCAATAATCTGTCCAGCTACTGTACCCATACATAAGGCCGGTACAGAAATTATTTTTCGTCATCATGATCCCATCTATATCCGTTTGCGACCTGGCCGGCGTATATAGCAATGCCAGGCAGCCAACAATGATACAGATGCGCTTGTAATAGTTCAGGCAGTTCATACAATGGTTTAAGCAGTTAAGTAATGGTTGGCTGTAATACTTACAGCTTGAAAGAACATCCTATGTTAATAGAGTAATCGGCAAAGGCGGCATCCCCCTGTGCATACACGCCGGTTATCCTTGTTCTTTGTTTGTCGGCATAACTTTGGGTGCGGTCGCGTTTCAGGGCTATGGGTACGGTAGCAAAGGCGCCGAATTTTTTAAATTGATAAGCGAGGCCTGGTTCTACAGAGAGCACATATCCCGGCCTTCTGAAGCCGCTGCTGCCACCGATCAGGTCTGTTGAGGGAACACATTCCATGCGTGCGCCGGCCGAAAAGCTGATCCCATCCAGTGATGCAATGACGCCGGCCCTGGCCATGTATTGATCGGGAACGCTCATCACGCTGCTGCCGTAAGTGATGGCAGTAGCCGAGGGTGTGCCACCGCGGGCGGTAGATACCCCATTCTGTTCCCTGGGATTGAAGAGGTAATAGAAGTTGCCATACACACCGATGTTCTCTGAAAAATTATAGTAGGCATTGACTTCTGTGGTGAACCCGGTACCACCGTCGCCCAATTGTATGGACTGGTCTACCGGTCCCAATATCTTTGTACTATCATTCTTCACAAAGAAATCCTGGTATTTATAATCACCGGTGGGCAGTTTAATACCAAGTCCCACCTGTATATTCCCCTTACGCGATTTGGCGGGATCAAGCAGCCAGTAATAACCGGTGAACCGGATATCCCCTACTCCAAAAGAACGTGTTTTATTGCGGGCATTTTTGCCGGCATTATTACCACCATGCTCATACAGTGAGGAGCGTACATTGGAAATGATGGGCATGTTCATGGCCAATGACCAGCGGCTGTTGAAATGACGCACCAGTGCCAGGTCCAGGCTATGCTGCCAGTTGATCACCTCGGTATTATGCTCCAATCTTTCTTTTTGCTCTTCTGTTCCTACAAAGTGGCGGAATGACCGGAAGTAACGGTAAGAGGTATTGAGCTGCCATCCTTTGTGGGCATCAGCAGTAGCATCCGGCTTCATACACATAGCTCCGGTGCTGCGAATGGCTACGCAGCCTTGTGCATTCGTACGCTCAGGAGCAATCATCAATACGATCATCAAAATGGCAAGAAACTTTCTCATACGCAGTGTGTTAAAAATTTACAGGTGTTATTGGTTGTTATTGGGCAGCAAGTTTGGTTTGCTGCTTGTCGGTTTGCAGTTTGGTCATTACATAATTGCCAAGCCGGATGCCCTGGTCTCTGGCTACTTCTATAGAGCGCCTGTAATGGATGCCCCCATAAAAGCGGCTGAGGCCCGCTTCATCAGCGGCTTGCCGTACGGATTGAAAATGGCGGTCGGGCCAGCCCCAGGCGCGTTCTGTAGAATCACGGAAAGCTATCGCCGTACCATATAAATGTTCCAGTACGGTGGCGGCAGCGCTGGATATCTCTGAGTGACCGCTGGTATATTCAGGGAAAGGAGGGGTTTGTAAAAAGGGTTTCCAGTTGGGATCAATGTATTGGTTGATGACTGATTCGGGTCGTATCAGGTTCCAGTTAAATTTGGCATCCCAGCAGGAAATAAAAGCATCCATCAATGCGAATGAAACGGTAGCATAGGTTTGTACCGTTTTGGCGAAATCAGTTTTTTTGTCTTTGCAAATAATGCCTACAATGCCCATCCAGTGGCCACCCGGTGTCATGGCCTTGGTGGCAAACATGGCATGGCCAACAATGTTTACTTTAAACCCATTACAATCCCAAAAGCTGGCAATGGCTTTTTGTTCATCGGTAAGGTTATTTACGGTATCATATACCTGCTTTGCCCAGTTGTAAAATTCGCTGGTGGAATCTTTACTGAAAGGAACAGGAGGCGGTGGGGCAAACTGGCTGGCGCTGTCTATGGCAATGGTGCGAATAGTACGCCAGTGCGGTTCTACAGCCTGGATATAGGCCGGCGGGGTAGGTATCCATTTCCCTTCTTCTTCAGGTACGGTGTATTTGGCTGCCGACCGGGTTTGGGCATAGTTGTCTTTCTTGCTCCAGGCTAGTATTGCTTTGGCCACGCTGAGGCCATAAGCTGTTGAATGCGCTTCCATTGAGTCGGGCATGCCATGCTCTTTGGCCAGCAGCTTGAGCGAGTTAACAATGCTGTCCATAGTGGCATTGGAAAAAGTGAGTGTTTTGCCCACTTCCATAAAAGCGATCATGGATGCATATGGATAATCAATCAGCTTGCCGGGTCCGGGGGCAGGAATATTTTGTAAACCCTTCAACTGTCCTTCGAGTGAAGCATAATTGCTGTCGCCCTTTGCCGTCACTTCATACGCTGCCAGGTGTGCATAAGCATATACCCTGCTGGCCACCGGCGGCGTAAATATGTTGAAGGTCATGATCTCTGTTACTTGTCCGGTGAGGTGGCTGTACAGGCTTGGGTCATGTAATACCTGTTGGTAATCATTCGCACGGTTACAGGATGCTGCTATCGTCAGCACTATAATGGCATGGATGATCTTGCGCATGAAAGAAACGGATAATTGTGAATGGCCGGATATTGCACGTAAGACATGAAACCTCCAACGTGAAATACCAGGACGTCAAAAAATAAACGCCGTACTAATAAAAGTGAAATGCGGTTTCGGGGCATAATGCTGCCCCAGGGGAAAAGGCGATCCCCTCAGGCCTCAGGAGGTTGCCCGGGCGTGGAAGTATAGCAGCCCGTTTTCAGGATGTCATTCGCATTGCGGTAATGCAATGGCTCATCTGATAGCGCGGTGAAATACCAGTCATTTTTCTGCGACCAGTATTCTGTAGAGAAACTATTAAAGGAAAAGGAATGGTTGTCAGATTTCTTATTCTGGGAGGGATGTTGCAGGTCGTTGACCAGTTTGAAAAAATCATCACGGGCTGTTTGCAGGCGCATCTTTTCCTCATTGGGCAGGCATAGTAAAACCAGTTGCCCCTCTTCCACCTTGCGTTTTACATATTTATAATGGATACCATTAATCTCTATTTCTCCATCTACCCGCTCGAAACCGGTCCAGTTGGTTTGATAGGGCAGGTTTAGGGTAACCCGCAATTCAATCAGGCTCGACTCATCATAATCAGCCTGGTCAAGACGTGCTTCCAGTTCAATATCAGCTCGTTGTTGTAGTAAATCGGCCAGGATGCGGTAGCCGAACCAATTGAAGAAAAGGATTCCCAGTAGTAGTATGGCAGCAATTCTTTTCAAAGCAGTCATTAGTGTTCTGTATACACAATATAAGAAATTTACTAATAGAATAAATAAATTATTTGTGTGTGAACAGCTATCGGAGCAATGGCCTGGAGCTTACCTGACTACAAATGTTTTCTTTTCCATGCCTACTCCTGTAATAGTGAGGCGTTTCCACTGTGCAGGCAATTTTGACTTTACCTGGATGATGCCTTTGGGTGTAATATCCAGTCCGCCAAAGCCCATCAGCATGCACTGGATCATACCGCCGGCGCCTGTAGCGAAGTAAGGATTGGTGCCTCCTTTCGTTTCTGCAATGACCCGGAAAGGCGGATTAAGATTGGGCAGGTACGCCTCTTTGAAAACGGTGTAAGCTTTTTCTCCATCGCCCAGCCTTGCATACAGCAGGGCAAAAACAGCCTGGGTCATAGCCGGTGTGCCCTGGTCAGGAATGCGGGTTTCATAATAGGTCAGGTCTTTGCGGACCTGTTGGGGATCAGTGATCTCTTTAAGTGGATAGGCCAGTAAATTCACATCAGCCTGCTTAATGCCCTCTCCCTTATAAGCAGCATGCTCTCTGGTAACGCCATCTTCCATCTTTAAAATAGGGATATTCGCGGCCACCTGCATCCAGTCAGCGTCGGGCGTAAGCCCCAATATTTTGGCGGCTTCTGTGGCATATTGCAGGTTGGCTTTGGCGGCTGCATTGGTAAATGCGTTGTTGTCTACATTCTCCGCCCATTCATCGGCAGCCACTACATTTTTGATATCATACCGGCCGGGACCATTACGCTCTACGCGGCTTGCCCAAAAGTCGGCCGTGGCCGAAAGCAGTGGCCAGCCTGTGGTACGCAGCCAGTTTTTATCCTGTGTTACTGCATAATAATTCCAGGCGGCAATGGCTACATCGGCTGTAATATGATGTTCAAACGGCCCGCTCAATGCCCATACCGGTGTTTCTTCCACACCGGTGCCGGCACTTTCCCAGGGAAACATGGCGCCCTTATAGCCATGGGCAAAAGCATTGCGCCTGGCTGCTTCGAGGCGCTGGAAGCGGTATTCTACCATGGACCGGGCGATTTCAGGATGCAGCACCAGCAAAGCCGGGTACATCCATAATTCTGTATCCCAGAATACATGTCCATTGTAACCCAGGCCACTTAACCCCATCGGTGAAGGAGATAAAGCTGTTCCGGCACGGCTGAAAGAATAGAGGTGGTACAACATGCTGTGTACATCCTGTTGACTTTGCGGGTCGCCTTCAATGGTAATATCGCTCTTCCACAGATCGTCCCAGGCTTTGTGGTGGAATTGCAGCAGGCGATCCCTTCCTTCCAACCGTGCAAAGATGGTAAGCCGTTCTGCTTCATTCAGCGGATCATCATGATGTGCGGAAGTAATAGAACTGCCGGCAATGGAGAACCGGTAGGACTGGCCGGCTTGTAAAGTGCGGCTGAATTTCATCAGGTGCATATTGTTATCCCACATCTCATGGATCACCCGGGGTTCCTGTCCATGTGGCTCAGTAAACAGGAAGGTATTGGAGGCGCATAGTTGCAGTTTGCCGGTAGGACTTTGCGCGGTAGAAGTGAGCAGACTGACTACCACATGCGGCCGGTCTATTTCATTATAATAATTCTGTACGTCCTTTAAAGCATCCGGCGCTTCCATTACACTGGCCGCGCCTAATGTAATGTTTTGCTTCGCGATCACCGTGATGTCCATCAATACCGTAAAAGGTAAATGCCGTAAAGAATAATACGTGTAAGAAATGGAAGCCTTATCGCCATAATCAAAAGAGGTGGTAAAGCCGGCATGCCGCAGATCGAGCTCCTGCCTCCTATTCGAAACTCCCTTGCTGCCTAACCGCTGGCCGTCAATATCCAGGTACATATTCAGCAGGTTAAAGCTGCGCAGGAAATTACTTACCCGCCCCCTGCCATACAGGTCATACGCCCCGGCCAGCACTACATCTTTTACTTTGAAAGGTTCCGGCGATGATACTACGCCGATCATGCCATTGGCTACTGTGATACCATAATAATCGGCCGGATTAATATTCGCAGCACTCACCTTCCAGGGGTCTTGCCCCTGCATATACTTTGGAAAGATCAATACAATACATAGCAGGCACCGGCAACAAAGCAATCGTATTGACATGGTAAAAGATTTTCGCAAAACACACAGCTACAGATCATAGAACCTCACCGCATTCAACCCAAACACTTTCTCCTTCTCCTCCTCCTGGAAACGCTCCATGTATTTCTCCAACAGGCTCTTCCACTGCACATAAATGCCACTCACCAGTATCACCGGCCAGTCGCTGCCAAATACGAGGCGATCGGTACCAAATGCTTCAAACACCACATCGAGGTAAGGATAAAATTCAGCCGCGCTCCAGGTTTTCCAGGCTGCTTCTGTAAACAGTCCGGATAGTTTACAATACACATTTGGCTGTTGTGCTATCTCCTTCATCAGCACCTTCCATTCATCTATCTTCTTATGCCTGATATCGGGTTTGGCACAGTGGTCTATAATCAGTTTTTGATCGGGAAACTTCGATACAAATTCAATAGCCGGCTTCAACTGGCTATGATAGATCAATACATCATACGTATAGTTGTACGACTGCAAGGCCCGTACGCCACGCTGGAAATTGGGCCGTAACAGAAAGTCATCCGGCTCTGCCTGTACTACATGGCGGTAGCCCCTGATGCTGGTATACTGGGTAAAATGTGCCAGGCGTTCAGTAATATTATCGGCCTGCAGGTCAATCCATCCCACCACACCCTTGATAATAGGGTGGGTTTTGGCCAGCTCTGCCAGGAACCTTGTTTCTACTTCTTCCTGACTGGCTTGTACGGCTACTACGCCATCCACGCCATTTCTTTTCAGGGTGGATGCCAGGTGTTCCGGCAGGTAATCCTGTTGCAGGACCTTCATATCATCGGTGATCCAGGCATCTCTTTGCTTGTCGAACTTCCAGAAATGGACGTGTGCATCTATAACCATGGGCAAGTATCATTTATACGCCTAAGCTACTCCTTTTTAACCGTTTAGGAAACCAAATTATGAAAAGCTAACACTCATTAGCTTTTTGATTTAACTTCGCCCCTGGATCGCAATTACTACCATTGATATGAGCTTCACCAATAACACAGTTCGCATTGTAACAGCAGCCTCCCTGTTTGACGGGCACGATGCTGCTATCAATATTATGCGCCGCATTATGCAGGCCAAAGGCGCTGAGATCATTCACCTTGGTCATAACCGTTCCGTGGCTGAGATCGTAGAATGTGCCATTGAAGAAGATGCCCAGGGTATTGCCATTACGAGCTACCAGGGCGGGCACGTAGAATTCTTCAAGTACATGAAGGACCTGCTGGAGGAGAATGGCTGCGGACACATTAAAATATTCGGTGGTGGTGGAGGCACCATCCTGCCCCAGGAAATAGAAGAGCTGCACCACTACGGCATCACCAAGATCTATAGTCCCGATGATGGCAGGAAGCTGGGCCTTGAAGGGATGATAGAAGAAGTAATAAAACTGTGTGATTTCCCTGTCAATGGCAATCCCACCAATTTCAATACGGAGCTTAAGCTGGGTGAGTGGAAAGATATCCGGCGTATAGCCAGGAGTATTTCTAATGTAGAGAACAGTAAAAACAATAACGGAGAAGTTGCTACACCCGCAACGGCGAACCCGCCAGTTTTAGGCATCACTGGCACCGGCGGCGCCGGTAAATCATCTGTTACCGATGAAATTGTACGCCGCTACCTGAATGCGTTTACTGATAAAACCATTGCTGTTATTTCTGTTGACCCTTCGCGCAAGAAAACCGGTGGCGCTTTGCTGGGCGATCGTATCCGCATGAACAGCATCCATTCTCCCCGCGCCTATATGCGCTCCCTGGCTACCCGAGAAAGCGATGTGGCATTGAGTAAGTATGTACAGGATGCGGTGAATATCTGTAAGACTGCCGGCTTTGATTTTATTATCCTTGAAAGCGCCGGCGTAGGACAAAGCGACGTCAGTATCCTCGATTATTGCGATGTGAGCCTATATGTGATGACGCCGGAATACGGTGCGGCCTCCCAGTTGGAAAAGATCAATATGCTGGATTATGCGGATGTGATCTGCATCAATAAGTTTGATAAAGCAGGCGCGCTCGACGCCTTGCATGATGTGCGCAAGCAATACAAGCGTAACCATAATCTCTTCATGGCAAAAGATGAAGAGGTACCGGTTATTGGCACCATTGCCGCACAGTTTAATGATGCCGGCGTAAATGAGTTGTTTGAAAAACTGATGGTGGCCTTAAAGAAGAAGACCGGTGTTGAATTTGGCGCTATTGAATTGCACCGGCATACCAAAGATACCAGCACCAAAAGCCAGATCATCCCGCCTAAAAGGGTCCGTTATTTATCAGAGATAGCCGAAGCCAGCCGTGGCTATGATGCCTGGGTACAGGAACAATGTGCCATTGCCTCCAGGTTATACCAAATACAAGGTGTTATTGAAGCTGGTGGCAAAGAGGCGACTTATGCGGCTGACCTGGAACAACTCAAAAAGAACTTCGAAGCCAAACTCAATCCTGCCTGCAAGCAACTTATTGATCAGTGGCCGGCAGAAGTAAAAAAATACCAGGGCGACTATTTTGAATACCAGGTACGGGATAAAGTGATCAAACAACCGCTTACTACTAAAACACTCAGTGGCACCCGCATTCCCAAGGTAGTACTGCCTAAATACAAAGACTGGGGTGATATCCTGCGCTGGCAGTTGCAGGAGAACCTACCCGGTGAATTCCCTTATACAGCCGGTGTATTTGAACTGAAAAGACAAGGAGAAGATCCTACCCGCATGTTTGCCGGAGAAGGCGGCCCCGAACGTACCAATAAACGGTTTCACTATGTATCGGTTGATCAGCCGGCCAAACGATTGTCAACCGCTTTTGACAGCGTGACCCTCTATGGTGAAGACCCGGCCCACCGTCCCGATATTTATGGTAAAGTAGGCAACAGTGGCGTAAGCATTGCTACGGTAGATGATGCCAAGAAGTTGTACAGTGGTTTTGATCTTTGCGATCCAAAAACATCCGTGAGCATGACCATCAACGGTCCTGCTCCTATCCTGCTCGCTTTCTTTATGAATGCAGCCATAGACCAGCAATGTGAGAAATGGATGGAGGCCAATGGACAGTGGGATGCGGTCAGTAAAAAGATAGCTGATAAATTTAAGAGTCTGCCCAAACCGGTTTACTATAACCCTTCTTCTCCCGAGCGCCTGCCCGAGGGCAATAGCGGGTTGGGATTGAAACTGCTGGGGCTAAGCGGCGATGAAGTACTGCCGACTGATGTGTACGCGAAAATAAAAGCAGAAGCCTTATCACAGGTGCGGGGTACGGTACAGGCCGATATCCTCAAAGAAGACCAGGCGCAGAATACCTGTATCTTCAGCACTGAATTTGCCCTGAAGCTCATGGGCGATGTGCAGCAATATTTTATTGAACAGAAAGTACGTAACTTCTATAGCGTCAGCATCAGCGGTTATCACATTGCCGAAGCCGGCGCCAACCCTATCACTCAATTGGCTTTTACATTGGCCAATGGATTCACTTATGTAGAATATTATCTCAGCCGGGGCATGCACATTGATGATTTTGCACCCAACCTGTCCTTCTTCTTCAGTAATGGCATGGATGCGGAGTACAGTGTTATTGGCCGCGTGGCCAGGCGTATCTGGGCCAAAGCCATGAAGGATAAATACAAGGGTAATGACCGTTCCCAGAAATTGAAATACCATATTCAGACATCAGGCAGAAGTTTACACGCACAGGAAATAGACTTCAACGATATACGCACCACCCTGCAGGCCTTGTATGCTATTTATGACAATTGCAACAGCCTGCATACAAATGCCTATGATGAAGCCATTACCACGCCTACGGAAGAAAGTGTGCGCCGGGCGATGGCTATCCAGCTCATCATCAATCGTGAACTGGGCACTGCCAAAACAGAGAATTTTATACAGGGCTCCTTCCTCATTGAAGAACTGACCGACCTGGTAGAAGAGGCAGTACTGACGGAGTTTGACCGTATTACCGATCGTGGAGGCGTGCTGGGGGCGATGGAACGCATGTACCAGCGTAATAAAATACAGGAAGAAAGCCTGTATTATGAAAGCCTCAAACATAGTGGCGAGTTGCCCATAGTAGGTGTCAATACTTTCCTCAATAAAAAAGGAAGTCCTACCATTATTCCACAGGAAGTCATACGCAGTACCACGGAAGAAAAAGAGCAGCAAATACAGAACCTGCAGGCATTTCAAAAACGGAATGAAGCGAAACGGGATGAAATGCTCAACAGGCTAAAGAATGTGGCTATCAACAACGGCAACCTTTTTACTGAATTAATGGAAACAGTAAAATACTGTTCCTTGGGCCAAATTACCAATGCCCTGTACCAGGTGGGGGGACAGTATCGCCGGAATATGTAAACTGCTATCGCTAATATCCCTTTTCATCGGCTGAAGGCCCATAGATGGAGGGCACTGCTATATCATTCAGGCGCATATAGACCGTCAACTGACCACGATGATGCACCCAGTGATTAATGGTGGAGCCGATACTTTCCAGTTTGGGAGCACGGAACAATAACTGTCCGCCGTTTTTAAGTTCGAAAGGCTTTTGTAAACTCTCTGCTGTAATGCCAGACAGGGAGCGAATGGCGCCTGCCAGGTTTTCGTCGTAATGGGCCAGCAGTGTATCGGTGGTGCTTAACTGGAAATGTTTGTAGGTGGCAAAGTCAATAATGGAATCTTCGATCATATCCCGGATCCATTTGGGTATTTCAGCTACCAATAAGGTCAGGTAGCCCATTTCCATGGACTTCTCATGCGGCTTGAATTGATAAACACTTTCCGGTATTCTTTCAAGGCATTTCCTGGTGGCAGTAGATTCGGCCCTGATCTCATTAATATACACTTCACAAAGTTGTTTGCCGTCCATAATTGCTGGTTTTAGAGGAACTGCTTAAATCTTGTGCCAGCAGGTTACACTTCAACCATTCAATCATGATAAAATGCGGCCCGCTTTCTCCGCGAAATCCTAAAAAATCTATAAATCATAGCTCAGGCTGCACGGCACCAAATTTTTACGGTTATTATACAGGCAAAAGCAACATACATGGTTACCTATATAATAAAAAACTGGCTGCCAATTACATTACTGATATTGGGATTATTTAACGATTATTATTATGTGAAATCTGATAACAAAGAGGGATGGGTTATGAAGTAATACGAACTTGGAAAAACACAACAGAAAATTAAATACCTATGCGACGCAAACGACTTACCAATAGAAACAAAATATATACACCTTCTTCTGAAACCACTGTATCGCTCAACTATTCTCCTGTATCCGAAGTACTGGAAGTGGAATTTACCGGTGGTAAAGTATATCATTACCTGAAAGTGGAACCTGAAATATGGGATGAATTTGTAACACTCATCAAGTCGGGCGGCTCAGCGGGAATATTTGTAAATAAGCGGATCAAGACCTACTATGATGATGTAAGGCTTGAGTTATAAAAGCAGGAAAGCCATAGTTGGGTCTAACTATGGCTCAGGTCCTGTGAGTGATCATACACATAAAAAATCAATGCGCCGGTCCCGGTGTATAGGCTGCAGGGGAGTGCAGGCCTTCCCTGATCTCTTCAATCATCTTTTTATTAAATGCTTCCAGGTCTTTCGGGCTTCTGCTGGTAACAAGGCCATTGTCTGTCACTACCTCTTTATCTGCCCAGATCACCCCGGCATTTTGCAGGTCGGTCTTGATGGATAGGTACGAAGTCATATTACGGCCATCTATCATACCTGTTTCGATCAGTAGCTGCGGGCCATGGCAAATGGCTGCCACCGGTTTACCTGCTTCGAGGAATTGTTGGGCAAATTCCACACAATGTTTATTGGTACGCATCTGATCGGGGTTAATAACACCACCGGGTATCATCAGCGCGTCATAGTCTTCCACCTTAGCTTTTTCCACGGATACGTCTACCGGCAGGTCAATAGACCAGTGGTCATGGTCCCAGCCTTTCACCTTTTCTTTTTGTGGCGATACGATATCTACCTGAGCGCCTGCTTCTTCCAGCGCTTTTTTAGGGCTGGTCAGTTCCACTTCCTCAAAGCCATTTTCAGTAAGGATGGCTACTCTTTTCCCACTTAACGTTGCCATAAAAAAATATTTTAAGGATGAAACAATGCGTGTAAAGGGGATAATATTTCAAAAACGATACCCGGCCCCAGACAAGGTGAAGGGTAGCACAATTGTCCTATCATTATCCTATCATCTTCAGGTTTAGGTAGGGTTATCATAAGGTCTTCCTAAGGTTTAAACCCTAGGAAAACCCCAGGAAAACCCTAAGATGACCCTAGGATGACCCCAGGATGATGGGAGGAAGGCACTGGGATGAGGCCAGGAAAACCGGATGTCGGATATAGTCCGTCAGAGGCTTTTTCTGACATCTTGTTGATTAATAATCCCAATTCAGGAAATAATGTTCAAACACCCTTTGCCACTGGTGGGCGATTTTTGCCGCTGATGTATAGATTGTCATGAAAGTGTAACATGCTGGTAGCTTTGCCGACCAAATTTGAAAATAAATTAGCCATGAGAAAGTTGACCTTATTGACTTTATCCCTACTACTATGTGCTGCCATCACCCAGGCGCAGAATATTACGGGAAATGTCAAGGATGAACAAGGAAAAAGCCTATCCGGTGCTTCTATAGCACTCAAAAATGTAAAAGATTCCTCCACTGTTAAATTGGGTGTCACCAACGCTTCAGGTCAGTACAGTTTCACAGGTATCGCTTCCGGACAGTATTTTGTAAATGCCTCTTTCGTAGGCCATCAACCCAAAAACTCTCCTTCTTTCGAATATAGCGGTAGCGGTGATGCCAAAGGCCCTGACTTTTCTTTGGCCAAAGCAGCCGGCAACCTCAAGGAAGTAACAGTTGCCTACCGCAAACCGGTGATAGAGGTAAAAGCTGATAAAACCATCCTCAATGTGGAAGGCAGCGTGAATGCTGTAGGCCAGGATGCCCTGGAACTCCTGCGCAAATCACCCGGTGTATTGGTGGATAAAGACGATAACCTCAGCCTGAGTGGTAAAAATGGTGTGCAGGTATACATTGACGGCCGCCCTACTCCCTTATCAGGTAAGGACCTCTCCGATTACCTCAAAACCATTCAGTCTTCTTCCATAGAAGCCATTGAGATCATTACCAACCCTTCGGCTAAATACGATGCAGCGGGCAATGCCGGTATTATCAACATAAGGCTCAAAAAGAATAAATCTTATGGTACCAACGGTTCGGTAAATGCAGGCTATGCCATTGGCGCTTTGCCCAAATACAATGCCGGTATTTCTTTGAACAACCGGAATAAGTTCCTGAACGTGTATGGTAATTATAACTACAACAAGAGCGATAACAGGATGAATATGTGGTTGTACCGGGCAGTGGAAGTAGAACCATATGATGGAATTAAAGATACCCTCTTTAATGGCGCTACAAGAATGACCTCGAACAACGAAACCCATGCATTCAAGGTAGGCGCCGATATGTCGCTTTCCAAAAGAAGCACCCTTGGTGTTATGATCAATGGTAACCTGAATGAAAATGGTTTTAATAACTACAGCCGTACCCCCATCAGCCATATGCCAACCAACACCGTAGACAGGATATTGGTAGCCAACAATACCAGCAGTGGTAAAAGGGATAATGGCAACTTTAACCTCAACTATCGCTATGCTGATACATCCGGCAGGGAGCTGACCATGGATGCAGACTATGGCCTGTACCGTATTAAGAACGATCAGATGCAGCCCAACACCTATTACAATGCTGCAGAAACAGCTGTATTAACACAGCGTATCTACAACATGGTGTCGCCGTCTGATATAGACCTGTACACGTTTAAAACCGATTACGAGCAAAACTTCAAAAAAGGCCGTCTCGGTGTTGGTGGTAAATTCTCTTATGTACAAACAGCCAATGATTTTGCTACCTACAATGTGCTGAATACCGGTAAAGAACTGGATAAAGACCGCAGCAATGATTTCGATTACAAAGAAAACATCAATGCGCTGTACGTAAACTATAACAGGCCCTTTAAAGGATTTATGGTACAGGTTGGTGTACGGGCCGAAAATACCAATGCCAAAGGGCATTCAACCGGGTTCACCTGGGATGATGACACGGATGAGTATGTAGTTTATGATTCTACTTTCGAGCGTAACTATACCGACCTCTTCCCCAGTGCGGCCATTACCTTCAACAAGAAGCCAATGAGCCAGTGGACCCTGTCTTACAGCCGTCGTATTGACCGTCCGGCTTATCAGAACCTGAATCCTTTTGAGTTCAGGCTCGATGAGTACACGTACCAGAAGGGTAATACCCGCCTCATGCCGCAGTACACCAATAGTTTCGGGATCACGCATGTATACAAATACACGCTCACCACTACCCTGAACTATAGTCACGTAAAAGACATCTTTTCCCAGATACTGGGCGTTACTGAAAAATCAAAAGGTTATATCACTTCGGATAACCTGGCTACCCAGGATATCGTGAGCCTTAACATCAGTTATCCCTTCCAGTACAAATGGTACAGTGTGTTTGCCAACGTCAACACTTTCTACTCTAAATATAAAGCCGATAAAGGTCCGATGGGTAAAATAGACCTCGACGTATTCTCTTTCAACGTATACGCCCAGCAGACCTTCCGCTTTGGCAAAGGCTGGACCGGTGAATTGAGTGGATTCTATACTGCTCCTTCCATCTGGCAGGGTACTTTTAAAAGCATCGGCATGGGTGGTCTCGATGGTGGCTTATCCAAAACAGTGTTGAAGAACAAGGGAACCGTGAAAATAGCCGTAAGCGATATGTTCAAGACCATGAAGTGGAAAGGGACCAGTGAGTATGGTCGCCAATATACCAGGGCCAATGGCAACTGGGAAAGCCGTCAGTTCAAGATCAACTTTACTTACCGCTTTGGTAGTAATGAAGTAAAAGCGGCCCGCCAGCGTAAAACCGGCCTCGAAGACGAGAACAAGCGCGTCAACAGCGGCGGCGGCGGTCTCGGTGGCAGCAACTAATTAGTTAATGAGCATCTTGTTGGGCCCGGGGCCCGCAGAGCGGGACAGGCTCTCCCGGGGCCTCCCAGATTCAAATAGAAACTTACCCAATCCCCCTTTTTCACAAAGGGGGATTTTTTATGTTATCTTTACAGGAATTGGTCTTAATAACATAGTCTTTTTATATTAATTGGTTTAATGAATTTCACAGAATTTGGACTTGATCCCGCCTTAATGGAAAGCATAGAATCCACTGGTTATGAGGTCGCTACCCCCATTCAGGAACAAGTAATCCCTATCATTTTGCAAGGCCGGGATATCATTGCATGTGCCCAGACGGGCACCGGTAAAACCGCCGCCTTCCTGCTGCCTATTATTCACCGCCTGCTGCAGCACAGCAACGACGGACAGGTAAACTGCATCGTTCTGGTACCCACCCGGGAACTGGCCATCCAGATTGCCCAGAACCTGGAAGGGCTGTCCTATTTCACTTCTATCAGTTCCATTGCGGTATATGGCGGTAACGATGGGATGAACTTTGCCACGGAAAAGAATGCGCTCTCCAAAGGAGTGGATTTCGTCATCTGCACCCCCGGCCGGCTCATTGCCCACCTCAACATGGGTTATGTAAAGCTGAGCGGCCTGCAATACCTGGTGCTGGATGAGGCCGACCGTATGCTGGACATGGGTTTCCATGATGATATCATGAAAATCATCTCCCACCTGCCGGCAAAACGCCAGAACCTGCTCTTCTCAGCCACCATGGCCGAAAAGATCCGCTCACTGGCCCGGAAGATCCTGCACAATCCGGAAGAAGTGAACATCGCTATTTCTAAACCACCAGAAAAGATCATACAGGAGGCTTTTGTGGTTTACGAACCCCAGAAACTGCCCCTTATTCAATACATCCTGCGGCATACGCATTTTAAAATGGTGCTCATCTTCTGCTCCCGCAAGCAGAATGTAAAACAGCTCAACCGGGAATTACAAAGGGCCCGCTTCAAAATAGCTGAGATGCATTCCGACCTGGAACAGGCCGATCGTGAAAACGTATTGCTGGATTTCAAAAGCGGTCGCATTCCTATATTGGTAGCTACTGATATTCTCTCCCGGGGTATTGATATAGACAATATTGACCTGGTGATCAATTATGATGTGCCACATGACGGGGAAGACTATATTCACCGGATCGGCCGTACAGCCAGGGCCGAATCGGACGGGATGGCCATCACCTTCATCAGTGAAAAAGAACAACGCCGTTTTGCCGATATTGAAGCCCTGCTGGGTAAGCCGGTAAAAAAAGCGATGGTTCCCCAGGAGCTGGGACCTGTGCCTGATTACCGCGCCCATAATAATTCGTCCAGACCCAAGCATAAAAACAAAAGAAGATACGGCCCTCCGCAACGCAAGCGGTAAAACCTGTTTCAGTTATTCCGATCAAATCCATACTGTATTATGCACGCTTTCGCCCGAATAATACCGGCCATCTGTATAATATTGTCACTTACAGCCGCCGTGCACAGTTGTGCCCACAACCCCTACGCAGCTACCAACAGGACTTATAAAAAGCAATCCAAAACACTGTCCAAAAGCCTGCGGCCCCTGCCGCCGCCCATGACATTGGATTCGATTGTGTCGCCGTCTTATGCCGTAGGTACTGTCAACTTTGATCTGCGCAAGCCCAACTTTGTGATCATTCACCACACTGCCCAGAAATCCTGTGAGCAAACGCTTAGGACCTTTACGCTGCAACGTACTAAGGTAAGCGCTCACTATGTGATCTGTGAAGATGGGACCGTGCACCACATGCTCAATGATTACCTGCGCGCCTGGCAGGCCGGTGTGAGCAAATGGGGTAATAATACAGACATTAATTCGTCCTCAATAGGTATTGAGTTGGATAATGATGGGTATGAAACGTTTGCCGAGCCGCAGATCGTAAGCCTGATCAAACTCCTGGATACACTGAAGCGGAAATACAGCATTCCAACGGCCAACTTTATCGGGCATGGTGACATAGCGCCTAAACGTAAGAATGATCCCAATGTATTCTTCCCCTGGCAGCGCCTGTCGCAGCGCGGCTTTGGTCAGTGGTATGACGATACCACCAACATCATTATACCGCCTTCCTTCGATCACCTCACCGCATTGCGGCTGGTGGGATATGACCTGGCTGATACGACAGCCGCTATCCGCGCCTTCAAACGGCATTTTCTGCAGGATACGCTGGGGCGGGTACTTGACGCACCGGATGATAAGATCCTTTACCAGTTAATGAAAAAATATCAATGAACTGGCAGCAACTCTACAGCACCCGCCGCACAGGTGGTGAAAACAGATCGGCCACCTATACCGATGCCCTTCGTACCTCTTTCCTGCGGGATTATGACCGCATCATATTCTCTTCCGCCTTCCGCAGGCTGCAGAATAAAACACAGGTATTCCCATTACCCGGCCCTGTGTTTGTGCACAACCGTTTAACCCATAGTCTTGAAGTAGCTTCCGTAGGGCGTTCCCTCGGGAAAGCCGTGGGCGATGCCCTGGCTGCCAAATATCCTGATGCGGGAGAAGATTTCAGGGAGTTTTATAAATATGAATTGCCATCGGTCATTGCTGCCGGCTGCCTGGCGCATGATATTGGCAATCCTCCTTTTGGCCATTCCGGCGAAGAGGCCATCCGCACCTTCTTTCGCGAATTGGCCGGTGAAGCGAAACAACGTTTTGAAGATACACTAACACCTAACCAGCAACGGGACTTCCTGTACTTCGAAGGCAATGCCAATGCATTCCGCACACTCACCCATAGCTTTGGAGAGGATAGTACCGGTGGCTTCCGGCTCACCTATGCTACGCTGGCTTCTATTGTTAAATATCCTTCCGATTCACTGAGCGGATTCAATAAACAGCAGCTCATCACCAAAAAGTCGGGTTTCTTTGATTCGGAGATCAGCACTTACCAATACATTGCGCAGGAACTGGGCATCCCGCAGCAGCATGCGCAACAAAATGTATATGCCCGCCATCCTTTTGTGTACCTGGTGGAAGCTGCCGATGATATCTGTTACCGGGTAATAGACTTTGAAGATGCACACCGCCTTAATATTATTTCCATTGATACCCTTAAAGACCTTTTCCTTGCTTTCTTTGATCACGCAGCAGGTTACGATGCCCGCGACCGGGTGGAAGAATCCTGCAATAAGATCAAAGATGACAACCGAAAGGTAGAATTTCTGAGGGCAAGGCTTATCAATCTCCTCATCAACCGGGTGAGTACAGTGTTCATGGAGAAAGAGGCCGAATTGCTCAATGGCAAAGTAGCGAAATCATTAATAGATTACCTGCCGCCCCTTGAACTGGAACTGATAAAGAAGATTGATGATTTTTCGGTGGAACATATTTATAATCACCGTTCGGTAGTGGAGATTGAAATTGCCGGGTACAATGTGATCGGCGAATTATTGAAAGAGTTTTTTACGGCTGTTATCACACACAAAGCGGCTAAGTCCAAAAAGCTGTTACAACTGATCCCGGAACAATTTGTGGTTACCGGCCAGCCGGATAAGCTTTACCAGGATACCCAATCTGTAGTAGATTTCATTGCCGGCATGACCGACCTCTATGCAGTAGATATTTTCAGGAAGGTAACAGGGATCACATTTCCGCAGATCAAGTAAGTACAACTATTCCAGTTCCTGGCAGGAATACCCTGCATGGCTCAGCGTATGCTCAATAATCCGCGGACTAAGGTTCTGCGCCTCGATACGCAATATCTTGTCCTTATCGTGCAGGTCTACATTCCATCGTATAATACCCTGCAGGTTATTCAGGTGCGTACCAATATGGTGAATGTTTTTCCGGTAGCGCAAATTGGTTTTAAAAACGAGGATGTCCATATATAGCAGTTGAATCAGGAATATCGTTTATTCAGCGCCGGCACCCGCACCGGCCTCATCTTTGGGTGTCTCTTCCTTCCGGCGCTCATACTTTTCATCAGGTACACACCAGCGGCGGCCAAAACGGCCTTCAAATCTTTTTTCCAGTGCTTCCTTAAAACGGTTCCTTTCTTCAGGTGTCATATGCTGCCACTTGTCCTGCATCTTTCTTTTCCATTCCTGCTTCTTATGGCCCCAACCGCCAAAGCCGCCAAACAATATTTTAGACAGCACCAATATGCCCATTGCCTGCCAGAAATTGATCGTACTTACGTGCAATACATCCGGTAAAATGGCATTCCATAGCTTCATCACAATAAAGCTGAACAGCGAAATAAACGCTACTACACACACCAGGATGAGGAATCCTTTACCGGCTCTGGATCTACGTTTCATAACACTCATTTATAGGGTTAATAATTTAATAATTCATCTTTCAATATACTAAGCCGCTCACGCAAATGAAGTACCGCATAACGTTTCCGGCTGATCAGGGTATTCACCGTTTCGCCGGTTTGCTCAGCCAGCTCTTTAAAAGGAACACCTTCCAGTTCATGGCGGATAAACACCTCCCTTTGTTCGGCTGGTAACTCTTCCAATGCGGCATTCAGTTCTTCCCAGAATAGTGTACGCAGGTATTCACGTTCCGGGTTATTGCTGCTGTCGAACAACAATTCACTCCAGTTAATAGCTTCCTCCCCATCTTCATCCCTGAATACATCTTCCAGCGCTTCCGGCTTATGCTTCCGCTGCCGGTCGGTGATCTTATTACGGGCTACCGTGAATAACCAGGCGCTCATTTGCTCAATGGGCTGTGTATTACCAATAAACTGGTAAAACACATCCTGCAATACATCCTCTGCATCAGCCTCATTGGTTACCCGCTTACGTATAAAACCCATCAGCCTTTTGCTGTAGTCATTAATGACCTGGGTAATATTGCGTTTAGGTTCTCCTGCCATGCCCGGTGATATCGTCAGGGTCTTCTCCATTGTATAAGAAGGTAGACGCACGAAGACCCGATATATTTTAAAGGTGCGAAAAAAATGCTAACCAATTGATTGTTTGATTATTATCCTGCACCCGTAAGATTGCGCTAAACAATTGTATCCTAAAACATTATAAGTTAGATTTGAGCCCTTAAAATAGTTATATGGATTTTGGAAAGATCCCCCAGGACGAGTTAAATACCGTTGATTTTACCCTTCCGGCAGAGCCCGTGGATAACCGTCTGGTATTGACCGGCCAAAAAACCGGTAAGCCACAGGTATACCTGGGAGTGCCCCGTTGGGGACACAAATCCTGGGTAGGCAGGGTATATCCAAAGGGTACAAAGGAAGCCGGCTTCACGGAACAATATGTAAAGCACTTCAATTGCGTAGAGCTCAATGCCACCCATTATAAAATATACACACCTGCCGAAATTGGTAAATGGGCAGCAAGGGCTGCAGGCAGGGATTTTAAATTCTGTCCCAAAGTACCACAGCTCATCAGCCATTACAGCAACTTCAACAATGTCTTTGACCAAACCTCTGCTTTCCTGGAAGGCGTATTGGCATTTGGAGAACACCTGGGCCCTATTTTTTTACAGGTCAGTGAAAGCTATGCGCCCGGCCGTAAAACACCCTTGTTCAACTACCTGGCATCCTTACCCACAGACCTGCCATTTTTCCTGGAAGTGCGGCATCCGCAGTGGTTTTCCGATCCTGTTATCAGGAAAGAGCTTTTTGATACCCTGCGTTCTTTGAATATCGGGGCCGTTATTACCGATACGGCCGGCAGAAGGGATTGTGCGCACATGCACCTTTCGGCGCCCAGAACATTTGTACGCTTTGTGTGTAACCTCCTGCATCCAACCGATTATACCCGTGCGGATGCCTGGGTACAGCGTATTACTTACTGGATCAACAATGGTCTGCAGGAGCTCTATCTTTTTGTACACATGCCCGATGAAATGTATTGCCCGGAACTGATAGCCTACATGATTGATAAGCTCAATCCGGCCTGTGACCTGCACTTGCAAAAGCCACAATTCATTCAGCCCGGCAAATCAACTGCAGGTACCCAGATCAGTTTCTTTGATTGAATAAATTAAGAAGGGTGAGCGGCCGGTTATCTCACTTCAAACAATTCTTCCCAGCGGGTGGTAAAGCGGGAGCTATGCAGTTCCTGCCGCATCTTCCAGTTACGGGTAGTGCCTACCGTGCCAAACTTTACCATATCATCCCGCATGCTGAAGTTTACATTGTCAACCACATCCATTAAGAACCGGTTATTGTTCTTTGCGGGCGCCGAAAACAGGTTGCCTTGTATAGAGGTATCGGGCACCAGTCCGCTGAGCATAACACCGGCTTTCTTGTATTCTTTGCCATGCGTGTACAACTGATTGACCAGTTCAACCGCCGGCTTGATCAGTTCCTGTGTAACCGAAGTGGCAGCGGGTAAAGTAATATGGGTGCTGATCGAAGGGCCGTAATGGAAATCAATCAGGTGATCTTGTTCTTTGCTTACAATAAAAACGCTCACTACTTTGGCGGCGCTTTGCTGCCGGCGCAATTTTTCTGCGGCACGGGTAGTATAAGTAGCTACTGCTTCCCGGATGGCGTTAATATCCCCTACAGGCTCGCCAAACATGCGGGTAGTGGCAATCATCTTTTTCACTTTCAGGGGCTCTTCCAGGTCAATGGCAGGAATACCTTTTAATTCCCGTATAAGGCGTACGCCGGTAATGCCGCCCATATGGCGGTGGGCCCATTCTTCGGGCATGGTGCTGAGCTCCCAGGCGCTGGTGATACCCTGGTTAATGAGCTTATTGGCAAAGGCGCGGCCTACACCCCATACATTGCCCACGCGTACCGTTTGCAGCGCTGCTGCCAGTTCCTCTGGCTTAGCAAGCACTGTAATGCAACGGGTTACTTCCTTGTTTTTCTTGGCGAGGTAATTAGCCAGTTTGGCCAGTGTTTTGGTGGGCGCTACGCCGATGGAAACAGAAATGCCTGTCCATTGTTCCACGGTGTGACGGATATGGAGCGCTGTGGCTTCCAGCTCATCGGCAGGAACATGGCTAAGATCCAGGAATGCTTCGTCTACAGAGTACACTTCCACCATGGGTGAAAGCGTGCGCAATGTTTCCATCACCCGCCAGCTCAGGTCACCGTAGAGATTATAATTGGAAGAGAAAACGGCAATATTGTGTTGCTGAATAAGCGGCCGTGCCTGGAAATAAGGACCGGCCATTTGTACGCCCAGGTCTTTGGCTTCATCACTGCGCGATACAATGCAGCCATCATTGTTGCTGAGCACCACTACAGGCTTCTTTTTGAGATCGGGCCTGAAAAGCCGCTCACAGGAACAATAGAAACTGTTACAGTCAACAATTGCCTTCATGATTCACCATTTATTGTTAACCATCAGGCGCGCCTACTCGCTACTTGCCATTCACCACTCGCCATTTAATAAAAATGGGCCGACCAAAAAGTGTTCGAACAAATAAGTTGATTCGGGTAATAATGAAGATGCTTTCCGGTCACACTAATCATAATCTTCATCCACTTTTTAGCCGGCCCCTGCCCTTAGGATAGGTTTAATGGAATGGACAGTGCGTTGTATTTACGGCGCATGTATCACCCAGGTAACTACACCCCATACTTCAAAAGAATCACAGGCGGCATCTACTTCTATTGGGGCCAGTTTAGGGGTATCCGGTACCAGCCGTAATTTATTAAATGTTTTTTCCAGGCGGCGGATCAGCATTTCACCATTCAGTACCGCAATGATCACCTTGCCGCTCACCGCTTTAATACTGCGGTCCACAATAACAATATCGCCATCATGAATACCTGCTCCGGTCATCGCATCACCCCGTACCCGCATAATGAAAGTGGCCGGTTTATTATGGATCAATTGCTCATTAAGGTCAATGCCCCGCTCCATATAATCATCGGCTGCAGCGCCAAAGCCGGTGGCATCGGCGGTCTTTATCTCCCACTGGTTGTACTTTTTGGAGCCCCGGTAGGAGGGATTGTAATAAACTTCGTCCTCCATAAAATTAATTTTGATCTACTAAAAGATTTAGTAAATTTATGCTAAAATAATGATCAGGTAAAAATTTATTTTATGGAACCGGCTAAAAATAATACCAGCCCTGGCTGGACCGAATACGGCCTGTATGAGTACCTGCTGGTAGTGAACCCTGATGCGGCCGTGCAGGATAAAGTGTTGGCGCAGAAGCAGGAATTTGACGACGAGTACCGGATTGGCGCCCCATCGGGACAACTGTCTGGCAGGACTGCCGCCCGGTCAGGGTCGCATATCATCGTGGCCAGTTTCCTGGCCCGGGAAGCCATGGAAGAAACCCTCCTGCGCTGGATCCAGCGTATCTGCGACCAGCAATCCCCTTTCCTGGTTACGCTTAATAATTATAGCGGGTTCCCGCCACATACTATTTACCTGAGGATACAGGACCCCCTGCCTTTTATGAACCTGGCGCAAAAGCTCAAAGCCGTGGATGACCTTGTACGGTCATCTTCCTGTCCGCCTGTCCGGCTCATCGCCAAGCCACACCTTAGTATTGCCCGGCGCTTGCCCGAACCGGTATACACAAAAGCCATGTTCAGCTATTCGCAAAAAACCTTTCATGAATCCTTCATGGTAAATGAATTGAGGTTATTGCGGCGATCCCATCAGTTTGACGACTGTAAAACAATCAACGTATTCCCCTTTGCCCGTGGCGCCCAACCCTGGAGTGAAGTGGCCTGATCATAACTATTTAAAAGAAAAACTATGAAAAAGAATATGCAAACAATACCCGCTAAAAAAGTGCATGGAACACCCAGGGCATTTTATGATGACTATACCAGTCAGTTGAGGTTGAGTGAATACATGCTGGTATTACTGCCGCATGAAGAGTTGCGTAACCGGGTATTACAGGTGCGGAAGGATTTTTATGAAACCTATCAGGCACCTTCGGCATTGGGCAGCAAAGTACACCTGGCGCTGGTGACATTTACACAACTGGAAATGCTGGAAGAGCGCATCATCAATCGCCTTAAAACAGTAGCCATGGGGTATCACCCCTTTAAGGTAGAGCTAAAGGATTATGGAAGCTTCCCCAGCCATACCCTGTTCATCAATATCACTACCAAAGAACCCATACAAAACCTGGTGCGGGAGATCAAAGAATCACAGCGGCTCATGAAGCTGGACAATGAACACAAACCACATTTTATAGACGAACCGCACCTTACCATCGCCCGCAAACTATTGCCCTGGCAATATGAAAAAGGGTGGCTGGAATATTCACACCGGCATTTTACAGGCCGTTTCATTGCGGACAGTATGTTATTGCTGAAACGAAGGGCAGGTGATAAAGCGTGGCAGATTGCGCAGCGGTTTGAGTTTCAGAACCTGCCCATAAGCACCAAACAAGGGGAGTTATTTGTTTGAGTCTTTTCAGCAGTCTTACACACCCGTCTGAGTCCTGTCCCGCTGTGCTGCCTGTTTCTACAGGTGCCTGCCGGGACAGGAGGGTGTGTTATTATTAGTGTCAGGCTGAGCCTGTCGAAGCCTTAAAAATTAAAACTATGGAAACACCACAAGAGGAAAGAAAGGATACCTATTTTAAAGGTCGTGGCGCACAGATCAATACCAAAAACAGGTTTATCAAAAATGAACGGGTAAGAGAACATATAGAATCCATTGATGATTGGACAGAAGCAAATGTAGCCACCCAGTACCTGGAGGAACAGTCAAAAAGCTTCGTCAATAAAGTAGACAGTCCCGATGTGGGCATGTACTACAGCATGAACCCCTACCAGGGTTGTGAACACGGCTGTATCTATTGCTATGCCCGTAACTCTTTTGAATACTGGGGCTATAGCGCCGGTCTTGACTTTGAGCGTAAGATCATCGTAAAGAAAAATGCTCCCGAACTGTTGCGGAAGTTCCTGATGAACCCCAAATGGCAATGTGTACCACTCAGCCTCAGCGGCAATACAGACTGTTACCAGCCTGCAGAAAAGAAATTTGAACTAACACGCCAGTGCCTTCAGGTATGCCTGGAATTCAACCAGCCGGTAGGCATCATCACCAAAAATGCCGGCATTTTACGGGATAAGGACATTTTGCAGGAAATGGCCAGGCGCAACCTGGTGAGTGCACTGGTGTCTATTACTTCCCTGGATGAAGATCTCCGGCGTGTAATGGAGCCGAGAACCACCACGGCCTCGCAACGTTTCCGGGTAATTAAGGAACTGAGTGATGCAGGGGTAAGGATGGGCGTCATGCTGGGGCCTATGATACCGGGTTTAAATGAGCATGACATGCACAACATCATCAAAAGGGCCAGCGAAAATGGGGCTACTTTTTCGGCCTATACCTTCATCAGGCTCAATGGGGCCATCAAATTACTGTTCCATGACTGGCTCTATAAGAACTTCCCCGATCGTGCCGATAAGGTATGGCATATGATCGAAAGCAGCCATGATGGTAAAGTAAATGACAGCCGGTTTGGCGTGCGTATGCGGGGAGAGGGCAATATTGCAGAAATGGTGTCCATGCAATACAGGAAATACACTCATAAATATGGCTTGAACCATGAAAGGCTGGAACTGGATTGCTCCCGTTTCAGGAGGCCCGGTGAGCAG
The DNA here is from genome assembly GCF_011759375.1 of Paraflavitalea devenefica. Taxonomy (NCBI): domain Bacteria; kingdom Pseudomonadati; phylum Bacteroidota; class Chitinophagia; order Chitinophagales; family Chitinophagaceae; genus Paraflavitalea; species Paraflavitalea devenefica. The sequence continues at coordinate 866,744 of NZ_JAARML010000001.1, read as the reverse complement.
GGGAAATTGTTCTGATCCTTCCTATCTTAAGCCAGGTAGCCGGCCCTGACAGATAGCTTACACAATGCCTTTTTGGCCCGGATGATCTCATGGCAGATCGTTGCAATCTCCCGGGCATCCTCCAACAGGTTTAACTGCTGCAGTCTTTCATTATGCTCCTGGATCTTTTCCAGGTAATAGCTGCTCATCACATTCCATGCATCTGCCGGATTGAACAGGAAGGGAGAAGTACTGCTATGGAAAGTAAGTGCAGGCGTCTCTGGGGCAACAGGTGGGTGTTGGCGTCTCATTGTACGTGGTTTTAAGTGGTATATTCAATCACATAATCCTTTCTCCACAGGTTAGGGTTGAGGGGAGTAATAAAGTTGGTGGGTTAGAGGGTCAGGTATGCCAAAGTTGTTATAATAAACAAAGGCAGGCAAGCGATGAAGTACCGGATATGAAAAGTACAGTCTGTAGGCAAATTAAGTACTTCTACGTAAGGTGGCTGACTGATTACCAATATCTTTAGCCAATGTTTGACTGTTTAAACCTCAAAAATCAGTTTTATGACAACTAACCTCAGAAAGTCACTTTTCCCCTTGACCCTGCTTATGACAGGGGCCGTTTGTTTATCGTTTTTTATCGTTTCCTGTGGTGGGCCTAAAGGAGACGGCGTATGGATCCCAATCCCTAAGGATACCTCCCAGCTTGGCATCAGGGACCACTTTATCCCTAAAGATTCTATAGCCGTTTACAGAAAGCGCTATAACCAGGAAAGGGACACCCTGGAAAAAAGGATGCCTCACTTGTTCATTCCTAAATCTGAAGCTTTCAACAAGCCGAGTGTATTGGATCTATTGAAAGATTCTACCTGCGTAGGTATTAAGGTCTATTATGGTGCTTCACCAGTTGACAAATATGGTAAGACACAGATAAGGCTTATACTTGTAGGCGTGGACGCGCAGGGTAGAGATCTTTTTGTAAGGAAGGGCTCTACCGTTGCTGCACAGTCTGGCGATCCTATTGAGGGCGGTTTTGAATACGGCCATTGCGATCCGCCCTGCTACGGCCCGGAAAAATAATTTCGCTTGTCATGTCGTGTACTCATTAATTTAATACCCAATGATATTTTGCTAATGGACATTACTGTTCGTTTTTATCTGAGCCTAAGTATCATTTTTGCCGTAATAATCGGGATAGTAAGATATCGTAAGATTAATACGTCTTACTATCCCTTACTTTATAATGTATTCCTGGTATTGCTGGTGGAATTATCTGCTATGGCTTTGATGAGTAGTGGGAAGCCGAAAACTTTTACCGCCTTACTGAATTTGTTCTCAATTACAGATTTTATTTTGTTCACCTGGTTATTCCATAACTGGGGATTGTTCAACCGGCGGAAGGATGTGTTTATTTTTATTATTGCCACCTTCTTCGTTGGCTGGGTTATCCTTACGCTTCTTCTTGATGGGCTTACTTTCCCTAATTTCTACTTCCGCATTCTTTATTCTTTTGCATTGATCTTTTTCAGTGTTAATACCTTCAATAAAGTGGTGGTGCACGAGCGGGGGAATATTTTCAAGAACCCAAAATTTCTCATTTGCCTGGGTATAATTATATTTTATACCTTTTTTGTAATGGTATGTGTAACAAATGTATCTGTCGTGCGGCAGAGCGTGACCAAATTATTTCGTTCCCACCTGCAGGAAATAAACGTATATTCGAATTTATTGGTTAATTTATTGTACGCAGTAGCGATCTTATGGATACCTCGGAAGCAAAACTTTACGACTCCCTTCTGATCGTAGTAGCGGTGGTAGGTATCATTCTTCTCTATTATATCATTACCATTATCCGCTACCAACGAAGAAGCCTGCGCATGCATAAGGAAAAGATCCAGGCCGAAATTGATACGCTGGAAAAGGAACGTAAACGCATAGCTTCCGACCTGCACGATGAATTAGGCCCTCTCTTATCGGCCGTTAAACTACAGATCAACAGTCTCGATACCAACGATCCCGGCGATCAGGAGATTATCGGCAAATCCAGCACCCATATAGATTCTATCATTCGTAAGCTGCGGGAGATATCCAACAACCTCATGCCCAATACACTGGTCAGAAAAGGGCTGCAAAAGGCCATAGAGGAATTTGTGAACAATAACCAGCAGATCTATGGCCTCCAGATTAAGTTCATCTGCGAAAAGGAGCTGCACCTGGACCAGCACAAGGAAATCAACATCTACCGCATTATCCAGGAGATCCTGCATAATACGGTAAAACATGCGGAAGCTACCTGGCTCATGATAAAAATTGTGATAGAGGAAGACCGCCTGTTGCTGATGACAGCCGATAATGGAAAAGGTTTCAATTATTTTACAAAAGTAAGAGACAATCCAGGCCTCGGACTTCGTAACTTGCAAAGCCGGGCCGAAGTGATGGGCGGGGAATTGAGTTGTCAGTCTGAGCCCGGTAAAGGAACGATGTATACATTTGAAATCCCTGTCTGAACATAACCTGATTGCTATGAAAGTACACGGCAATATAAAAGTGATTATTGCTGATGATCATGAGATATACCGCGATGGCTTGCGCATGGTATTGGCAAAACAACCCGATATAGAGCTCATAGCCGAAGCTGCCGACGGTAAAGAGCTGATAGACCAGGTAAAAGCCATGCAGCCTGATATCGTGATCAGCGACGTTAAAATGCCCAATATGGATGGGGCTACAGCCACGCGCCATCTTGCGGAACACCATCCGGAAGTGGGGATCATTGCGCTTACGATGTTTGATGAAGAAGATCTTATCATTGACATGCTGGAAGCAGGCGCCAAAGGTTACCTGCTCAAGAATGCTGATAAATATGAGATTGTAGAGGCTATCAAATCAGTCTATAACCAGCAACCCTATTACTGCCGTCATACCTCCAACAAGCTGGCGCAAATGGTGGCCAAAAGCAAATTCAATCCCCACAAGCTGCACAACAAGCCCGAATTCAGTGAGCGGGAATTAGATATCATAACCTATATCTGTAATGGGCTTACCAGCAAAGAGATCGCCGAGAAAATATTCCTGAGCGTCCGCACAGTAGAAGGTCTTCGTATGAAGATCATGGAAAAAATGGACGTGAAAAATACCGCAGGCATCATCATCTATGCTATCCGTCATCACCTGTACAAACCGGGAAGAGCATAGGCATTGGATCTTATTCATGATTGCCTGAAAAATATTTTTCAGAAAAAGTTGGCGCGAATAAAAAAATAATTACACCTTTGCATCGTCAATAAAATTTTAAACAGAAGAACATGTTACGCATACAGATGCATATTGAAACAGCGAAATGGTTTAATCCCAGTGAGGATTATATCATGAGTGCGGGGCGTATCATGTTGCCTGGTAATTTGTAGAGAGCTACGAAACCTAGATACAACGAAAGCCCCGCCTGAAGCGGGGTTTTTTGTTTTTAATCCATGCTGAAAACAATACAATCCATACGGTTGATGGCACTGGCAGTTGAGCATACACTGCCTGCAGGGTCTTCCTGTGCCATAACCAGACGCTTTACAAATGCCAAACGCATGGATCAGGAACATATACATAAACGACCGGAGTCTATTCCAGTACAGTGATAAGCTGTGTTGTGAAACATACAGAACCCGGTCCATTCAATGACCGGGTTTTTTGTTGTCCCGTATAAGCAACACAGAAAGGAGGTAATTATGAAACTGGTGATGGCTGTTTTAACAATCCGGTTGATCATGGAACTGATAACAGGAAAAAAGACCGGAAAGAATAAAGCCATAAGCAAAAAAGGAACGGGTAAAATACAGCACCCGGCAGAATTTGAGTTGCGGTAAACATGTTATGTGCAGAAAGGAGGATACAGTAGTTCTCCCGCGATGCTGCGGGAGGCTACTTTTCCAAAACCATCCTGGCCTGTAACTCAATGGTTAGAGTAACTGCCTTATACGCAGGAAGCTCCGGGTTCAAGTCCCGGCAGGCCAACAGAAACCATATTGGCTCGTAGCTCAAACAGGCAGAGTAAGGGACTTTTACTCCCGGGGTTGTGAGTTCGATTCTCACCGGGCCAACTTTACCGGATAGTGTAACCGGCTAACATATCACACTTTGACTGTGATGTTCTCAGTTCGAATCTGAGCCCGGTAACAAAACGTTGTCTTTAGTTTAACTGGTAAAATACCTCACTGTGAATGAGGAGAACAGGGTTCGAGGCCCAAAGACAACCAACCGCTTATAGTTCAAAGGAAGAATAGTACGCTACGAACGTACAGATAGAAGTTCGAATCTTCTTAAGCCGTCATCGACAAAGGGAATATAGTTCAATGGCAGAACGCTCCGCTGTTAACGGAAAGACGGATGTTCGAATCATCCTGTTCCCTCAAAGGACAAATAGCTCCAATGGTAGAGCAGCCCGTTGAAGCCGGGTGTGTACAGGTTCGAATCCTGTTTTGTCCACTAAAACGGTTTGACCTGACACGAAATGAATTCGGTAAATTGAGAATAGAAGGTTCACAGTTAACTGATTATTGAAAACCAAGAAGTATGGCAAAGTTAAAATTAAAAGGAAAGGATTTAAGGGTAATTGGTTATCCGGAAGGCCCGGTGATCAGCATTGCCATGAATGTGATGGAGCGCAACTATAAACATCATACAACCGAACAGGCAATAGATATCTTGAAAGACGTACTGACTGCTCCGGCTGATTATATGGAAGATGCTGTACTGGCGCCCGTGGCGCAACAACTATTGCCCAAGCCTGCGCCGGAAGGTGTGGAGATATCGTTGAACACAACAGGTATATCTTTCAATGTATTTGGCAGCGAGTTCATTGAGCCCGGCGCGATGAACCAGATGTACCAGGCAGCCAAACTGCCGGTATCGCTGGCAGGAGCCTTAATGCCCGATGCGCACGCCGGATATGGACTGCCTATTGGAGGTGTACTGGCTACAGAGAATGCCGTAATACCATACGGAGTAGGTGTTGACATCGGATGCCGGATGTGTTTATCTGTATTCGATATAGATCCGAAAGAGCTGGTGCAACGGGAGCCATATTTTACCCGCGAGCTGAATGAAGCCACCCTATTCGGTGGAGGACGGCAGTTTGACAATGCTACAGAACATGAAGTGATTGACCGTCCTGAGTTTGATCAACTGCCTTTGCTCAAAGCATTGCAGGGAAGGGCGGCAAAGCAACTGGGATCTTCCGGTTCCGGGAACCATTTTGCTGAGTTCGGGTTGGTAGAGATTAAAGAGAAAGATCCTGTTTTAGGTATAGAAGCCGGAGCCTACCTGGGATTGCTCACGCATTCCGGTTCCAGGGCATTGGGCGCCAATATTGCCAACCACTATACCAAAGTGGCCAAACAAAAAAGGCGGCTGCCGGGAGAAGCGAATAACCTGGCCTGGCTAACGATGGATGAGCAGGAAGGCATTGAATACTGGATGGCCATGAACCTGGCCGGCGATTATGCAAGTGCCTGCCATCATGTGATCCATGCTAAAATTGCAAAGCAGTTGGGGCGGCAACCACTGAAGATGGTAGAAAACCACCATAATTTCGCCTGGAGGGAAATGTATCAGGGACGGGAAGTGATTGTGCATAGAAAAGGAGCTACACCGGCAGGTAAGGACGTATTGGGTATTATTCCGGGGTCTATGACCGCGCCGGGCTTCATTGTGAAAGGAAAAGGTGAGCTGGCTTCTGTTAATTCGGCATCGCATGGAGCCGGAAGAAAAATGAGCAGAACAGCAGCCCTGAATACCATTACACGGCATGCCTTATAGGAAATGCTCAGCAAACATGGGGTTAAGCTCATCGGTGGTGGATTGGATGAGGCGCCACATGCGTATAAAGATATTTATACTGTAATGAATGCGCAGCAACACCTGGTGGATACTGTCGGTTTGTTCTATCCTAAGATCGTGAAAATGGATGGCGCGGCACCTAAGCCATGGATGAAGAAAGGAGAGATCGAAGGAGAATAAATGCTTACACCAGTGAATCGAAAATATAGTAGAGGGGCGACTCTTCGAGAACTTTTCGTACAGGGCCTTTGTCATCCGATTCCCACTTAATGAGGCGGATAAAGCCTTCGGTTATTTCGATGCCGGTAATATCTCCATCACTGAAACAACAGCAACCACTGTTAAAATAACTGGGATGCGCCATGGTTTTGACAAGTTTCTTACCGGCGTATTCCAGTTTTCTTTTTTCTATTTCACCGGCAATCTCTTTGCCTCTTGCTTCATCACCGGTAGTAATGGCTTTTTCCAATTGTTTGGTAAGACGATCTATATGGTCAAGAGAAGCAAAAACAGGTTTATGCGTATGCCCCGAAATAAAGATCAGGTTCTTTTGGGTGGCGCTCCATTCATACATCATGATATTGTGACGGTCTACAAGATCAAAAGAGTCGGCTGTCGTGTTGATACTTACTTCCAGGAAACGCTGGATGGGTGTCCAGATAGCAGCTACTACCCATTTGCTGAATGGATTGCCATCACTTTTTTTGTCACCCTGGTGGCCATGTGCAAGGAAAACTGCATATTCCTGCTGGTTGTAGGTCGTTTTCAGTAGCAGGCCTTCATACACTTTTAGTTTATCCCCAAAAATGGGCTTCAGGTATTGGTTCTGTTGAATGAGGTAATTCCATTCCAGGTCATGATTGCCAAAAATACGGTAGTAACGGTCCTGTTGCAGGAACCTTGCCTCTTCCAGCAGGGCGAGCCGGTTCTTTTCTATTGCTACCTTAGGTGTATTCTCCCACAGCTCTTCACAGTCGCCGATATTAATAAAAGTAAAGCCTTCATTATAATAGTATTGCAGCGCTGTCCGGTAATTGGCTTCGGCAGGTGCAAAATCGTCCGCGAGATCCCTGCCTCCCTTATGCTGATCGGAGAGGATAATGAACTTGCTGCTATCAATATTGAAAGGCAATACAATACCATTACTGCCTTTCTTCTTTACAATGTCTTCCTGTAGTTTAGACAGGGAAGCAAATACCGCCTCTTTATCTGGTGAGGAAGAAACCTTCTCTGCCAGCCAGGCTACAGGTTTACGGAACAGCCACTGAAGGAGCTTTTTCATAGTATAATATATACAAATTAAATGGATTGTGAGAGGGAGTATAAAATTTAAGCGGCTACCCGGAATAAAACAGACTGGCATACTATTGAACTGGTAAAAAATGAGCTGTGTCGAACTGTCGTAAGTGTTCCGTGGAAATTGTTTATTTTTAAAGAGACGATTGTCTTTTAATCAGGCTTGCTTTTAATTTCCATTGATCATGAAAATTACCTACGCGGCTCCTACTGCTTCTTTGCAACGCTGGTTCTGGTGGCTATTACTGGTCAACGTTCTCTTTATTATTTGTTCCAGGTTTTACCTGCAGCCTCTTACGTCGGGAGATATTGTACGGTTTGAGGTGGCGAAAGAGGCCAGTGTGGCCGAAAGCATTGTGCATGAATGGAAGCAGGTGGGAAAATACAATAAGGCTGTTCAGAGTATTTACATTGACTACCTGTTTATTATTTTGTATACATCGGGCCTGGCAGTGGCCTGTGCCTTCCTCTCGAGGCTGACAGGACATGAAATACTCATCCGTTCCGGCAAAGGGGCTTCCTGGTTGTTGGCCATCGCAGGCATCTGTGATGTGATCGAAAATGTGACCATGACGAAAAGTCTGCAGGGTGCTATTACCCATTGGAATGTAATGCTGACTTATGATATGGCCGCTGCCAAATTTTCTGTCATTATCCTATGCTTATTATTTATACTGGTTTGCCTTATTTTCTGGCTGAGCAATAAGCTCTTCAGCAAGCGTAATTCTTCTATGTTTTTTTAAGGATAAAGCTTTCTTTTCTACCAGGAACCAGGATGTCAGGGCAATGTATAATTTTATTTCTAACGGTATGGTCCATAAAGAGACGTTGACTGCCCGCTCATTAAATACACCGGGCAATTTAAAGACCACCTGCACCGGGAAGGAATTTTGTAACAGGAAGTGCCAGGTGCCAGGATGTAACAGAAACTCTCTCAGGGGTAAAGTTGTAAAAATACAGCCAGGTATAATGACCATGAGCAGGGAGCAAACAGCTAAAGCCGGGCAAATCCGCAAAAAGCGGTTCCAGAAATAATCCCTGAGAGAAGACCTGCTGATACTGCGGCATACCAGGAAGCCGCTTAGTGTAAAAAAAATAATCAACCCCCAGGAACTGAGGGTATAGGTGCCGCCTGTTAGTCGCGAAATTGGGTCTATTGGAAAGCCATAGCTATGGGTAATAAAAACCATGAACGCTGCAAGCAGGCGCAGGGCATCAAAATTGTTCTGTTCTCTTTGAAATTTGGCTTCAGTAATATACATACGGCAAAATCCTTACACCTTAATGTAGATCCTTTTCTTATCAAGCCAGTATACGATAGACCAATAAAAGGCGATCATGCAAAGCGCGTATAATAAAGAGCCGTTTTTAAGATTATCTGAAAGGGGTTTGCAAATATGCTCATAGAACCAGGGGAATGCACTGGTATACACCTTCTTTCCATTTTCCGATACATGGTCTACCCATCGGAACAGACCGAGAAAACGGGGAAGAAAACCACTCAACACAAAAATGAACAATGGATTTTTACCAAATACATCAAAGAACTTGCTCCAGTTATTGCTCAGCAACATAAGCGCAACGGCACCCAGAACCAGTAAGGCGAGGGCTATACTGACATAAGAGGCATCCAGCAAAATTCTCAATGGCCAGGCAAGGACTAAACCTGCAGCCAGTGTAATAAGTGCTTTTGTTTCTGTGCGTACCAACAATTTTTTCTCATGTGCTTTTTTGAACTCAATGAGAAACATCAATAAAGAAAGCACAAAAATGGCGAGACCTGTTGTATACAATACAAAGGAGCTTGTCCATATTTTCTTGTTAATGGGAAAAACCATGTCCCAGGCAAAGCCGGCAAAAATGAAGAGGCTGCCCGCTACGAAAAGATGGGCAAGCATATCATAGGTTTTCCCTTTTTGCTGGATAGAATGTCCAACAAAATATCCAAATATAACCTGTACAATGGAAGTAAGCGTACTGGTGAGGCCTTCCGGATCAAAAGGAACGCCTTCTCCTTTATACATATGCGCCTCGCCCAATACATCTTTATCAATCTGTATCCCAAAATATCCTTCCAGGCTGAAGGGGTCAGCGGGCTTACCCAACAGCAGGCAAAGGGCCCAATACCCCAATAGCAGTAACATAGAAGTAAAGAGGGCGCCCCGGATCTTAAAAAAATAAATGATCAGTGAAGCAAAACAATAACTGAGGGCTATACGCTGAAGTACGCCCAATATGCGGATGCCGGTGGGGAAACGTCCCTCAACAATGGGATCGGCCCAGGGCTTGAATGCCAATGTTTCGTCAACCCACTTTACAAAGGGCGACCAATTAAGAAAGAGGCCAATGGCAAAGATCAGCAATGTACGGGTGAATACCTTCCGGAGAAACACCGCCGTGCCGGCCGCTTCAAGCCGGGGCATCACAAACGACAAGGCATTTCCTACGGCAAAAAGAAAGAAAGGAAATACGAGGTCGGTGGGTGTGCAACCATGCCAGGGAGCATGCTCAAGAGGGCCATAGATATTCCCCCAGCTACCGGGATTATTTACAAGGATCATAAGGGCTACTGTAGCGCCCCGGAATACGTCGAGGGAATAGAAGCGTTGGGTCAAAGCGATGAATTTTAAAGGGAAAGATAAGGAAGATGAAGCAAGAAGTAAGTTAGAAGTAACATATGAATGTCCACTATTTGATTTTTGGTCTGTCGTTTGTAATGGGTGGACTGCTGTTTTGCTGGTTACTGGTTATTTGCCATGAACAAAGGAGGGCCGAGGGAAAGAATAGCGTTTAATCTTGTAGTTCATCAATGGCTGGCAGACATGAACAGGGAAATAGCCGGGATCAATCGCATAGCAACTTGTATAAGTTGAATATATGTATCATAGATTATTTCAAATGGCCATATCTGCCAATATGGGCTTTATCGAATTTGTGACTGAGGAGGTTGCTTTTTTTATTGAAAAATAATGATTTAAGTATTTTAAAGGCGTGATTTTGCACATTAAAAATCTCCTATATTTGCAATCGTCGAGCGAAAAGTTGGCAGTCCAATGATTTTGTAGAACTGGAACTAATATCTGTGAAAAGACAACAAACGCATTTTATTACAATACAGTGGAAGGGTATAAGGAGTACTTCTCAGGAAGACTCACTTGTACCCTTTTCGCTTGTATAGTGCCCATACTTTTAAGTTATACGTTAATAATCAGTCACTTACAATCAGAGGAATGTGACTGAGGTGGCGAAGCCCTGCCCTGCCAACGGAGAGAAAAGTTCAAATAAATCCGGCAATACAGTGGTTAAAAGTGCGTTAGCAGATTCAATTAATCCATGAGTAATGGTTCAATAAAAAAATGGTATGCAGTGTACACCAAACCGCGTTGGGAGAAAAAGGTACACCGCTTATTAGAGGAAAAGGGGGTGGAGTGTTACTGTCCGCTCAATAAGGTACACCGTAAATGGAGTGACCGGATCAAGATTGTGGAGGAGCCTTTGTTCAAATCCTATGTGTTCGTGCGGGTAAATGAGGAGGAGAAAACACCTGTACGTATGGTGAATGGAGTGGTGAATTTTGTGTACTGGCTGGGAAAACCGGCTGTTATTAAGGACAAAGAAATACAGACTATCCGTAAGTTCATGAATGAGTTTGAAGACGTGGAGGTAAGACAAATAAATGTGGAGTTGGATGACAAGGTAATGGTGAATCAGGGTGTGCTGATGGGAAAGAAGGGAACCGTAAAGCGTGTATTACACAAAAAAGTGGAGGTTTTGATCGAAAGTATAGGTTTCACGCTGACGGCCTATGTTGATAAATCGAAAATCGTGGTAATTGAAAAACAGTAGATTTGATAATTACTTAAAATAATCTTCATGCAACGCCTGCCTGGCATTTTACCGATAACCATTATTATTGTATTGGGGAGCTCTTGTGGCAATGTAAAGAACCTGCAGTATGTGCAAGGTGCTTTTGATACTGCGAAGCTGAGTAAGGTTCAGTTTGCAGATCCGGTTATTCAGAAGGGGGATTTGTTGGGGATCACGCTCTACAGTGATGATGCAAAGGCTACAGCCGCCGTAATGGCCCAGCCGGTAACGATAAATACAGGAGGGGGGCAAGATGCAGATGCCGCTATCACAGCCGTACCTGCTGCCGGAACCGCTTCAGGATATCTGGTAAACGAGGACGGGTTTATACAGTTGTATAAAATAGGCAATATCCGGGCAATAGGAATGACTAAAAGGCAACTGGCCGATTCGCTGGCGCAACGGTATGTGAGTCTGGACCTATTAAAGAATCCCTATGTGGAAGTAAGATTCCTCAACTATAAAATTACATTGATTGGAGAGGTGAGCCGTCCGGGTACGTATAGTTTTCCTGCGGAGAAGATCAATATTTTCGAAGCTATCGGCCTGGCAGGGGATATTACCGTATATGGGAAGCGCAATAATGTATTGGTGGTACGGGAGGCGAATGGGGTGCGTCAATTTGCACAACTTGACCTCAGCAAGCCGGATATTTTTGCCTCTCCCTATTATTATTTGCAGCAAAATGATATGGTGATCGTGGATGTGACAAAGAATAAGGCTGCCGTGAACGACCAGGCCACCATACGAAATATTACCCTCGCTACCAGCATATTGGCAACGATTGCTATTTTCATTAATATATTCAAATAGATCATGGCAGAAGAAATTATAGATCATCAACGGGCTAAATCTTCAATCACGCCCCGAGAGATCATTTTTAAATACATACGTTACTTTCCTTGGCTGATTGTTTCTGTAGCATTAACGCTTGGGGCAGCTTATATTAAATTGCGCTATTCAACACCTGTATATAATGTATCAGGCAAGTTGTTAGTGAACAGTCAAACGCCTTATAGTAATGCGGGAGAAAAGTTCGATGATATCTTTATGATGCAAAAGACAGATAAACTGAATGATGAAATTGAGATTATCAAATCCCGCTCCATGGCTAGCCGGGTGGTCCGCAGCCTGAATCTGGAAATGCAGGTATATAACAAGGGGAATATTCGTTCTACGGTTATTCACCCCAGAGACATACCTTTTAATTTTGATATTGTAGCTACGGATTCGTCAAAAGGATTCAGTGTATTGGTGACGCTGAGTGATAATGATCAGTTCACGCTGAATGAGGGGATTAAAAAATATTATTTCAATGAAGTGGTAAAATTACCTGGTTTTAGTTTTCGGATAACACCCAATAACCTTGACAGGAATGCATTTGCTAGCAAGGAATTTATGGTTAGCTGGGTGCCTACCGAAATCCGTGCTGCGGGACTTGCAGCGCGCATTGGTGTAGCCAGGGTTACAGAAGGGACCAATGTGCTAAACCTTACCTATCAAACTGAAAATATTAGGCTGGGAATGGATATCGTGAACCGATATATGAAGGAGTATCAACAAGGCAGCTTGGAAGATAAGCGGGAGATAGCCGGTAAAACCCTTTCCTTCATCAACAGCCAGCTGGATACGGTATTCCGTGAATTAAGAGGTGTGGAAAGAAACCTGCAGGATTATCGCCAAACAAACCGATTGTTCAATGCGGAGGCACAGTCAAACCTTCTTTTTGAAGAGTTGTCCGAAAGTAATAAAGAAGTGGTTAAACAAGGAGTAAGCCTGAAAGTGATCGATCACCTGGTGGCCTATCTTTCAGACAAGCGCAATGAGTTCAGGATCATTTCTTCCATGTTGGGTATTGAAGAGCCATCACTGATGGAACAAGTAAGTGCTTTCAACAGGCTGCAATTAGAGCGGGAAACGACGCTGAAAACAACGCCGGCCGGTAACCCCACCATCATGGGCATGGAGGCGGCTATTGAAAAGCTACGGAAGGATATGATTGAGACTTTGCGGAATGTGCGGCAAACCTATGTTTTGGCATTGGATGAAGTAACACGTCAAAACCGTAGTGCAAACCAACTGATCAGTTCTTTACCCGCTAAAGAAAAGCAGTTACTGGAAGTTACCCGTCAGCAGGCTATTTTGCAGGAACTGTATTCGTACCTGTTACAGAAAAAGCTAGAAACCGCATTGGCTTCCGCCTCTACTATTTCCAATATCAAAGTAGTGGAGCCTGCGATGGGGTCGGGCGAGCCGGTAAGTCCTAACCGTAAGGGGTTATACGTTATGGCAATCGTTATCGGAATAGCCATTCCGACAGGTATAATATTCCTGCTGGAGTACCTGAATGATAAAGTAAAAAGCAAGCATGAAATACAGCAAATAACTGCAACTCCCATATTGGGAGAGATTGGCCATGCGGATCAGGCAGGAGCTTTGGTTGTAACCAGCAACAGTCGTAAATTTTTAGCGGAGCAGTTCAGGATTGTTCGCTCGAACCTACAGTATATTTTGCCCAAGGTAGAGAAGCCTGCCATCATGGTTACCTCTTCATTCAGTGGAGAGGGTAAATCATTTGTAAGTACCAACCTCGGGGCCGTGCTTGCCTTGTCCGGTAAGCGTACCGTGATCCTGGAATTTGATATCCGCAAGCCTAAAATATTGAAAGGGCTTGGATTGCATGAGCGTAAGGGGATCACCAATTATGTTGTAAGTAATATAAAGCTGGAAGACATGATCCATCCTGTGCCGGGGGTTGAAAACCTGTTTGTGATACCCTGCGGACCTGTACCGCCTAACCCGGCTGAAATGCTGCTGGATGAAAGAGTGGAGCTCTTGTTCCGTGAACTGCGTAACCAGTTCGATGTTATTATTGTGGATACGGCGCCGGTGGGCCTGGTAAGTGATGCGATGACCCTGGGTCGCTACGTGGATGCTACAGTGTATATTGTCCGGCATAATTATACGCTGAAAAAACAGATTCAACTTATTGACGACATTTATCAACATCGCAAGCTACCCCATCTTTCCATCATTATTAATGATATTACGATGCGGGGTGGTTATGGATATTATGGTTATGGATATGGTTATGGATATGGGTATGGAAGGGCCAATGGAACAGCCGATGGGTATTTTGAGAATGTTTCCACAAAGTCCCGCTTGTGGCGCAGGTGGTTTGCAGGATTCGGGAAGAAATAAAGGATTTTTCGGTTTTTCCCATTAAAATTTGATAACAGCCCGTATAAATCATGGATGTGCATTCAGAAGAGAAATGGACAATTGAGATAGGTCCCCATCGCAGCGTTTTTAACATTGATCTCAGGGAGTTATGGCATTACCGCGACCTCTTGCTATTGATGGTCCGGCGGGATTTTGTTGCTTTTTATAAGCAAACAATTCTTGGCCCGATCTGGTTCTTCATTCAGCCTTTGTTAACTACGCTAATGTATTTGCTGATTTTTGGCCGTATTGCAAAGTTGTCAACAGACGGAGTGCCAGGTATTTTATTTTACCTGGCAGGTGTAACCTGTTGGACATATTTTTCAGAATCGTTAATTAAAACATCAGATACGTTTATTTCCAATGCTAATATTTTCGGGAAAGTATATTTCCCCCGGTTAATTATCCCTTTATCAGTTGTCGTTTCGAACCTTATCAGATTGGGTATTCAGGTCATTTTATTTTTATTGATATTCGGGTATTACTTGTTTTTTACTAAAGAAAATGTACGACCTACACAAGCTTTGTATTTGTTACCTTTGTTAATAATATTGATGGCCCTATTGAGCTTGGGGTTGGGTATTATTTTTTCTGCCCTTACTACCAAATATCGTGATCTTCGCTTTCTGCTTACTTTCGGCATACAACTTCTCATGTTTGCTACTCCTGTGGTCTATCCTTTATCTATGGCTCCGGAAAAGTACAAGTGGTTGATCATTGCTAATCCGTTTACCGGTATTATTGAAACGTTTCGGTATGCATTTCTGGGGTCAGGCTCTTTTAGCTGGCTGTACTTGGGATATAGTTGCCTTGCCACTGTTGTTATATTAGGTATTGGTATTGTTATTTTCAATAAGGTTGAAAAAAGTTTTATAGATACCGTATAGGATAGTCTAATCACATTATGAGTACAATAGCAATCAGAGCAGATAATATTTCCAAATTGTACCGCCTTGGCCAGATAGGAACGGGAACGCTGTCACATGACCTGAACCGTTGGTGGAGTCGTTTGCGTGGCAAAGAAGATCCTTACCTGAGATTGGGAGAAGAGAATTATCGTGATAAGGGAGGAGGTGAATGGGTATGGGTATTAAAAGATGTGAGCTTTGAGGTGAAGCAAGGTGAGGTTTTAGGTATCATCGGAAAGAACGGAGCAGGTAAATCCACTTTGTTGAAACTATTGTCCCGGGTAACTACGCCTTCAACCGGTAGAATACGAGCAAATGGCCGTATAGCTTCTTTACTGGAAGTTGGAACAGGCTTTCATCCGGAACTAACCGGTCGGGAAAATATTTTCCTGAACGGCGCTATTTTGGGAATGACGAAAACCGAGATCAAGCGTAAATTCGATGAAATCGTAGATTTTTCAGGTGTGGAACGCTATATCGATACACCTGTGAAACGGTATAGCAGTGGTATGTACGTGCGTCTGGCTTTTGCGGTGGCGGCACACCTGGAACCTGAAATACTGATCATTGATGAAGTGTTAGCGGTAGGAGATGCTGAATTTCAGAATAAATGTCTTGGCAAAATGCAGGAGGTTTCAAAGAATGATGGACGTACTGTATTGTTTGTAAGCCATAATATGGGAGCCATAAAGAATCTTTGTCCTCAAACGCTTTTTCTGGAACGTGGGAAGGTGACTATGTTAGGAGAAACCGGAGACGTAATTGGAAGGTATCTTTCCGGTGACGCAGAAATAGACAGATGTCGGGTTTGGGAGAAAGATTTTCCCGGGGGGAAGGATATCCGGTTACATGCTATAAAAATTCTTGATGAACAGTCCTCTATTGAGAATAATTTAACTTCTGCCAGTACAATACAAGTTGTTATTGAATACGAGATCCTGAATAGCGTGAAGGATTTACGGGTAGTGGTGAATTTCTTAACTTTTGATGGAGAGGAAATTTTTTCTTCCAGTGATTTTAACTACCAGGGGAAAGGTCGTATACGGGAGGCTGGAATGTATACGTCAATTCTCACAATTCCTCCTGATTTTTTAAATATGTCCCGCTATTACGTGTCAGTGGATATTGATATACCCCGTACAGAATCTTTTGTAACGGGAGAATCGGTTGGGTTTAGTATTGATGAGTTGATTAAAAATGAATTAGGAATAACCATTGCCAAAAAACCTTCAGGAATTATCCACCCGGTATTGAACTGGAATGTTTCAAAGAGTTAGGAGATGGCCAATATCATAAAAAGAGGATTTAATTTTTTGTATCGTAGGTCTAGTTCCTTTTGTTACAAAATGTTAATAAGTATCCCTTATTTTAGATTTATCAAAGAAACCAGAAATACACAAACCCCCTGTACATTTGAAATGTGGTTTTATCAAAGGGTGTTGGGATTTAATAAACAAGTGTATTGGCCTGTACACTTTACCAGTAAAGTGAGCTGTCATAAAAATATTTATGCCGGTATTGAAACCTGCCCGGGATATGAAGGAGGTTGTTATATCCAGGGGATAGGTAAAATATATATAGGAGATTATACCCAAATAGCCAGGAATGTAGGTATTATCAGTGCTAATCATGATGTGTATGAAAACCGAAATCATATAACAGGTGAGGAAGTGCGTATTGGTAAGTATTGTTGGATTGGTATGAATTCAGTGATATTAC
The DNA here is from genome assembly GCF_011759375.1 of Paraflavitalea devenefica. NCBI lineage: Bacteria > Pseudomonadati > Bacteroidota > Chitinophagia > Chitinophagales > Chitinophagaceae > Paraflavitalea > Paraflavitalea devenefica. The sequence continues at coordinate 849,919 of NZ_JAARML010000001.1, read as the reverse complement.
CTGGTGTTACTCTTGGAGATTTTACTATTGTAGGAGCTGGTTCAATAGTTACCAAGTCCTTTCCTGAAGGATATTGTGTGATTGGTGGCAATCCTGCCAGGGTGATCAAAAAACTTGAGCAGGGGAAATGTGTAGCGTATAAAAGTGATTTTGAGTATAATGGATATATTCCTTCAAATAAATTTGAAACATTCAGGAAAAGGAATCTATGGATATAAATCAGAAAAAGGGAATAGTTTATTGTTCCAAATGTATTCTGGATAGTACAGATGATCCTCAATTGATTTTGGATGCAAATGGGGTTTGTAACCATTGTTATTATTATGAAAAGGAGAAGCAGTTACTGGTGTTGGAGGGAGAAGCAGCTCGTCAAAAACTGGATCAAACAATTCAACTTATAAAGGAGCATGGGAGGAATAAGTCATACGATTGTTTAATTGGCTTAAGTGGAGGTGTTGATAGCAGTTTTGTGGCCTACCTGGCAAAACAATATGGATTACGGCCTTTGTGTGTTCACTTTGATAATGGTTGGAACTCAGAGCTGGCTGTTCAGAATATTGAGAGTATTGTAAATAAGCTGGGTTTTGATCTATACACTTATGTTATAGATTGGGAGGAGTTCAAAGACCTGCAATTAGCTTACCTGAAAGCTTCGGTTATAGATATTGAAGTGTTAACTGATCATGCTATTTATGGGAGTATGTTCAAAATAGCCAAAGACAATGATATTAAGTATGTTCTAGGCGGGCATAATGTGGCAACTGAAGGTATTTTACCTTACCACTGGACGTATAATAAAATGGATTATATAAATATCCAGGCCATTCATAAAAAGTATGGGACCCGAAAATTAAAATCCTTTCCATTCTTGGATAAAAAGATGAAACGATTTATAAAAAAATCAGGAGTTGAATTTGTGAATTATCTCAACTGGGTACCTTATGTCAAAGATGAAGTAAAGAAGACGCTCATTAATGAATTAGGGTGGCGGGATTATGGGGGAAAGCATTATGAATCTGTATGGACTCGATTCTACCAGGGGTATATTTTACCTCTTAAATTCGGGGTAGATAAAAGAAAAGCTCATTTGTCAACTTTGATTTGCTCTGGGCAGATGACTAGGGAACAGGCGCTGAAGGAGGTGAAGCTCCTTCCTTTTGATGCTGAACAGCTAAAGATTGATATAGAGTTTGTTCTGAAAAAGCTGAGCCTGACGAAAGAGGAATTTGATTCAATTATGAATTTGCCTATACAGAACCATCGTGAATTTGATACGGAAGGCTCTTTTTTTAATTACTATCCTGTTCTGCGTCCTTTAAGGCCACTTTGGCATTCGTTTAAGGCATTACTGCGTATTAATTATGTTTATAAATCCTGAGTAAGATGGAGAATAACCCCTTGGTTTCCATTATTACTCCCAGTTTTAACAGGGCTGATATAGTCAGTGAAACTGCTCTTTCTATTTTTCGGCAATCTTACGTTTATTGGGAATGGATTATTGTTGATGATGGATCAACAGATAATAGCTGGGATGTGCTACAGCAATTTGCAGCCCGGGATAGCAAGGTAAAAGTTTTTCAACGTGATAGGGAACCGAAAGGAGCTTGCTCCTGCCGTAATATAGCCGTAGAAAGATCGTCAGGGGAATATTTATTATTTCTTGATACAGATGATCTGCTGGCACCTTATTGCCTGGAACAAAGAATAAAAGCAGCAAAGGAGTACCAGGTTTTCGATTTCCTGATTTTTCCTATGTTGTTGTTTAAACAACATCCCGCGGACCTGAGATTGCTTTGGAATATTGATAAGGAGGTTGACGAAGTTGACCGATTGCTTTTCGGTGACCCTGTATGCCAGGGAACAGGCACATTATGGAAAAAAGATTCGTTTGTTAAAATGGGAATGTGGGATGAAAGTTTGCTGCTCTGGCAGGATATTGAGCTTCATCTACGGGCATTTACAAGAGGGCTTAATTATGTGAAGTGTCTGCACCTGAAGCCTGATGTTTTTCTGCGGATAAGTGATGTAAGCCTTAGCCGCACAGGTTACCACTCTATTCCAAAACTCAGAAGCAGGTTACAGGTATTTATGAATACGGCGAATACTCTTTTTGAAAAAAACAGTATTGGTACTTACAGACAAGGCTTAAGGTATTTGTTCATTGATCTTTTCCTGAATGCGATGCGCGTTAATTATTTTATACTGGCAGATGAGCTTTTCTCAGTATCAAACAAGTACAATTTGTTTTCGGTCCGGGAAGACCGTGTATTTAAAAAATGTATGTTCCTGTACCGTCTGAAGTTATACAAAATGCCGGGTGTGCAGGGGCGGCTGTTGAATAGGGTAATGCAACTGGAAAAAGCCAGGGAAATAACGCTTGGTAAGCAGATCTATAGTGAAGGGATTGTTTGTGAGAGATAACGACACAATATTGGTTTCAGTTGTAGTGCCTGTAAAAAACGGGGATTACTGGCTTGCCAAAACGCTAAAAGGGATATTAAGTCAAAAAATAGAAAAGCTGTTTGAAGTTATAGTCATTGATTCCGGTTCTACGGATTTGAGTCTGGAAATAATACACCAGTTCCCGGTACGCTTAATACAGATTGCTCCCGAAAAGTTTAATCATGGCACCACGCGAAACTTGGGCGCACAGGAAGCTGTAGGGGAGTTTGTACTGATGACAGTTCAGGATGCACAACCCCTTGATGAATACTGGATGCAACGGTTATTGGACGGATTTGATGAAGAATGTGTAGCGGCTGTATGTGGGCAACAGATAGTTCCGCATGATATAGATAAAAATCCTGTGGAATGGTTTAGGCCGACATCATTACCTAGTATTATTAAATACAAGTTTACAACACAGGAGTTTGAAAAGCTATCGCCTTCTGTAAAGCGGCAGATTTGTGGTTGGGATGATGTAACGGCTATGTATCGTAAAACGGCGTTGATGGAAACTCCTTTCAGGGAGGTAATGTTTGCAGAAGATGCATTGTGGGCGAAGGACGCATTATTGAAGGGGTACACTATAGTGTACAATCAACATGCGCGTGTACATCACTATCATCTGGAAGATCCAAAATATACGGTGAAGCGGCTATTTACGGCGCATTATCATTTTTATAAGTATTTTGGTTTTACGCCTGCCTATGTTAAGACTGACATACTGCAGAAGTTAAAAGTTGTTAAGTTACTAGCACTGGAAAGCCGGATAGCGTGGTCGGATAAATGGAAATGGTTTCGTTATAATGTTCGTGTGAGGAAGGAAATAAATAAGGCGGCAATGCTTTTTTATCAATCATTAGCAGAAGGCGAAAATATTTTGGAAGAAAAGCATAACCAGTTATGCAAACAGATTCCTCAGGCAATAAAGCCTTTATAAGTCCCCTGATACTATTATGCAAAGACCCTTGGTAAGTGTGTTAATGACTGCATATAACCGGCAAAAATATATTGCCAATGCGATAGATAGTGTATTAGCATCTACCTTAACAGATTTTGAATTAATCATCACGGACGACGGTTCAAAAGATGAAACGTTGGCTATTGCAAATAAATACAGATTGGCCGATAGCCGTGTTAAGGTTTTTGTAAACGAAAACAACTTGGGCGATTACCCAAACAGAAATAAGGCTGCCAGCTATGCCAGTGGCAAGTACCTTAAATATGTCGATGCGGACGATTATATTTATCCTTGGGGCCTTCAAATACTGGTGGAAATGATGGAGCAGTTTCCTGAAGCCGGGTGGGGATTGTGTTCTCTTGATCAGTTTTTAGAGAAACCATTCCCTTTTTTGCTTTCTCCGGCCGAAGCGTATTTGTATAATTATAAAGGTCCTGGTTTATTTCATAAAGCGCCACTTTCCTCGATAATTAGAAAAGATGTGTTTGAGGCAATAGGAGGATTTAATCCTATCCGTATGGCTGGTGATTTCGAAATGTGGCACCGCCTTGCGCAGCGATATCCTGTACTATTGATGCCTCATGGTATTGTTTGGTACAGGGAACACGGTGAGCAGGAGGTGAATCATTATCGTCAGCATATTAAAATATACGAAGAGATAAAGATCCGATATCTCCGGGATGAAAATATTCCGTTAGACGCAGCAACAGCGGGTGGATTGTTAAAATCAGAGAAAAAGAAGATTCTGAAGAATCTATTATATGCTCTAGCAATGTTCAGGTCGTATGCTGTTAAAGATAATTTTGTCAGAATGACCCAGTATTATGTTAGGTAAGATCCGCTATTTTTTTAGAAGACCTTTGCAAATACCGATCGTTTTGATCACCAAGTTGCCATATTTCAGGTTTATTCATGAAACAAGCGACTACCAGGGGCATGTTAATTTTGCGTTCTGGTTTAAACAGAAAATACTGAATCTTGGAGGGAATAGTAAAGCTTATTGGCCGGTGCATTGGACAAGTCAGGTATATGATGTGGAAAACATCATGGTTGGGGTCGACGCTTACCCTGGAATTATGAAGGGGTGTTATATAACCGGAAGAGGGGGGCTATCGATTGGCGATTATACGCAAATAGCGCCAAATGTTATTATTGTAACAGCTAATCATGATTTGTATGATAGCCGGAAACATATATGTGCGTCTGTAAAGATTGGGAAGTATTGCTGGATAGGTGCAGGAGCTAAGATTATGCCAGGTGTTGAATTAGGCGATTGGACAATAGTGGGTGCTGGAGCAGTGGTTACTCAATCTTTTGCTGAAGGGCATTGTTTAGTTGGTGGTGTTCCTGCCAAAAAAATCAAGGAGCTTGAAAAAGAGAAGTGTATACCCTTTGAAGTAAAGGTGAGGTATCATGGGTACATTAGGGCCGATAAGTTCGAAAAGTATAGAAAAAAACTGGCTGTCTCATATGGAGAAGACAATTGACCGTCCCCTTGTTAAGATGGATATTATTGATCTGGAAAATGAACAGATTGGCGCTTCACGTTTAAAGCTTTCGTATTACAGCCAGTTAGACGGCTTACGTTTTGTTAGTATTTTTGGAGTACTTTTTCAACATTTTATTAATCCTCATGTAAGTCATTTTTTTCTGTCAGGAAATGCGGGAGTGGATTTGTTTTTTGTTATCAGTGGATTTTTGATAACAGAGAGTTTATTGAGTTTAAAAAAGCGACATTCTGTAGCTAGTGGACTTAAGGTATTTTATGTGCGTCGTACGTTGCGCATATTCCCTTTGTATTATTTATATTGGTCAATTCTGTTGATTTTTTTCTTTTCACAGGTAAATGACCATAAATGGTGGGGACTGTTTTATAGTATCAACTTTTATGATATATACGACGATGGTTCTACTTTGACAGGTCATTTATGGTCGCTGGCTGTTGAAGAACAGTTTTATATTTTATGGCCTGTTATGATGTTGCTGATCCCTTCTAACAGGATAATAGGTTTTATCATAAGCATACTGCTCGTGGCTACAGGATTTATATTCTTCAATTTTAATAATTTAAACCAGAATTATAATTACTTCCATACGTTGTCCTGCTCAATTGCTTTAATAACAGGAGCCGCGCTGGCCTGCATTAAAAATATCATTCCTCAGCAACTGCCTAAACTGATCCGGTATGCCAAGTGGTTATCTATACCGGCATTTCTCACTTTTTTATACATTAGTATTATTTATGGGCAAGGAAAATCGGAAGACCGTTACCTGATTTTTATACGTTTTTGTATATGTGTAATTGGCTTCTTTTGGGTTGGGCGAGTTGTAACAAGACCATTTACAGGGATATGGGGAAGGTTTTTGCAGAATAAATGGGTTCAACGCGTCGGACAGGTTTCATATGGCATATATATATCACTACCTGGTGTTAGTCCTTCTTCAGCCATACCTAAAAAATTCAATGGACAAGTTATTTTCTGCTCAGGTATTTGATAGCGGTTTTTTACGCTATTTTAAGTATAATAGTTCGATAGTAAGTTTTCCTTTCATAATAGTTGCTGTTTTCCTAGTGTCTTTGTTTTCTTATAAATTCTTTGAATCATACTTTTTATCTCTGAAAAAATATTTTGTATAAATCGGAGTTTTTAAAAAGAAACAGAAGATGCTTCGAAAGCCTTTGTATCAATTTATAAATTAAAAGATTAGTGGAGCATATTGACCAGGATTATCAGCAGTGCACCGTTTCTGTAATGGATACCATTGCGGATCCAAGTATCCGTTTTGATGAGAAGGGTATCAGTAATTATTACTATGCATATAAAAAGGCAGAAGCTGGAATAATACTACATGGGGAGCAGGCTAAGGCGAAGCTGGAAGCAATAGCCAATGAGATAAAAGAAGCCGGTAAAAACCAGCCATATGATTGTATTATGGGTTTAAGCGGTGGTGTAGACAGCACCTATATTGCCTACCTGTCAAAGCAACTAGGCCTACGCCCTCTTGCTGTTCATTTCGATAACGGCTGGAATTCAGAGTTGGCCGTACAGAATATTGAAAATATTGTAAACAGGTTAGGGATTGACCTTTTTACTTATGTGATTAACTGGGAGGAGTTTCGCGATCTGCAAATAGCGTATTTAAAGGCATCAGTGGTGGATATCGAAGCGATTACTGATCATGCCATTTTTGCTACAATGTATCGTCTGGCGGGTGAAAGAAAAATCCGATTTATCCTTAGTGGTACAAATGTGCAGACTGAACAGACGCTTCCCTCAAGCTGGATCTATTCTAAAACAGACCATATTAATATAAAATCGATTCATAAGCGTTACGGGACTTTGCCATTGAAGACTTTTCCGTTCATGGATGCCAAGGTGAAAAGATATTATCAGCAGATAATAGGCATACAATCTGTTTCGTTATTAAATTACGTGGATTATAATAAGAAAAGGGTAAAGGAACTTATACAAAATGAATTGGGGTGGCGTGATTATGGAGGAAAACATTATGAATCAGTATGGACACGTTTTTATCAGGGATATATTTTGCCTACAAAGTTTAATATTGACAAGAGGAAAGCGCATTTGTCTGATTTAATTTTTGGAGGTCAGTTGTCTAAGGCAGAGGCCATAGAAGAGTTAGAAAAACCAATATACGATTCGCAACAATTTATAATTGATTATGAGTTTGTATTGAAAAAGTTTGGCTTTAGTGCTGAAGAGTTTGATGCTTTGATGAAGCTACCACCGCGTAGCCATTATGATTTTGATTATGAGAAACCAATTGATATCCGTTATCCTATTTTGAAGCCATTTAAAAAAATTTACCGCACTTTTTTTCCTGTTAAATAATGGTAGCTATCGTAAATTATGGTTTAGGTAACCTGACGTCTATTCTTAATATGCACAAGCGGCTGGGATTACAGGCCATTATTACTAGTGAGCCGGATGAAATCCGCAAAGCGGATCGCCTGATTATTCCCGGGGTTGGTCATTTCAAAAAAGGAATGGATAATCTGCATGAGTCAGGATTAAAGCAGCTGCTGGATCAATTGGTATTGGAAGAAAGGAAACCGGTACTGGGGATTTGCCTGGGTGCGCAGTTACTTACCAAACATAGTGAGGAAGGGAATGTAGATGGCTTGGGATGGGTGGACGCAGTTACAGTACGTTTTGATCAGAGCCGTTTACATGGCCTGAAGGTCCCTCATATGGGGTGGAGCGATATAAAACTGGCTGATGAAAGCCCTTTGTGGATAAATCTACCGGTAGAGCCACGTTTTTATCATGTACATACTTTTCATTTTTTGTTTGAGCAGCTTGGTGAAATAAGTGCCACTGCCATGTATGGGTATGAATTTGTGTGTGCATTCCGTAAGAACAATATTTATGGTACACAGTTTCATCCTGAAAAAAGCCATAAGTTTGGGATGGCTGTATTAAAAAATTTTTCCAAGATAACTGTATGAGTCGTATAAGGATCATCCCGGTTCTGTTATTGCGCAAGGGCGGTTTGTATAAAACAGTAAGGTTTAAAAATGCTGCGTATGTAGGTGACCCGATTAACACAGTTAAGATCTTTAATGAGAAAGAAGCGGATGAGCTGGTAGTGCTGGATTATAATGCTTCTTTAGATGGAAGTGCCATTGATTATAAAAAAATTACTGAAATAGCAGGAGAAGCCTTTATGCCGATGGGATATGGGGGGGGGATTAAAACATTGGAAGATGCGAAAAAAGTATTTGATGCCGGGTATGAAAAGGTGGTGTTGAATTCCATTTTGTTTAATGATATATCACTAATAGAAAAAATTGGACATATTTATGGCGCCCAGGCCGTAGTTTGTGCTATTGATGTAAAAAAGAATTTATTTGGCAAGTATAAAACCTATTCTCATTCGGGGACTAAAAGTACCAACTGGACCCCCGTTGAATGGGTGAAGCAACTGGAGGCGAATGGCGCCGGTGAAATTCTGCTCAATTCAATTGAGCAGGATGGTACATGGGGTGGGTATGATCTGGAACTTGTCAAGTTGGTAGCACCAGCAATCGGCATTCCGTTGATTGTCTGTGGCGGAGCCGGTAATACCGGTGACTTTATCAAAGCAGTGCAAACAGGGGCTTCAGCGGTGGCTGCAGGCAGTATGTTTGTGTACCAAAAGAAAGGCATGGGCGTTTTAATAAGTTTCCCTACAGGATTCAGTATTTAATTGGTTATGAAATAACATGAAAAAAACAACATTGCAATTTGGTATTATTGGCTGTGGGCGAATTGCCCAGCGCCATGCAGAGCACATTGAGAAAACAGGTACGCTGGTGGCAGTGTGCGACACTATTAAAGAAAAGGCTTTCGAACTGGGCGAAAAATACGGGGCCGCTTCCTATGTGCAATTAGCTGATTTGTTTCTGGCACACCCTGATATTGATGTGATTGCTATTTGTTCACCCAATGGATTACATGCCGAGCATGCCATTCAATCGTTAAAGGCAGGTTTTCACGTATTGTGTGAAAAGCCGATGGCGCTTAATGTACAGGATTGCGGGGAGATGATCAATGCGGCTGAAAAGGCTAACAGGCGTTTGTTCATTGTAAAACAAAACCGTTTTAATCCGCCTGTGGCTGCAGTTAAAAAAATAATTGAAGAAGGACGGCTGGGTAAGATTTACAGTGTGCAGTTAAATTGTTTCTGGAACAGGAATGATGCTTATTATAAAAATTCCTGGAAGGGAACCCGTTTATTGGATGGCGGAACTTTATATACCCAGTTCAGTCATTTTATAGATTTATTGTACTGGCTGGTAGGTGATGTAAAGACGGTGCATGCATTCGGTAATAATTATCATCATGAAAATATTATTGAATTTGAAGATGCAGGAACGGTATGCATGAAGTTTTATAATGGAGTTATCGGGACGATTAATTATACGGTTAATTGTCATGAGAAAAATATGGAAGGGTCTCTTACCATTTTTGCAGAAAAAGGAACGGTGAAGATAGGTGGACAGTATTTGAATGAACTGGAATACCAGAAAATAGAAGGACTCGAAATTAAAGACCTGCCACCTGGCAATCCTCCAAATAATTACGGCCAGTACCAGGGGTCTATGTCTAATCATGATAAGGTGTATCAAAACCTGGCAGACGTATTGACAGGTAATGGTGTAATAGCAACTAATGGTTTTGAAGGCCTTAAAACAGTAGAAATTATCGATAAGATTTATACTGCTATGCAATTATGAACAATCCTATAATTTTTGAAAGCGCTATCCGGAACGATGTAATATTCGGCGAGCATGTAAAAGTGGTAAACCCGGTTAATTTGTATGGCTGCAAAATTGGGGAAGGGTGCTTTATTGGCCCTTTTGTGGAAATACAGAAAGACGTGGTCATTGGCGACCGGACTAAAGTGCAATCCCATAGTTTTATATGTGAGCTGGTTACGATCGGTGATGATTGTTTCATCGGGCATGGCGTGATGTTTATAAATGATTTGTTCGAGACAGGGGGGCCGGCACGGGGCGATAAAACAAAATGGAAGAATACTGTTATCGGTAATAACGTTTCTCTCGGATCGAATGCAACAATTCTTCCCATTTCTATTTGTGATAATGTCGTGATAGGCGCCGGAGCTGTGGTTACAAAGGACATTACTGAGCCTGGTATTTATGCCGGTAATCCAGCTGCCCTGTTGCGAAAAATATAATCACAAATAGTTATGTCCGGATGCGATTGTAAAGTCGGTTAGCCTTATTAAAGAGTTCAACATACTGTATTGCTTATATAAGAATTATTATGAAAAATAAAGTAGCAGAAATTATCAAGGACCAGGCTTATCAGAAAAACGGTTCTAAAGTGGTATTTACTTCTGCCATAGATTTTGAAGAAGCAACATTTATTGACAACCTGATACGGGAATTACGACCCCAAAATACTATTGAGATCGGTTGTGCAGAAGGGGCTTCCAGTTTAGTGATAATGGATGCGCTTGCATCAAGTGGAGGACAACATACTATCATTGATCCGTTTCAGACCACTTATTGGGAAAGCAAAGGAATCAACCTGTTGCAAATGTTTGGTCATGATCAATACAAGCTTATTGAAAAGGGGTCAGAAATTGCATTGCCTGCCTTACTGGATAAAGCGGAGAAATTTGATTTCGCCTTTATTGACGGCTATCACACTTTTGATCATACTTTATTGGATGCATTTTACCTGGTGAAAATGCTCAAACCAGGCGGAGTATTAGTGATTGACGATGTTCAGATGCCGGCGATTAATAAATGCCTCCGTTACCTGTACAACTATCCCTGCCTTCAATATAAAGGATCTTCAATGGGGACATCAGCAACAAAAAGCCGGAAACTGTTTGACAAGGTTAAAGGAGGTGTTCAGTTGATATCGGGTATTATACCTCAAAAATGGCGTTCCGAGTTGTTGAATGATTCGGTATTGAGAAGCGATGTGAAGCTGGGGCTTCGCTCCAGCATGGTGGCTTTTCAAAAAACAGCAGAAGATACGAGGGAGTGGAACTGGTGGAAATCTTTTTAAACAAGGATATTTAATTACCAATATTTCATTGAATGCAAGTACCATTTGTCGACTTGAAAAAGCAATATGATTCTATTAAAACGGCTATTGATGCCGCTATTGAACAGGTTATTGAGGAAACAGCTTTTATAGGCGGGGTTCATGTGAAAACATTTGAGCGACTTTTTGCCGAAGCTTATGGGGTTAAACATTGTATCGGTTGTGCAAATGGTACAGATGCTATTTATATCCTGTTAAAAATGTTGGGTATTGGCCCTGGCGATGAGGTGATCACTACTGCCTGTAGCTGGATATCTACTTCTGAAACCATTGGACAAACGGGGGCCACGCCGGTGTTTGTGGATATTGAAGCTGATTATTTTACCATTGATATAAAAAAGGTAGAAGAAAAAATTACACCGCGTACAAAAGCCATCATACCTGTACATTTATATGGCCAGATGGCTGATATAGAAGTGCTTGCTCAGCTTTGCGAAAAAAGAGATCTTTATCTTATTGAAGATTGTGCTCAGTCTCATTTTTCTCAGCATAAAGAACGTAATGCGGGAACCTGGGGTATTGCCGGAACCTTGAGCTTTTACCCCGGGAAAAACCTGGGGGCTTATGGCGATGCCGGCGCCATTATTACTAACGATGATGTATTGGCTGAAAAGTGCCGGATGTACGCAAATCATGGGGCCCTGATAAAGCATCAACACCATATAGAAGGGATTAACAGCCGGCTGGATGGTATGCAGGCAGCTATTCTCGGCGCCAAATTGCCTTATATTCACCAATGGACAGAACAACGTATTGCTAATGCTGCTTATTACAATGAATGCCTCAAGGATATTCCTCAAATAAAAATACCAGGAAAGCGACCGGATTCCCGTCATACATGGCATTTGTATGTCATCAGGGCAGAACGGCGTAATGAACTGGCCGCTTACCTGAAAGCGCATGGTGTTGAAACTGCAGTACATTATCCTACCCCCCTGCCTTTTTTGCAGGCATATCGGCACTTACAAGCCATTCGTGAGGATTTTCCGGTTTCAGCGGCTTACCAGGAACAGATACTTTCCCTGCCCATGTACCCTGAACTTACCAATGAGCATATTCAATATGTTGCTCAAAGCATTGCTGAATTTTATAACTCCTAAAGAGATATGGGTTTCCTGTTCAAGGATAAGACGGTCTATATACTTTCCTCTGAGAAGTGGGGTACCATGCGTATTTCCAAGCATCATTATGCAATCGAATTGGCAGAGAGGGGGAATGAAGTTTATTTTATCGAACCTCCCGACTTGAACAATAAAGGTATTCGTATTGTACCTTCCGGAGAACACGCATCATTATATGTCGTAAAGTACCGGCCAATTTATCGGGGAAAACGATTCTTACCGGGATTTATTTACAGAGTACTCATTTGGGGACAGATCACGTATTTAAGAAAAGCGATTGGTAAACTTCCGGATGTGGTTTGGTGTTTTGACCCTTATCGGTTCCTGAACCTTACATGGTTTAAGGCCCCTGTCAGCATCTTTTTTGCTGCAGACCTTTTTAGCCAGCACTTCCTTCCTGAAGAGTCTTTAACGGCAGATATTTGTTTTGGCGTTTCTGATTCCATTATTGACTTATTAAAACTGACAGGGAAAAATGTTCAGTTTATCAATCATGGCCTGAACCGTTTTTTTGCCGAGACCGCCACAGGTTATTTAAGTGAACTGAAAAATGACCAAAGCCATCCGAAAGAAGATATAACAGTAGGATATGTTGGTAACCTGCTGATGGAAGCTCCCGACAGGGAAACAATGCGGCAGGTTATAACAGCTCATCCAAATATTAAATTTATTTTTTGGGGTCAGTATGAAAAGGAGGGAAATTTAGTTGCTTTCAACAATCCCCAGGTTTTTGCTTTTATTGAGTTTTTGCGATCACAGCCCAATGTCATATTACGCGGTGCGGTGCATCCATCTGTATTGAGTGAGGAATGTAAAAAGGTAGATATTTTCTGGCTTTGCTGGCAGCTTAATATCAGTAAAATATGGGATGGTTCCAATTCCCATAAAGTTATGGAATACCTGAGCACCGGTAAGCCGGTGGTTTCTCATTATATATCTACCTATAAGGATTCAAACCTGGTCGATATGTTGAAAACCAGGGATAATAGTGGTTATGCCGATCTGTTTGCCCGGGTGGTCCGGCGTGTTAAGGAAGGAGAGCCGGTGGATAGACAAAGGGAGCGCATAATTTTTTCGATGAGTAATACCTATCAGTCACATATTTCAAGTATTGAGGCCTTGGTAGCAAGGCAATGTTCATGAAGCATATCCTGTTTATAACCAGCACCAATCTGGCCAGTAATCCCCGCTGTCGTAAAGAAATTGAAGTAGCACAACAACTTGGATATGCAGTAACGGTGTATGCCTTTGATATGGCCAACTGGACCCGGGAAATGGAGAAGCAAATCAGGCAAACACTTAATGGGATAAAATATTATTCTTTACAAACATCAAGAAAGCCCTTTTTCCCCTGGTTAATGAATTCTCTTTTAGGAGCAGGGGCGAAAATTCTATATCGGATGGGTTGGCATTCCACGCTTATCAGTGCTGTTGCTACTGATAAAAGAACATTTACATTACTCCGGGCTATGCAAAAGGAAAGACCTTCGTTTGATCTGATTATTGCTCACAATCCCGGAGCGTTCTATCCTGCCTGGTGGTTTTCGCGTAAAACAGGAGTTCCCTTTGCAATAGATGTAGAAGATTTTCATCCAGGTGAGAATAACGACCCTTTAATCAGAAGGGCGGTTACTGGATTAATGAAAGTAATTTTACCAGAGGCTTCCTACATTTCTTTTGCATCTCCTATGATTTACGATGCTACATTATCTCTCTTCAATGAATTGAACTTAAAGAATACAATCAAAATTAATAACGTTTTCCCTGCAAAGGAATTTGCATTATATAACCAACCTGACAAGGCTTCTGATGAAAAAATGAACCTTGTTTGGTTTTCCCAGCATATAAGCTTTAATAGGGGACTCGATGGAATACTACCTTTATTGGGGCATTTTACCGGGCGTCTTCAGTTGACACTGATAGGAAATCTGGACCCTGAATTTTATGAAAAGGTTCTTAGAAAATACGAGTTCGTTGAAGTCAAACCGCCAACGAGCCAGGAATTATTAAACAGCACACTGGGAAAATATGACATTGGCCTGGCACTTGAGATAAACGGCGTGGATGAGAATCGTAAGATATGTCTTACTAATAAAATTTGGGCTTATCTGCAGGCTGGTCTTTATATCTTAGCCAGCGATACACCGGCTCAAAAACAATTTGCGCAGCAATTTCCTCTTCATACGTGTATCATTGATATAAGTGATAAAGAAGCATTAATTTCTTCAATTCAAAAAACATTGGATTTCTTACCTGAAATAAGAAAAAATAAAGCTTCACGATTTAGTATTAATCAAAATGTAAGTTGGGAAAACGAGCATAAAAAGTTATCCCAACAATGGGAAAATTTGATGGTAAGATGAAGAGAGTGTTGATCATAGCACCACATTTTCCGCCAGTGAACAGTGCCGATATGCACCGCGTACGGCAGAGCCTTCCCTATTTCAGGGAAATGGGCTGGGAGCCCGTAATTATTACCGTGGATGAGCGATATATAGAATCCTATAGTATTGATCCATTACTGTCACATACATTTCCTGCTGATATTGAAGTACACAAAGTAAAAGCCTTTGATGTACGCTATACAAGAAAACTAGGGTTAGGCAGCTTATCTATACGTTCCTATTTCCAGATAAAACGGAAAGGCAATGAGTTGTTGAAAAAGCATAAATTTGATTTAGTCTACTTTTCAACCACCGCCTTTCATGTAATGGCGCTGGGACCCGGCTGGAAAAGGAAGTTTGGTGTACCTTTTATACTAGATATCCAGGACCCGTGGAGAAGTGATTTTTACCTCGATAAGCCTAGGTCCGAGCGTCCCCCAAAATTTTTTATTTCTTATAATATTGATAAATACCTGGAGGGTAAAACAGTTCCTAAAGCTAATGGCATCATCAGTGTTTCACAGGGGTATTGTGATATGTTCCTGCAACGTTATACTGGTATGCAAAAGGAACAATTCCGGGTGATTCCATTTGGTGTTTCGGGTAAGGATTTTTCCGTGATGGAAAAATACGTGCAGGAGGTGGATAAGATTAACTTTTCTACAGATCGGACTAATATAGTATATGTTGGACGGGGCGGGCATGATTTAAAGTTTGCGCTGGAGATCATTTTTCGTGCTCTGGCAAAGGGAATTGAACGTATGCCGGAAGTTTTTGGTAAAGTGCATTTGTGGTTTGTGGGGACAAGCTATGCTCAGGCTGGCAAGGGCCAAAAGACTATTGAGCCGTTGGCCAGGGCGTTGCAGGTTGGAGACTATGTTACCGAAATTCCTGACCGGTTACCTTATTTTGAAACTTTGTTCCTTTTAAAGAAAAAGGCGGATATGTTACTGGTGCCGGGATCGACAGATACTTCTTATACAGCTTCCAAGATATACCCTTATATAATTACTCAGAAAACGTTGCTGGCTGTTTTTTATAGGGAAAGCAGCGTACTGAAGGTGCTGAAAGAGGTATATCCCCAAAGTGTGTTGGCTTTTGATCATTTGCATCATTCTCCAGAAGAATATGTGGATGCTTGTATGGAACAGTTCAAAACTCTGTTAAGCAGCCTGGAAGCCGTACCGGTTAATATGCCGGCCTTTGAGCCCTATATGGCGAAGCAGCGAACAAAAGAACAGGTAGAATTCTTTAATAAAGTAATAAATGGGTTTCGGAATTAAGAAGATAGACCTAACCAAGGAAATCCTCTCCATTGAATTATTGCGCGGAATAGCTTCAGCGATGGTGTGTTTTTTCCATCTAAGTGCCGGCAATAAGCATTTTTTGCCTGAGGATAATACCATGCGGAAAATCGGATCGTACGGATGGACAGGTGTAGAAGTATTTTTTGTGATCCCATATGCAATGTTTGTAAAAAATTATACTCCCAATAACCTGGGTACTTTCCTTAAAAAGAGGGTTATCCGTATTGAGCCGTGGGCGGGAGCATCATTAATCTTTGTGAGGCACGCATTCAAAATGTATTGATCAGGGAAATCGTTGTAGTAGCGGCATTTTTAGTATGTATTGGTTTCAGCTTCCTTTTTTATAGGTTTATCGAACAGTACTTTAAAAAACTTTCCACCTCTATCAGGTATAAATCTGATAAAGTTGCCATGAATCCGGCTCTTGCCGAGCGTTGATTTTATTTTCATTACTTAATATTTCAACTATATGTCTGTTGTACAGGTGCTGAAGTTTATTATTAATCATCCGCTGAACAGGAATAACCGGCTGGGTTCTGTCAAACGGTTCCTGAAGTGGCAAATAGGTTCACGCCTGTTACCTTATCCCATAACCTACCCATTTATTGGTAATACAAAGTTGATCATAAAAAGAGGAATGACCGGAGCTACCGGGAATTTGTATGCGGGTCTTCATGATTTTGAAGATATGGGTTTTCTATTGCACCTGCTGAGACCGGAAGATCTATTTGCGGATATTGGGGCTAATATTGGCAGTTATACTTTACTGGCTTCAGGTCACAGAGGCGCCAATGCTATTGCTTTTGAACCCATTCCTGCTACTTATGAAATCTTAAAGAATAATATCGCTATTAATCAAATCGAAAGAAAGGTAACTGCACTGAATATCGGACTTGGTTCGAAGCTTGGGTCTCTTAAATTTACGAATGGACTGGATACTATGAATCATGTTGCTAAGGAAGACGATTGGGAAACATCGGTACTGGAAGTAAAAGTGGATACTCTCGACAATGTTATGGAAGGAAGAGTCCCGTTACTCATGAAGGTTGATGTGGAAGGCTTTGAAACGGAGGTACTGAACGGTGCAGCAGCTACCTTGAAAAATCCGGCATTAAAGGCGATCATTATTGAATTGAACGGATCGGGTAAGCACTATGGATATGATGATGCAGATATAAAACGGAAATTAGAATCGCTGGGTTTCAATGCATATCAATATGAGCCTTTTAAGCGGAAGTTGATCAAAATGGATACGCAGCAGCATGGTAATATGCTCTACCTCAGAGATATGGATTTTATTAATGAACGAATTAAAACGAGTCCTGCCATTCAGGTATTGGGCCATACTTTCTAATTTCGAGGATTGATCAATGAAACGGTTGGCGATCATTACAACACATCCCATTCAATATAATGCACCCTGGTTTGAGTTATTGGCTCAATCAAAGAGGTTGACAGTGAAGGTTTTTTATACATGGGGGCAATCGATAAAGGGTGGTAACTTTGATGCAGGGTTTGGGAAAGTAATACAGTGGGATATCCCTTTGCTGAAGGGATATGATTATACATTTGTTGAGAATACTTCAGCCAGCCCTGGGAGCCATCATTTTAAAGGGATTGTCAATCCCGGATTGAATAAGGAAGTAGCTACCTGGCAGCCGGATGCTATACTCATATTCGGTTGGAGTTTTCAGAGTCATTTGAATTGTATACGTTATTTCCATAAGAAAGTGCCCGTATTGTTCAGAGGGGATTCTACGCTGCTGGATGAAAAAAGTGGTATTAAAAGAGCGGTTCGGAGAATATTCCTAAAGTGGGTGTACCGTCATATTGATATTGCTTTATATGCCGGAACGAATAACAAAGTTTATTTCACTACGCACGGCCTACGAGATCAGCAGCTTGTATTTGCACCCCATGCTATCGACAATAACCGTTTTGCGGACCCTCATGGTGAACTTGCCCGGCAGGCAAAGGCATGGCGTACTAAATTAGGGTATTGTGAAGATGATATAGTTGTTTTGTTTGCGGGCAAGCTAGAGCCCAAAAAGAATCCGGAAATATTGTTGGAACTGGCGAAAAAAATAACCAATAACAAGATTAAATTTCTGTTGGTCGGAAATGGCGAAATGGAACAGCAGTTAAAGGAAAAAGCTGCTAATATGCGAAGTGTTAAATTTCTGGACTTTCAGAATCAAAGTGTTATGCCGGTAGTATATAGATTGGGCAATATTTTTATATTGCCATCGAGTGGCCCTGGCGAGACCTGGGGATTGGCATTGAACGAGGCCATGGCATGTGGGATACCGGTTATTGCCAGTGACAAGGTGGGAGGAGCTATAGATCTCATTAAACCTGGCGTAAACGGTTTTATTTTTAAAACAGGCAATGTTCAGGAGTTATATTCGCAGTTAAGTGGCTCTATTGATCCTTTGAAGTTGATTGCCATGGGCAATCAATCTAAGGAAATTATCAGACTATGGAGTTTTGAGCATATTCTGCATGCTATACATGCTATATTCTATTCCGGAGTACGTGTTGAGATGACTGATTAAGCATCGTTTGTAAGCTTAACAAAAATAATGAAAGACTTCAGGTCATATTTACTGGCATCCCTTCAGGTAGTAATATTTATTCTGTCATTATTAACTGATTGGTATTTCCCTCTTACGCTACTATTCCTTGGCGTATTGGTAATAATGATATTGGATAAGCTGGGAACGGGCATTGTATTACGGGAAATGATAGCTTTACATGCTTCTTTTATTTGCTTAGCTATGCCTGCATTGGGATACACTTTCTATATAAAAGAGGGCGCTTCACTGAATTTCGGATTTTGGATAAAGAAAATGGCTGTTTCTGAAAGCGTTTATTTTGGTTTCGCCTTACCTGCCACCATAGCTTTCACAACTGCTTTATGCTGGCCGCTTAATAGAAAACACAAGACAGATCACGGTGCCATATTAAAGCAAATTATTGAACGAGCTAAGCTTGTATTGGAAAACCCTGCTATGAAAAAAATCAGCATCTCGATACTGTCTATTGGGGTTATGATGTTTTTTATCTCCGGGTTCCTGCCACAGGAGGTACAGTTCCTCTTCCTTTTATTTTATTTCTCAGCATTTGCCGGATTGTTGTATGTCTATTACCTGCCTTCTTTTCCGTACAGATGGGTTATTCTTTCAGGGTTTACATTATTTATAATTTTTAATGCGCTGCGTACCGGGATGTTTACAATAGTAGCGTATATGGGGATCACACTGTTTTCGTTTTTCTTTCTGGGATCCAAAACAAGCTTTCTTAAAAAAATACTCCTGTTTTTTGTTGGCGCTTTTATATTAATAATCGTACAGAATATCAAGCCGGAATACAGAAATGAAACATGGAAAAATAAGTATACTGGTAATAAGACGGAGCTTTTTTTAAATTTGTTTTCTGAGCAAGTGTCAAAGGGTAGCTTCTTCTCAGCAAAAGCTTATTATCCGGTTTATTACAGGACGAACCAGGGATTTAATATTTCCATGGTAATGCACCGGATACCCCAGATTCAACCCTATGATAACGGGGAAAAACTTTTTCTTTCCTTTTCTTCTGCATTTGTGCCAAGGGTTTTATGGCCGGATAAACCGGAGGCGGGAGGGAAATTTAACATGAAGTATTATGCAGGAGTATCCATAAAGGGATGGTCAACAAATGTCGGCCCGCTGGGAGAAGCTTATGGAAGTTTTGGCGTAAAAGGTGGTATTGTATTCATGTTTATCCTGGGTTTTTGTATACGATGGGCTTATGGAATGGTTTTTTCGATCAGCAGGAGACTGCCTTTAATAATATTATGGATTCCTGTTTTATTTTACCAGATTACCTATTCAGCTGAAACGGATACTTTGCAGATATTTAACTCTTTAATTAAATCAGCATTTTTTATCTGGTTATTGTATAAGATAGTGCCGGTATGGTTTGGTGTACAAAAGGAAAAAAGAGGGTTTAGCCGTAGAAGAGAACTTCCCTCTTATGGGACGCAGTAAAGCTAATATCAAACCAACTGCTTAACTACAAGTTTATTTTATTTGGAAAAAGAATTAAAGGCATATAGAGCCTGCCTGATCCATCGTCCAAAGCGCGAAGGGTTCTTTAGCATCGAAAAAGTATTCAACCAGGTTATCACTTCACTTAAGCAAAAAATAAGGGTTGAAGAGATGTATCTGCCGTATGCCCGATTAATACCATCCGCTGTCTGGAAGAATATTCGGGCAGTGCGTAAAGTTTCTGCAGACATATTCCATATTACCGGTGACATTCATTATATGGCATTGGTGCTTCCGTCATCAAAGACCATTCTTACAATACATGATTGTGGTTTTTTGCATAACACAAAAGGTATTAAACGCTGGGTGCTAAAATTGTTTTTCCTGAATTTACCCGTTCGGCATTCCCGTATCATTACCACCATTTCAGAAAGATCACGGAATGAAATCATTCAATATTCCGGATGTTCTCCTGAAAAGGTAATAATTGTACCTAACCCGGTGGGAGGGGTTTTTTATTTTGCGCCCAGGGCTTTTAATGAAATCCGTCCCGTATTGCTTTTTATTGGCTCCACCCCTAATAAAAACCTGGAAAGGGTCATTAACGCTCTTGAAAATATCTCCTGCCATCTTTTTATTGTAGGCTGGGTTAATGAACAGCAAATTGACTTGCTGAAAAAAAAGAATATATCGTTTCACCGGTTTTGGGGATTATCGGAACAAGAATTAGCCGATGTATACGCACAGAGTGATATGGTATTGTTTCCATCCACTTACGAAGGATTTGGTCTGCCCATTATCGAGGGGCAAAAATCCGGACGCCCCGTGATCACCAGCAATATCAGCCCAATGAAAGAAGTAGCTGGTGAAGGAGCCTGTTTGGTAGACCCTCTGAACGTCGCCTCAATAAGAGCAGGTGTTGAACGGGTTATACAAGACAAATCTTACCGGGAGGCTATCATACAAAAAGGCCTGAAGAATGTGAAGCAATATGAGGCAATAGCCATTGCGGAAAAATATTTTCAGGTATATAAGAATGTTATAGGACAGGGTAATTATGATAGATAATATTATTTAATATCATTTTAATTCCACGTCCACAACAAAGAGGCTTAATTTTTGTAGTATGCGGATTCATACTTCCGGCAATAGAGATTATATTTTATGCAAATATGTAAACTGGTATTAAATATGCAGAAGTACACCCCCTGAATCCGATACCGGTATGAACCTATTCAACTAATGTCGTTATCCTTATGAACCTGTTTCGACGCATAATGCGGTCAAATTCATTCCTCGGCCGAAAAGGAAAATACATTCTTGTTTTTTTGAATGGACTCCTGTTGGCATCGCTGTTTTATTTCTATACAGAAAAGCAGTATGAAAATAACCTGTTTGCCTCCATGGCTGCCTATGTACGTGGACTGGTGCCCACACCTGGCTTATCCTCCTTTGTGAATACGGAAGATAGTTTGCTGACAAAAAGCGTAGAGGTGGTGTACCTGCTGGGTGAAAGGCGATTAACTGTATTTGGGCCACATCAGGTAAAGGGAATAAAGGCAGACTTTATTCAACCGGTCAGCATTGATTTAATGACTGGTCAGGGAGCCTGTGGAAGCCGCGCCTATGTATTAGGCCGCTTGTTGCAGGAAATGAGTATTGATGTGCGCTTCCCGCAGATGACGGTAAATGATCAAAAAGCAGGACATATCCTGGTGGAAGCCAAAACGTCTTATGGTTGGGTAGTATTGGATGCTTCTTACAATACCTTTTTTAGAAAACAGAATGGGCAATTGGCCGGCTTTGCCGATGTAAAAGCTGACTGGGCACATTATCAACAACAGGTTCCCGCTGATTATAATATGGCCTACCGCTATGAGGACGTACGTTATACGAATTGGGATAAGATCCCACTTGTGATGCCCTTGATAAAGAATGTTATGTATTGGACAATGGGCAAAGAGAAGACGGA
Source organism: Paraflavitalea devenefica (assembly GCF_011759375.1). Classification (NCBI taxonomy): domain Bacteria; kingdom Pseudomonadati; phylum Bacteroidota; class Chitinophagia; order Chitinophagales; family Chitinophagaceae; genus Paraflavitalea; species Paraflavitalea devenefica. Next base: position 828,118 of record NZ_JAARML010000001.1, on the reverse strand, counting down.
TAGCTATTCTCTCCGGAGCCTGGTACTCAGGAAATTCAATGTCTTATTCAATATCACCCTGGGCGCTTACCTATTGGTGACGCTGTTTTCTCTCAATATATTTATAAAGGCCAGGCGTAAAGTGGCTGTTACCGCCGGGGTAAAACGCTTTTCCCATGACAATAGCACTGCAGTGCCGGCTCAGCAAGTAAGTTAATCTATCTGTTGTACTACTACCCCTCATCCAAAACCATTACTATATTCCATGTGCGGCATTGCCGGTATCCTATATTTTAATCGTCTTGTCCCGGATCCGTCTGTTATAAAAAAAATGACGGATGCCATGGCGCACCGGGGGCCCGATGCTCATAATGACTATGTGCAGGGCCGGGTAGCATTGGGACATCGTCGTTTATCTATTATTGACCTGTCTAATGCCGCTAATCAGCCATTTGCCGACCATACCGGCCGTTACAGGATCGTTTTTAATGGCGAGATCTACAATTTCCAGGATATTAAAGCGCGTATAAACGACTATCCTTTTACAACCAATGGCGATACGGAAGTATTACTGGCTGCTTATATTAAATGGGGCATAGATTGCCTGACTTACCTGAAGGGGATGTTTGCTTTTGCCGTTTGGGATACGGTAACAGAAGAATTGCTCGTCGCGCGCGACCGGATGGGGGTTAAGCCGGTATATTATTTTATTAATAAGGAGTGTTTTCTTTTTGCATCTGAGGTCAGGGGTATCGTAGCCAGTGCGCTGGTGCCCAACAAGATCAACACTGCTGCTGTAAGGGAGTTCCTGAGTTACCAGTCTGTTGGTTTCCCGCTCTCTATTATTGAAAATGTTCAACAACTGGAAGTCGGCTCCTGTATCAGGATCCGGGGTACAGAAGTAGTCACTAAAAAATATTGGGACATTACGGAGGCCAGTGCAGAACAGCCTTATCATGATAAAGAACAGGTATTAAAGCAGGTCCGTAACTTGTTAAGAAATGCTGTGGAGCGCCGCTTGGTAAGTGATGTGCCCATTGGAGCATTTTTGTCCGGAGGCATAGATTCAAGTGCCGTGGTAGGCCTTATGGCTGAAGTAAGTCAATCCCGGCCCAATACCTTTACGATTGGTTTTAGCGAGAAAGAGTTTGACGAATCGGAATATGCGGCCCGGATAGCAAAGAAATTCAATACCTACCATAACCAGGTATTACTGAAGCCTTCCGTTTTCCTGGATGAACTTACGAATGCATTGGATGCGATGGACACGCCCAGTGGAGATGGTGTTAATACTTACGTGGTATCAAAAGCCATCCGGCAAAGCGGCCTTACCGTAGCCCTGTCTGGTGTCGGGGGCGATGAACTGTTTGCAGGATATCCTTTTTTCCGGCAATACCTGCAATTGAAGAAGTTTGACAAAATATGGGGTGCTACTGGTTGGGCGAGGCGGCTGGCAGCTACGGTTTATTCGCTCAAAGGCTCTAATAAGGCCGGTAGATTACAGCAGTTGCTTAAAGCGCCTTCCTGCTCTGTGAATGCTTTTTATCCCTCTTTCAGGAGAATATTTACACCATCCCTGTTGTCAAAGCTCACCCGATTGGGAGATGATATAACGGCGCTTGAGAGTAACCTGCTGTCGCTAAATGGTAATCTTGAAAAATTCCCTGCATTAAGCCAGGTCTCTATAGCAGAATACCTGGGTTATACGCAACACACTTTATTAAAAGATACTGATCAGATGAGTATGGCAGTATCCCTCGAAGTACGTGAGCCATTCTTTGATCATGACCTGGTGACGTATGTATTGGGAGTGCCTGATGCGCTTAAGTTCCCTCATACCCCAAAAAGTTTGTTGGTAGATTCCTTGCAGGACCTGTTGCCTCCTGAAATTGTTCACCGGCGTAAGCAGGGATTTCTGTTCCCCTGGGCGATATGGATGAAGCGTGAATTGTATGATTTTTGTGACCAGCGACTGAAGCGTATGGCATCGCGTGATTTTATACAGGGAAAACAACTGTTGGATTATTGGGCGCGGTTTCTGAAAGGTGATCCGGAAGTGCGTTGGATGGAATTATGGTTGTTTGTAGTACTGGAATATTGGATGGAAAAGAACAGTTGCAACTAAGATTTTATTACACGGGCCTTTTATGCCTGTATATTGTATTTGATCAGTGCGAAAATCTATTTTAGTCTTTATAGACTGGTTCGATCCGGGTTTTAAGGCAGGCGGACCTATACGTTCGGCAGTTAATTTTGTCCGGCACCTGCAACATCATTATGATGTATATGTTTTTACCAGCGACCGCGATCTTGGTTCTTCCGCCCCTTACGATGGTGTAAAGACTGATACTTGGATTTTCTATGATGGGCCGGCTAAAGTGTTGTATTGCTCACCCGGAAATCTTCATTGGAAATATATACGGGAAGTTATCAATGACATCAACCCCGACCATATTTATCTCAATAGCCTTTTTTCAAAATTCTTTACCATCTATCCTTTGCTGATTAGCAGGTCTGTTGGATGGAAGAGTCATGTTGTGCTGGCGCCAAGGGGGATGTTGAGAAAAAGCGCGCTTCAGTATAAATCCCTTAAGAAGAAATTATACCTCCGTGTTTTCAAATGGCTTTCCCTGCACCGGCATATTTCTTTTCAGGCAACCGATGATACGGAATTCAATGATATTAAAAAGGAATTTGGAGATACGGTACGTGTAACGCAGATCCCTAATTTCCCTGCTTATGTACAGGCATATCCGGGCAGTTTGCCCAAAAAGCCCGGTGAATTAAGTATTATTTTTGTGGGCAGATTGCATCCTATTAAGAATCTTCATTTTTTATTGGAACGTTTGAGAGGATTAAAAGGCAGGGCTTTATTGACGATAGTGGGCAGTGAGGAAAATAAAGCGTATGTAGGTCAATGCCGTAGTTTATCAGCTTCCCTACCTGGTAATGTTAGGGTGAAATTTGAAGGAGAGAAACCCAACCATGAGTTGCCGGTCATCATAGCGGCGCATCATGTTTTTTGCCTGCCCACGCAGGGGGAGAATTTCGGTCATGCTATCTTTGAGGGCCTGTCGGCCGGGCGACCGGTCATCATCAGCGATCAGACGCCTTGGCGTGAACTAGTAGCTGTAAAGGCCGGATGGGATGTTTCGCTGACAGACAGCATTGGTTTTGAAAGGGCTTTACAGGATATGCTGGATATGGAGCAGGTACAATACGACGAATGGTCCGGGGCAGCCTGGAAGTATGCACATCAGTTTAGTACTGCTTCTGATGCATTGTCGCAATACACCTTATTATTTCAATGAAACAGGTAACAGATCTTTCGGCTTACTCAAATAACTGGTATAAGGCTGAGATCGGTGCTTCAGCCATTAAAAGAGGCTTGTGGTATTTGATCAATGTATGCTTTTTTATCAACCCGCTGAATCCCTTTTCCTCCCTGAAACGCATATTGCTGCGTTGGTTTGGCGGAAAAATTGGTAAAGGAGTAGTCATAAAGCCGGCGGTTAATATTAAATATCCCTGGAAATTAACCATTGGAGATCATTCCTGGATTGGCGAGAAAGTATGGATTGATAACTTGGCTAATGTTACTATAGGTAATAACGTGTGTATCTCCCAGGGAGCCATGCTTCTGACAGGTAACCATGATTATACCAAATCCACTTTCGATCTGATGGTAGCTGGAATTATTTTGGAGAATGGGGTGTGGATAGGAGCTAAAGCCTTGGTTTGCCCAGGGGTGCATGTTGAATCGCATGCTGTATTATCGGCTATGTCGGTGGCCAATAAAAGACTGGATGCTTATACTATTTATCAGGGGAATCCTGCTGTACCCGTGCGCGAACGACTTATTGAGGGAGCGTTATGAAAATAACCATTATTACCGCTACGTATAATAGCGCTTCCACGGTGCGCGATACGTTGGAGAGCGTTTCACAACAGCAATACCAACCTGTTGAGCATATTATTGTGGACGGGCTGTCAAAGGATGGAACACTGGATATTGTGCGCACTTATCCGCATGTGGCGCGGGTGGTTTCGGAAAAGGATAAGGGCATTTATGACGCCATGAATAAAGGATTGCAACTGGCTACCGGAGAAGTGGTGGGAATCCTAAATTCAGACGATTTCTATAATGATCGCGACGTACTTTCGCAGGTAATGGAAGCGTTTAAGGATCCCGCTGTGGATGTTGTGTATGGGGACCTGCAATATGTGAAACAAAACGATATACAGACGGTTACCCGTTATTGGAAGAGCGGAAAGTATAAAAAGAGATATTTTTATTATGGCTGGATGCCGCCGCATCCGACTTTTTTTGTACGCCGCAATATCTATGAAGCAATAGGGCTTTTCAATACCGACCTGCGGTCGGCAGCCGATTATGAAATGATGCTGCGCATTATGGTGCGGCACAATGCCAGGGCACATTATATTCCCAAGGTGTTGGTGAAAATGCGGGCCGGCGGTGTAAGCAATGCCTCTATAAAGAACAGGCTAAGGGCAAACCAGGAAGACAGGAAGGCCTGGGCCATGAATGAATTAAAACCATTTTTTTTTACGACCTGGCTTAAGCCCGTGCGTAAAGTTATTCAATTTATAACCAGATAAATACTATGGCAAAAGTTGCTTTGATTACCGGTGTTACCGGGCAGGATGGAGCTTATTTAACTGATCTGTTACTGAAGAAGGGATATATTGTGCATGGAATTAAACGCAGGAGCTCACTGTTTAATACAGAGCGTATTGATCACCTGTACCAGGACCCCCATGAGAAAAACGTACAGTTAACGCTGCATTATGGTGATCTGACCGACTCCACCAACCTGATCCGGATTATACAGGAAACGCAACCTGATGAGATCTATAACCTGGCTGCCATGAGCCATGTGCATGTTAGCTTTGAAACGCCGGAGTACACTGCCAATGCAGATGGTATCGGTACTTTACGCATCCTGGAAGCCGTACGTTTGCTGGGCCTCACGAAGAAAACAAAGATCTACCAGGCTTCTACCTCAGAATTATATGGTAAAGTGCAGGAGATTCCCCAATCGGAGAAGACACCATTCTATCCGCGTTCACCGTATGCTGTAGCAAAAATGTATGCTTATTGGATAACGGTCAATTACCGGGAAGCCTATGATATGTATGCCGTAAACGGTATTTTGTTCAACCACGAGTCACCGCTGCGTGGCGAAACCTTCGTAACCCGCAAGATCACGCGTGGTGTGGCCAAGATAGCACTTGGCTTACAGGAAAAGATCTACCTGGGTAACCTGGATGCTAAACGCGACTGGGGGCATGCCAAAGACTATGTGGAGGCCATGTACCTGATCCTGCAACAACCCAAACCGGAGGATTATGTAATAGCAACTGGTGTAACTACTCCTGTGCGCGAATTTGTGCGCATGGCTTTCAATGAGGTAGGTATTCAGGTTGAATTTAAAGGGAAGGACGAGAAGGAAGTAGGAGTGGTAACTGCCTGCAATAATCCTGATTTCCAGGTGAAAATTGGCAAAGAAGTAGTGGCTGTGGATGCGCGCTATTACCGCCCTACAGAAGTGGATCTGCTGATCGGTGATCCTACCAAGGCGCAACAACAATTGGGCTGGAAACCTAAATACGACCTGGCGGGGTTGGTAAAAGAAATGGTAGTCAATGATGTAGAGCTATTCAGAAAAGAAGTTTTACTGAAGGATTCTGGTTATTACGTGCGTAACCAGTTTGAATAATAATGAGCTAATTTTGCAAGCTATTACCAGTTGTAACTTATGAATAAGTCAGATAAGATATATGTAGCAGGGCATCGTGGTATGGTAGGGTCAGCTATTGTGCGTAAGCTGAAAGGCGAGGGGTTTACCAACCTGCTTTTGCGAACATCCGGGGAACTAGACCTTCGCAACCAGCAGGCTGTAGATGAGTTTTTTGCCAAAGAAAAGCCTGATTATGTTTTTCTGGGAGCCGCCAAAGTAGGCGGTATACAGGCCAATAATGTATACAGGGCGGATTTCATTTATGAAAATATAATGATCCAGAGCAACGTGATCCATGCTTCCTATGTACAGGGAGTTAAAAAGCTCCTATTCCTGGGATCATCCTGCATTTATCCCAAACTGGCTCCCCAGCCATTGAAAGAGGAATATCTCTTAACGGGTTTGTTGGAACCTACCAATGAGCCTTATGCTATTGCAAAGATTGCCGGTATTAAAATGTGTGATGCTTACCGGGCCCAGTATGGCTGTAATTTCATTTCCGTCATGCCTACCAATTTATATGGTCCGAATGATAATTATGACCTCAATAATTCACATGTATTGCCGGCCCTGATCCGCAAATTCCATGAAGCCAAAGTCAACAATGAACCGGCTGTAGTGATGTGGGGAACAGGAAATCCGCGGCGTGAGTTTCTGCATGCAGATGACCTGGCCGACGCCTGCTATTTTCTCATGCAGACCTATAATGAAGAAGGATTTGTGAATATTGGTGTCGGAGAAGACGTAACTATCAAAGAACTGGCATTACTGATAAAAGATATTGTAGGTTATAAGGGCGAAATACAACATGACCTGAGTAAGCCGGATGGTACGCCCCGCAAACTGATGGATGTAACAAAGCTGCATAGTATGGGCTGGAAGGCGAAGACAGCATTACATGCAGGGATACAAAAAGTATACAACGATTTTGTAAAAGCTGAGCCGGTGGCTTAGCAACTATTGCTTGCCAATTTAATAATACACAACAAAACATTGGCATGTTCTCTATTTTCAGGAAAAAGAACAGTGGTAGCGTTGACCTGAGTGCATTGGGTACCGATATGCACTCGCACCTGTTACCGGGAATAGACGATGGCAGCCCTGATGGCGCTACTTCCCTGGAACTGATAAAAGGCTTACAGCAACTGGGCTATCAGCAATTTGTTACTACGCCACATATTATGTGGGGTGTGCATCAGAATGATACAGACAGTATCGGAAATGCCCACAGACAGTTACAGCAATCCCTGCAAGGGGAGCGCATGGGTGTTCCTGTCAGAGCGGCAGCAGAATATTTCCTGGACGATCATTTTGATGGATTGTTGAGAAAGGACGTTCCCCTGCTCACAATAAAAGATAACTGGGTATTGGTCGAGTTTTCATTTGTTACTACCCCGATGAATGTAAAAGAGACCTTATTTGAAATGCAGATAAAAGGTTATAAGCCCATTCTGGCTCATCCCGAGCGATATAACTACCTGGTTTCCCGGAAGCAATGGTATGATGAGCTGAAAGAGGCCGGCTGTTATTTTCAACTCAATCTCTTATCACTTACCAGCTATTACGGTAAGATACCGCAGGAGCTGGCCCAGTACCTGATTAAAAAGAAGTATATCGATCTGCTGGGCACCGACCTGCACCATCAACGTCACCTGGATGCATTACGATCCTCTTCTTCCCTGATGGATAGCGTTAAATCACTCCTTGATTCCGGCAGAATTTTAAATTCCTCCCTGTAAACGGCTGTTATAAGATTTCAGCCAGACTCTCTTTAGCTGCCTGTAAGGTAGCATCAAGATCTTCCCTTGTAAGTGCATTATTTAAGAACCAGCTTTCAAATGCGGAAGGCGGTAGGTAAACGCCTCTTTTCAGCATGCCATGGAAGAATTTATTGAATAACTGGTTGTTGGCAGCGGCAGCAGTGGCAAAATCAGTTACCGGGCGATCACTGAAATGAACGCTGATCATAGAACCCAGTTGATTGATTACATAAGGTGTGCCCGTTGCTGCCAATATTTTATGAAGCCCTTCTTTGAGATAAATAGTCTTCTCTTCAATTTCCTGTAACAACTGAGGTTGTTCATTCAATACGGTAAGTAGTGTATAACCGGCAATCATGGCAATGGGATTACCACTTAGCGTCCCTGCCTGGTATACATTTCCTAATGGAGAAACTACTTCCATAATATGCTTCTTTCCCCCAAAAGCGCCTACTGGCATTCCGGCGCCAATTACCTTACCATAAGTTACCAGGTCTGCATTAATGCCCAACCGCTCTTGGGCGCCGCCTTTTGCCAGGCGAAAACCTGTCATCACTTCATCAAATATGAACAGGATGCCTTCTGCATCGCATATTTTTCTAAGCCCTTCCAAAAAACCGGGTTCCGGTAAAATACAACCCATATTGCCGGCTACCGGTTCAATGATAATAGCGGCAATCTGTTGTTTGTTTTCATTGACCAGCTTTTCTACGGCTGCAAGGTCATTATAAGCGCAGGTGAGGGTATCAGTAGCTACACCGGCTGTTACGCCTGGAACTGTTTGGATGTTGAAGGTGGCTACTCCACTGCCGGCCTTTACCAGGAAGGAATCGGCATGGCCGTGGTAACAACCTTCAAATTTGATGATCTTGTTACGTCCTGTATAACCACGGGCTACCCGGATCGCGCTCATGCAGGCTTCTGTTCCGCTGCTCACCATGCGGATGAGGTCTACATTGGGTACCATGCTTTTGATAAGCTCTGCCATCTTAATCTCCAGTTCAGTGGGCGCGCCATAGGAAGTGGAATAAACAGCTTGCTCCCGGATGGCATTTACTACAGGCTCATAAGCATGTCCCAGTATCATGGGGCCCCAGGAAGCGATATAATCAATGTACCGGTTGTCATCTGCATCATACAGGTAAGCACCTTGTGCCTTTTTGATAAATAAAGGAGTGCCGCCTACGCTTTTAAAAGCTCTTACGGGAGAGTTAACGCCGCCGGGTATGGATTGCTGGGCACGCTGGAACAGTTCGATGCTTTTGTTGATGCTCATGGTATAAGACTCAGTATTCAGTAATATTTGTTAGGGTAGTTGTATTTCTTTAGCCAATCAGCTTTACGGCATCTTTGGCAAAATAGGTGGCTATCAGATCGGCGCCGGCGCGTTTGATAGCTGTTAATGTTTCAAGGATGGCTTTTTCTTCATTGAGCCAGCCCATCTTGGCGGCAGCCTTGATCATGGCATACTCGCCACTGATATTATAGGCGCTTACAGGAATGTCCACATTGTTTTTTACATCACGGATAATGTCAAGGTAAGCCAGAGCTGGTTTTACCATCACAATATCTGCCCCTTCCTGTATATCCATCAGCGTTTCTTTCACAGCCTCTGTACGGTTGGCGTAATCCATCTGGTAAGTCTTTTTATCGCCGAAGCCGGGTGCTGAATCCAGTGCATCCCGGAAAGGACCATAAAAACAGGAGGCGTACTTGGCGCTATAGCTCATGATGCCTGTTTTGGTAAATCCGTTTTGTTCCAGGGCAGTACGAATGGCACCGATGCGCCCATCCATCATGTCACTGGGTGCTACGAAATCTGCTCCTGCCTGTGCATGGCTCACGCTCATTTGTGCCAGCACTTCTACCGTGGCGTCATTTACAATTTCCTGTCCTTCCACAATACCATCATGCCCAAAAGAAGAAAAAGGATCAAGTGCTACATCGGTCATGATCAGCATATCCGGACAGGCATCTTTGATGGCCCGGATACTTCTTTGCATTAACCCCTGCGGGTTAACCGCTTCTGTCCCCTTGTTGTCTTTCAACTCATCTTTACATTTCACAAAAAGCAATACACTCTTTAATCCCATGTTCCATAATTCCTTTACTTCTTTGACGGTATTGTCCAGGCTAAGCCGGTAATAACCGGGCATGGAGGAAATCTCTTCCTTTATATAAGTTCCTTCTACTATGAATAAGGGTACAATGAAATCATTGGGGGTAAGTAGGGTTTCCGCTACCAATGAACGGATAGCCGGCGATTGACGTAAGATCCTGTTCCTTCTTTGTAAATACATACATATATGTTTTAATGCTCCGGGAGATTGTCCCGGTGCCCGGTAATATTAAACCCAATCAACTGGCTGCAAACATACCTGTTGCAGCTTTTCTTCCGGCGTTCCTGGCGCCGGCTGGTAATTGTAATCAAACCGCACAGTGGGAGGCAGGCTCATCAGGATACTTTCAATACGTCCGTTGGTTTTGAGACCAAAGATAGTACCTCTGTCATGTACCAGGTTAAATTCTGTATACCTGCCACGCCGTATTTCCTGCCAGTATTTGTGGCTGCTGGTATAAGGCGTGTTCTTCCTTTTTTCTACAATGGGCACATAGGCCGGGATAAAAGCATCACCGCAGGATTTCCCGAAATTCATCCAGAAGTTTACATCCTGCTGGTCAGTGGGACGTTGATAGTCATAGAATATGCCGCCAATGCCCCGGCGCTCATTGTTCCGGTGCTTGTTCACAAAGTAATCATCACACTCCTTTTTGAATTTCGGGAAAAAGGATTTGTCAAATTGATCACAGACATTTTTATAGGTGCCATGAAAGTGAACAGCGTCTTCTTTTATTAAATAATAAGGCGTTAAGTCAGTGCCACCACCAAACCACCGGTCAATGACCTCGTTGTTGGCATTGTACAGTTCAAACATACGGTAGTTGCAATGCACCGTAGGTACAAACGGATTGTTGGGATGCAACACCAGTGAGAGGCCGCAGGCAAACCAGTTATCGCCATCGATCTTTAGCTGGCTGCGCATCAACTCTGTTACAGGACCAAATACGATAGAGGTATTAACGCCGCCCTTTTCAAATACTGCTCCTCCTGTCATCAACCTTGTTTTACCGCCACCACCTTCGGTACGTTCCCATTTGTCTTCTTTAAAAGTAGTCTGTCCGTCTACTTGTTCAAGGGCCTGGCAGATACGGTCTTGCAGGTCATGAATATAATTGATCCAGCTTTCTTTTATGCCTGGGGTTGATATTGATGCAGCGTTCATGATTGAAGAAATTGTAAAGGGATTGAATCATGCTTTGTGCCGGTAGTTCTTTACCGTATTCACAAAGGCGCGGGCGTGATCTACCGGAACATTGGGTAAAATACCATGCCCCAGGTTAGCAATATGGCCATAGCCTCCGAAGGCTTCCAGCATTTGTGTAACTTCCTGCTCAATGACAGGTATGGGCGACAGTAATTTGGCAGGATCAAAATTCCCTTGCAGTACTACTTTAGGCCCTGCCATCTGACGGGCGAGCGCCGGGGTGATACACCAGTCAATACCCAGGCCATGGGCGCCGGTAGCAGCCATGCCTTCCAGGGAATGCCAGGCGCCTTTGGCAAAGACGATGGTAAGTACTTCTTCTTTAAGCGCTGCTACGATCTGGCGGATATACCGCAAGGAGATGTTCTCAAAATCAGCAGGGCTCAGCAATCCTCCCCAGCTATCAAATATTTGTATAACGTCGGCACCTGCTTTTACCTGCTCCTTTAAATAAGCAATGGTCGTATCGGTGATCATCTGTAAAAGGCGGTGGGCTGTTTCGGGCTGTGTATAGCAGAATGCCTTGGCGTCATCAAATGTTTTGGAGCCTTTGCCCTGTACCATATAGCACAGCAGGGTCCACGGAGCGCCGGCAAAGCCAATTAACGGCACCCGGCCATTGAGCTCTTTTTTAGTGAGGCGCAGGGCGTCGAACACATAGCCCAGCTTTTCCTGTACATCAGGGATGTGTATCCTGTTGAGGTCACTGGCTTGTTTGATAGGATCTGGCAGGAAGGGGCCTTTACCTTCCAGCAATTGTACTTCCAGGCCCATGGCCTTGGGTACTACCAATATGTCGGAGAAGATAATGGCGGCATCCACCCCTACCTGTTCTACCGGCTGGATGGTTATTTCTGCAGCCAGCTCAGGCGTTTCACAACGCTCAAAGAAGGAGTATTTCTCCCGGAGCTTGATGTAATCCGGCAGGTAACGACCTGCCTGGCGCATCATCCACACAGGTGTACGTTCTGTTTGCTCGCCGCGCAAGGTGCGTAATAACAGGTCATTTTGTAGTTTCATGTTGTTGGTGGTGGCTGAAATGTTCTGTATGGAGGATGTCATTTTTTATAGATTCTTGCTATTTATATAAATCAATGTTTTGCAGGTAAAATAATACACTGGCCAGCATGGTTTCGGGTGAGGGAGTATCACTGGTAATAACCTTGTTGTCTGTATACTCACCAATGGCAGCGGCTGTAGTAGCGCCGATGGCGAAGCAGGGAGTGTCTTTTTTCAGTGTGTTGACTGAAAAAAAGCTCTTCACTGCACTGGGACTAAAGAACAACACCGCATCGAGGTTATTGGTAGCCAGTACAGGCGTTGCAATGGTTTCATACACGACTATTTCTACTACTTCAATACCGGCTTCCTTTAATAGGCGGGGTAGTTCTTCGCGTCGCTGGTTGCCACAGAAAAAAACCACCTGCTTAAATTGTCCGTGTGCTATGATCTTTGCTGCCAGTTCGGTCGCGTTAGGAGCCGTATCAATGAGTTGCTCTGCCAGGATGTGTTGCTGTGCCGATTCTTTGGTAGCTCCACTCAAACAAAATACCCGCCAGTTGCCGGGAATAATATACGTATCAAAAGGACGCAGGTATTTATTTACGGTAGCTGCTGCATGCTGGCTGGTAAATACAACAGCTATTTCAACAGGGTGCTCAATCCAGGGCTTTATTTCTACCTGTTTAATTTGGTTAAGGATTGGCTTAATGGTAATGAACTCTTCTTCCAATACATCAATACCCCTTTGCACCATTTCTTCTTTAAGAGTTGGTGCAATTTTTTTGGTACTGAGTATGGTGTATTGAGCCATATACTAATGAGCAGTTCCCGTTTTTTGAATACTGTCGGCAATAGCCTGTCCGCCATTGGCGAGTAATTCCTTGGCAAAAAGGTTTCCTGCCCCGCTGGCGGCATCGCGCGCTATTGTTTTTTCAATGGATGCTTTTTGCTGCCCATCAATAGACAGGATATTACCTTGGAAATCTACTTGCCCATTTTTTACTTCCGCCAGTGCACTGATGGGGGTGGAACATCCTCCCAGCAAAGCACGCAGAAAGTCACGTTCTATTTTGGTGCATAAGGCAGTATCGGCATCATTGAAAGCCTGGCAGATGCCTGCTATGGCTGTATCTTCTTCCCGGCATACCACCATGATGGCCCCTTGTGCCGGCGCCGGTAACATCCAGTCCAGTTCAACAGATTGCTCCGGGCGCAGGTCAATTCTTTCCAGGCCTGCTGCTGCAAAGATGGCCCCGTTCCAGTTGCTGCTGGCCACTTTTGCCAGCCGGGTATTGACGTTGCCGCGCAGGTTATCTATGTTATGATGTGGGTAGCGGTGTAACCATTGCGCTTTGCGGCGGATGCTGCTGGTGGCAATAGTGAGTGGTGAGTAGTCCCGATAGCTATCGGGAGTGAGTGGGTTCGCCCACTGGCCATCTGCGTATCCTAATTGACTACTTAACTCTTGCCAATCACCTTTGTAAACCAACAGGTCCTTCCAGGAGGCTCTTTTCAGGGCGGCGGCAGGTACAATCCCGGGAGGTAACTGCGTGGGCACATCTTTCATGGAGTGCACGGCAATATCTATCCGGTTATTGAGCAAGGCAATATCCAGGCTGCGGGTAAAGATCCCCTGCACCCCCATTTCATATAAGGGTGTTTTGAGGTCAATATCGCCTTCACTTTTAATGTACACCAGTTCGGCGGCTACGTTTTGACCGGCTAACAGCTCCTTTACCTGCATAGCCTGCCATACGGCCAGTTGACTTTCCCTGGTGCCGATGCGAATCACTTGTTTCATGCAGCAAAATTAGTTAGAACCCGTGGCAATAAACTCATTGATGGCTTCTATGTAATAGCAGCCGCGTTGGTTTACCCGGCGCATTTTGGAAGCCATGCCATTGATCACGCGCTGGATTTTAGCATCAGCGTCGGTAGTGCAGGTTGCTGAAACGGGAGAAAGGCCCTGTAAGTAGGGAGGGAACGCCTGGATTTCCTGTAATTTGGTTTTTACCGCTTTCAATACCGGTACGTGCTTGCGCATTTCGAACCAGTCCATGAATTCTGCCATGTGTTCATCAATGATGACCCTGGCTTTGGGAATTTCCGCTTCACGCTTCTGCAGCGTCTCGTCTTTCAGTTTTGACAGTTCATCTACATTTACCAAATGTACATTGGGTAAATCCTGAGCGGCCATCTCTACGTTGTAGGGAATGGACAGATCAATGATCAGTTTGTCTGTCTTGCCTTCGAGGTGCGATTTTAATATGGTAGGGTGTGCCGCGTTGGTGGCCACCAGTATAATATCGGAGCTTTCAATGTAGCCAGCCAGTTGCTCAATAGGGGCATGGTGCAAACCAAGTTCACCGGCCAGCGCTGCCGCTTTATCAGCAGTGCGGTTAATAAGCGTAATAGCGGTGGTATCGAGGTAATCTACCAGGTTTTTGCAGGTGCTGCGGCCTATTTTACCAATACCCAGCAACAGGATCTTTTTACCGGTGAGGTTATTGAACTGTTGCTTGATGTATTGTACAGCGGCAAAGGAAACAGATACGGTACCATCACTGATGGCTGTTTGGTTTTTTACCGCTTTAGAGGCCTGTAGTACGCCATTTACGAGACGATCGAGGTAGGTGCCGATGAAGTCTTGTTCTTTGGCAAATTTAACAGCGGCTTTCAGTTGACCTACGATCTCATAATCGCCCAATATCTGTGAATCAAGTCCGGCGCCTACAGCAAACAGGTGTTCAATGGCTTCGGTTCCTTTTTTGATATAAGCTAATTGCGTAAAAGTGTCCTGGCCGCCTTCGGTCTGGGTGCAAAGCAGGCTGATAAGTTGTCCGGCATGCTCGGCAAAACCATAAATTTCTGTGCGGTTGCAGGTAGAAAGAATAAATAACTCATGCAAACCATAAGAGGGTGCGAGGGCAAGAAGGGAGGCATATTGTTCATCGCTGATTGCAAACTGGCCCCTGATCGCTGCATCGGTTTTCTTATAGTTGATCCCTGCTATAAAAAACTTTGATATGTCTTTACTACTATGTCCGTGCATGAGGTATATGGTTCAGAGAATTGACACGGCAAAATTACTTTCGCAAGCGTCAACTACCTAATATATCTGTCATTTCACTGTCATTTTACCCCCTGATTTCCATCACATAAAAGGGTGATTCAAGTCAACCGTTTTTGGGGATGCTATTGCCGTAAGCAGCCATGGTACAGCGTTTTAGCGGATGCGGGATGTGGTGCAAACGTTTCCGATTACAGGAAAGTTTTATGGTACGAACACTTGTTTGTAACATCGCGCAGCTTTCCGGTGTTATTGTGTGGAGTAAAAAAGAAAATGGATACGCCGCTTTTTGAGTGGCTGGCTGAATTACTTTTGCAAACTATTTTATTCGTATGAGTGCAACTAAAAGAGGCATTGTTTTGATGAACCTGGGTTCACCGGATTCTACCGAAGTAAAGGATGTGCGCCGGTACCTGGATGAGTTTCTGATGGATGGACGGGTGATTGATACGCCTTTGCTGCTAAGGGCATTGCTGGTAAAGGGGCTTATTGTTCCTTTCCGGGCGCCCAAATCGGCCGCCGCTTACCGCTCTATATGGACAAAAGAAGGATCACCCCTCATTGTGATCAGCAAGCAATTGCAGCAGGCCCTGCAGGCGCAGGTGGAGGAGCCGGTAGCGCTGGCCATGCGATACGGCAATCCTGCTCCCTGGACAGCTTATGATGAATTGCTGCAACAACAGCCCGACCTGGAAGAAGTAGTGCTGGTGCCTTTGTATCCGCATTATGCGATGTCGAGTTATGAGACGGCTGTGGAATACGCTAAAAAGATCCACCGCAAAGGGAAGTATTCTTTTAAGTTATCTGTTGTACCGCCTTTTTATGACGATCCTGCTTTTCTCGAAGCGCTGATTGACAGTATAAAACCTTACCTGGAAAAAGAATATGATCATATTGTATTCAGTTACCACGGTATCCCTGAACGGCACGTACATAAAAGTGATGTAACCGGGCAGCACTGCCTGAAGGCTGATAACTGCTGTGCTGTTGATTCCGAGGCGCATAAAACCTGTTATCGCCATCAGTGTATTGTGACCACCAACCGTGTGGCGCAGGCATTGAATATTCCTGCTTCCAAATACAGTTTCTCTTTTCAATCAAGGCTGGGACGTGATGAGTGGCTGAAGCCCTATACAGCCATCCGTTTGACCGAAATGCCTAAGGAAGGAATTAAAAAATTGCTGATCCTCTGTCCGGCCTTTGTGAGTGACTGCCTGGAAACGTTGGAAGAGATGGGAGAAGAAGGACGCGAAATATTCCTGCATGCCGGGGGAGAAGAATTTACATTGATACCTTGTTTGAATGTGCATCCTGCCTGGGTGAGTGCGTTGAAGGGATTGGTGGAGCGTGCAGTGTAAGCTGTCAATGTGAGGCGATCGCTGACTAACGGCAAGATATACTATTTAGTAAGTTCCATTTGAACTACTCACCATGTACTTATACATCAAAGCGCTCCACATCATTTTTATTGTCACCTGGTTTGCGGGTATGTTTTATATGCCGCGGTTATTTATTTATAATGCCGAGACGGCTGACAAACCAGAAGCGGTACGGCAGGCTTTGAGAGAACAATTTGGCGTGATGATGAAAAGACTGTGGTATGGCATTACCTGGCCATCTGCTGTTTTGACATTGGTACTGGGTTCCACTGTCTGGTATTTATTGGGTGTCACGCCACAATGGCTGGTAATAAAGCTCATTTTCGTGGCAGGATTGTACGGATACCATATTTCCCTCCATATTATATTCCGGCAGCAGCAGCGGGGTATTTTTAAATACAGTTCGCAGCAACTCCGCATCTGGAATGAAGTAGCTACCATTTTCCTGGTAGCCATTGTGATACTGGTAGTGGTAAAACAAAGCCTCAGCTTTGTGTGGGGTATTGTTGGATTGCTCCTCTTTGTGATCGTACTGATGAGCGCCATCAGGATTTATAAGTACCTGCGGGAGAAGAAGAAAGGCAACAAGGCATAAAGGCATTGAGGCAACGAGGGGGTGCCAGAGGTCTTGCTTTTTCTTTTAAATCAATGAGTTACAGTGGTAAGCACAAGCTTGTAATACAAAACCAGATAATAGTATATTACCGTAATGAATTGTAAAACAATAAAATAGGAGGAGATTGAAAACGGGAAGTATATAAAAGAGAAAAACCTTTCCAACGCCTGTAGAGTTTTTAAAGGAAAGGGGAGCAGGAATACTCCCCTTTTTAACCCCTAAACCCTAAACCGTAGAAAAGGTTTTTCATGTAATGCATTATAAAAATAATTCAAATATCTTAAATAACCGCAGTAAAATTTCTTAGGATTTGTTGCAATTTTAAACCACCGTAAAAACACTCTCTCTGCTCGCTGGTTTAACTCTTACTGCATCATTGCAACGTGAAATATATTTCCATAAATTATGCCAAACGTGAAGTTTTGGGAAAAACTATTTTCTAATGAATAAGTTTGTTAAAGGTTTTAATGCCTTTTTAACGAATCAATGTAACAGAGCCCGACTGCCGCAAAAACTTACCATGTAGGTCAATGCCCTCAATTACCCAATAATAGGTAGCAACTGGTACATTTTGTCCATTTTTTTTCCCATTCCACACTAATTGGAGGTCTTTGCTCTCAAATACTAACTGTCCCCAACGGTTGAAGATCTTTAGTCCGTTTAATTTGAAATACCCAGTTACACTGATACGGAATTCGTCATTAATACCATCATTATTAGGGGTAAAGGTATTGGGTATGTCCAATTTTGTTTCATCTATGACCTTCACGCTCACCCGCCCTGGTTCGCTGGTACAGGGTCCGGCCTGGTATATAATATAATAATGTGCGTCTTCCGGAACTTTTTTGAGGATGAACAGGCCCGTCTGGTTCTGTTCAAGGAGTGTATTGGTAGCAGCATTATACAATGCGTAGCCAGCGCCGGTTATGGGGTTTTTTACGGTTAGGGTGGCATCTGTGTTCCGGGGGATGGTAATATTATCATACCGCGGTGCAGGTAAGGTACTGACAACCTGTGTAATAGTATATACACTACTCCTTAATGTGCAACCATTAATATCTGTTATAAGTAACTGGTAACCGCCTTCAGTTAAACCAGTGATATCTTTTTGCCGGCCAACCGGCGCATTATTGCTGTTATACCATTGATATTGAAGCGTTCCTGCGGCGCTGGTGGCTTGTATGCCGGTAATACTGCCGGTGCCAAAACCACATTTATCGGGCTGGGTGATCGCTCCGCTTTCATCCATGGCCGGAAGCGGCTGCATACGGATGGTCGCTTTATAGATCGCTTGCTCACAGCCGTTGGTGTCGGTAGTGATAAGGAAATAGTTGGCCGGGTTCAGGTTGGAAATTGACAAGCCGGTGCCTGCCTGGCTGATGCTATCCTGCAGCCAACGGAAACTGAATAAGGCCGCATTGTTATTTAACTGCCCCACATTGATACTGCCGTTGGATTGATTACAGGTAGCATCTTTTACCACTGCCTGTGTTACGGAAACCGGTAAAGGACTGGCCATACCCACTGTATAAATATGGCTAAGGACTGTGCAGTTGTACGTGCTGTTAATGGCCGATAGCTGGTAATTCCCCGCGGGTAAATTAATGATGTCTGCATTGTTACCTACCACCTGGTTGGTATTTACATTGCGCCATTGCCAGGTGGTAGCGCCGGCTATTTGCATACCGGTAATGCTGCCATTGATCCTTGTACAACCGGTGGGATGAATGGTGAGCGCCGAACTATCAAGCCTTACTTCACCATTACTCAGTACTTCAAAGATGGCAGATGCCACGGTATCGCAACTACTTTGGTCTTTGATCTTGAGCTGATACCTTCCTGCTTTTACATTTTGCAGGTTCAGGTTATTACTTACTATTGCTCCTGTTGCATCTTTCCATAAAGCCACTACCGTTCCCATGGTATTGATGGTGGTAATATTAAGGATGCTGCCATTGGCATTGCCACAGGTAGCATGATTGATCTGTGCGTTGGTGGTAACCAATGTTGGCGCCGGTGTGGCGGCTACGGTAATATAAACCGTGGAATCTCCGCAGCCTGCTGTATTGTCCAGCACAATTAATTTATAACGGCCGGCAGGCACATTGACCAGGTCACGGGTGGTGGCCACTACATTCCTGCTATCATCTATCCATTGTATGGAAGAGAAATCCATCCCCGACAAGGTGATACCGGTAATAGTGCCATTGGCTTTGTTGCAGGTGGTAGCCGTTGTTTGTACATTGGTGGCATCTACGTCCGGAGAGGTATTGGTGACGGCATAGAACCTGGTGACCTTGCTGCAGGAGCCATCGCTTACCCTGAACCGGTACATGCCGGGTGGTACGTTGGTAAGACAGGCATTGGTGCTTACTGTAACACCCGACGCATTTTCCCATGCCCAGCTTACAGCGCCGATGGGCGTGAGACCGCAAACAGCACCATTGTTTTTATTGCAACGGGCATTGGTGATGGTAATGCCTGCGCTGGAGTCAATGTTGAGTGTGTTATCCGGGATCACAAAAGTAAATTCTTCCTGGCAGGTGCCTGTTCCTATCGGCAGCCACAGGGTGTAAGTGCCGGCCGGTACATTGTTGAGGCAGGTATCACGGCCCACCACGGCGCCGGTTTCATCCCGCCATTCCCAGCCCGAGCCGCTGATGATCTTCAATCCGCAAACAGATCCCAGGGCATTGCAGCTCACGGGCGTGATGAGCAGGTTACCATCTTCCAGCCGGGGCGCTGAATATTCAGAAGTGGCGCCCAGGGGATCGGTGGCTGTAGCAACAATACTTTTACCGGTAAGTGTGGGATGGGTATAGGTCCATTGACCGGCAGCATCGGCGATGGTCACGAGGCCGAGATGTGTTTTGCCTTCACAGTTGGGACAATCATCATCGGCGTAAAGATCAATGGTAGCGTTGGGCAGGGCTGTTCCGCGAATGGTGCCGGTAGCCTGGTCAAGGCCATTGATGGTAACAAAAGGTTGTGGACGGGCACCGTTGAACGTGGTCCAGTTATCAATGTATATGCCTCTTTTGTTATTGTTACAATACGTGCTATTGTAGCGGAAAGTGATATTGGACGAACCATTGGGTGTAATGGCCATCTGGCTGCAATAACGGATGAAGTTTTCATTACCAGGAGCGGTACCGCCAATGATGCCCATGGTGCAGCCTGCTATAGAAATGCCAACAACGAGGGTAGCACCCCGGAAAGGAGCGTTTCGTTTTTCACCACCAATGAGGTTTTGTTCAATAGCAAAATAGCTTTTAACATCCGCGAGAGCGATACCAATGTTGCGCGATCTGCCAGCCATGTAATTTTTGCGGATGATGATGCCGGCATCGGCCCTGGTGAGAGAGTTCAATTTGGTGTAAGACTGTATGGCGATACCCATGATGGAAGTGGCTGCCAGCATATCACCATTTATATCTATCCCCAGTTTATTATTGACGATGACGATGCTGTCATTGAGTGCCGCATTGGGATGGCCAATGCAAAAAATATCGTCGAGTGCATTGGAACGATTGCCTTCTTCCGGGGCCTCCCCTCCTATAAAGAGATCGGTGGCGCGGTCAAAATACAGGCTATAGTCATTGGTGGCCGGTACACCAGGATCCCCGGGGCGGGAGCCGGCAATCAGTACCGTGGAAATGCCATTTTCATGCACGCCCATGAAGTTGGATTGCACGGTAATGTGGTGGCAGGCGGTACCCCGGAAGTTTTCGGCAAATACACCTCTTTTCCAGCCACTGATGAGGTTGCCCTTACCCGGAGCGCCAATGATCACTTCACTGCAATTGCGCAGATCGATGGCATACAGATGACTGGGTGGCCTGCCGCTGGAGCGATCGCCTACCTGCGCCCATAAGAAAAGACCGTAGATCTGTATATTGGTGGCATTGGTGGCCTGGAAGATGTAATAATAGAGGCCGTCGTCGGTAAAAAAACCTTGTATGGCCACCCCTACTTTGGCTTCGGTAACGCCAAAAGGATCACCCCGTTGTGAACTTCCGTCAATGACAATATTGGAGGTAAGCCCGGGAAGGGGTTGATTGGGATTAAGCAGGATGGTAACGGGGCCGCGGCCTGAAGGCAGGTTGAAGAGGATATAATCGGTAACAGCGGTACCATTGGCATTGGCCTTTTCAATGGCATCCCGCAGGCTGCCGGCGCCCGTAGGCCGGGAGCTGGTGACCACAAAGGTATCGGCCCGTGTGGCGAGGTAGCTGGATAAGGTTATGACTAGCCAAAGGCAGGTCAGGTATAGTTGTCTCATGTAGTTCTGGCTGCTTTAAAGTTACTGAAAGCGCGCCAGATAGCCTGAAAGGTAAGTGGGGAAAGTTGGCTGGAAAAGCGGAAAGTTGGGTGGGTAATGGTAGTGGAATGCGCTGAGGGTTGTCTGGGAATGGTCAGAGAATGGTCTAAGAGTGCTCTGGAATAGTACTGTATAGAGCCATCCCCGTGCTATCTTAGTGCTATCTCAGAGCATTCCCGTAGCCTTTTGCTACCAGTTGGGTACACTGGGCATACCCCTACAATATCACCCTCTGTAGCTATTGCCATATTTTGGTATTTTATAATTTGATTGGACGCATTTGAGCCTAACCCTACAGATACGGCCCTGAAGCAGCCCTATATAGTATATTTCTGTAACTTTGCACACTTTTTAATTACAGTTTTACCCGGCTTTACGCTAAAGAAATTATGTCATCCAAATACAGAGAGTTTTCGCATTTGAATTTACCTGCCATGGAGCAGGAAATACTGGCCTTGTGGAATGAGCAACAGGCTTTTGAAAAAAGTATGTCGGTACGGGATGGGGCAACCCCCTTCGTATTTTATGAGGGACCGCCCAGTGCCAATGGTATGCCCGGCATTCACCACGTTATCAGCCGTACCCTGAAGGACTTGGTATGCCGGTATAAAACGATGCAGGGCTTCCAGGTAAAACGGAAAGGAGGCTGGGATACCCACGGTCTGCCGATTGAGTTGGGCGTGGAAAAGGAACTGGGCATTACCAAAGAAGATATTGGCAGGAAGATCTCCGTGGAGGAGTACAATCAGAAATGCCGGGAAGCGGTATTGCGGTATAAGGACAAGTGGGATGATATTACCCGCAAGATGGGTTATTGGGTAGACCTGAATGATCCTTATATCACTTTCGATAATAAGTATGTGGAGACCCTGTGGTGGATACTGAGCACCTTGTATAAGAAAGGCCTGCTGTATGAAAGTGTGAGCATCCAGCCTTATTCACCTGCTGCCGGTACCGGTTTAAGCTCACATGAGCTGAACCAGCCGGGCACTTATAAGATCGTGAAGGATACTTCAGCGGTAGTGATGTTTAAAGCAAAGCAGGATGCGAAGACGGAATTCCTGTTTAAAGTTGCGGGCGAAGGAGCTGAGGTTTTCTTCATGGCGTGGACGACCACTCCCTGGACGCTGCCTTCCAACCTGGGCCTGACAGTTGGTGGTAATATTAATTATGTACTGGTAAAAACGTTTAATCCTTATACGCACCTGCCTATAAACGTGGTGCTGGCGAAAGACCTGTTGGGTAAGTATTTCAAACCCGAAGGTGAAACTGCCGACTTCAGCGCCTATAAGGAAGGCGATAAGTTATTACCCTGGAAGATACTGGCTGAATTTAAAGGCAGGGATATAGAAGGCGCGCACTATGAGCAGTTGCTGCCTTTTGAGGCCAATTCGCCGGAATCCATCAGTTACAGTATGCCCGATCCAAAGCCATTCCAGGTATTGGTGGGTGATTTTGTGACTACCGAAGATGGTACCGGTATCGTGCATACAGCTCCCGACTTCGGCGCCGATGATTACCGGGTAGGTACAAAGTATGGCATTGGATATTTCACAGGTATCAATGAATACGGAAAAAGAGAAAAGCTGGTGTTGGTCGACAAGCAAGGTAAGTTTGTTGAGGGCCTGGGCGAGTTTAGCCACCGCTATGTAAAGGATTATAAAAACGAACCGAATTACGTAGATGTGAATGTTGATATCTGCGTAAAGCTGAAGAAAGAGAACCGTGCTTTTAAGATAGAGAAGTACGAACACAATTACCCCCATTGCTGGCGTACCGATAAGCCGGTATTGTATTATCCGCTGGATGCCTGGTTTATCAAAACCACCGCCCTGAAGGATAAAATGGTGGAGCTGAATAAAACGATCAACTGGAAACCCAAATCCACCGGTGAGGGCCGCTTTGGCAACTGGCTGGAGAATATGGTGGACTGGAACCTGAGCCGTAGCCGTTTCTGGGGTACCCCCCTGCCGGTATGGAGAACGGAAGATGGAGCGGAGGAAGTATGTATAGGTTCGATCGGTGAACTGAATGCGGCTATTAAGAAAGCCAATGAAGTGCTGGGTGGCGAGGTGAATAAGAACTACCTGCATGAAGGTATCCTGGACCTGCACAAGCCTTATGTGGATGAGATTGTGCTGGTGAGCGCCTCCGGCAAACCCATGAAGCGCGTATCCGACCTGATTGACGTATGGTTCGACAGTGGCGCGATGCCTTATGCCCAGTGGGGACTGGATTATGACAAGCTGGCGGCGGGCGACCCGTGTCCGTTCAAAGCGCCTTTTGACCAGAACTACCCGGCTGATTTCATCGCCGAAGGGGTGGACCAAACCCGCGGCTGGTTCTATACCCTGCACGCTATTTCTTCTTTACTGTATGAAAGTGTGGCTTATAAGACCTGCGTGTCCAACGGCCTGGTGCTGGATAAGACTGGCGCCAAGATGAGTAAACGTCTGGGGAATGTGGTAGACCCGTTCAAGACGATCGAGCAATTTGGGGCCGATGCCACCCGCTGGTACCTGATCACGAATGCCTCTCCCTGGGATAACCTGAAGTTTGACCTGGATGGTATTAAAGAGGTGCAGCGCAAGTTCTTCGGTACCCTGTATAATACTTACCAGTTCTTTGCCCTGTATTCCAATGTGGACGGTTTTGCCTTCAGGGAGGCTTATGTGCCCCTGGAGCAGCGCCCGGAAATAGACCGCTGGGTCCTTTCCTCGCTCAATACGGTGATTAAGAAGGCCACGGAATATATGGATGATTATGAGCCTACCCAGGCTGGCCGGGTAGTGGAAGAGTTTGTGGATGAGCATCTTAGCAACTGGTATGTGCGCCTTTGCCGCCGCCGTTTCTGGAAAGGGGAGTATGAGCTGGATAAGATCTGCGCATACCAAACCCTGTATGAGTGCCTGGAAACCATTGCGAAACTGATGGCGCCCATTTCGCCCTTCTTCAGCGATATGCTGTTCAGGAACCTGAATGCGGTAACCGGCCGACATAAAGAACAATCGGTACACCATGCTTTGTACCCCAAGGCTAATGAGGCGGCCATTGATAGCTCCCTGGAGGAGCGGATGCAACTGGCGCAGGACATTTCGTCACTGGTATTATCACTCCGCAAAAAAGTGAATATCAAGGTGCGTCAACCCCTGCAAAAGATCCTGATACCGGTATTGAATCCGGGTATGAAGGACCAGGTTGTGCGGATAGAAGACCTGATCAAGAGCGAAGTAAACGTGAAGGAGATTCAGTATCTCACGGAAGATGCCGGGTTTATCAAAAAGAAGATCAAGCCCAATTATACAGCCCTGGGTAAGAAGCTGGGGGGTAAAATGAAGGCCGTAGCTGCCGCTTTGGCCGGTTTTTCACAGGAAGATATCGCCCGTTTAGAAAAAGAAGGGTCTATTTCATTGTTTATTGATAACGAACCCTTAATATTACAGGTTAATGAAGTGGAGATCGCCAGCGAGGATATTCCCGGCTGGATGGTAGCCAACAAAGACTCTCTGACCGTAGCACTCGACGTAACCGTAACCCCCGAGTTGATCAACGAAGGCAATGCCCGCGAATTGGTTAATCGTATCCAGAAAATTCGAAAGGATAATGGCTATGAATTGACTGACAGGATTGCAGTACAGGTCACCAATCACCAGGATCTGAAACAGTCAATAGCCCAATTTAATAACTATATTTGCGCCGAAATTTTGGCAGACACATTGGAATTGGTACCCGAATTGCCCAATGGCACTGAAATTGAGGTGAACGATATTTCACTAAAAGTGTTCGTTATAAAAAAAGCCTAACAGTATGGCAACCAAGAAGAAAGCAGCTAAGCCAGCTAAAAAAACGATTGCACCTAAGAAGGCAGCGCCGGCTAAAAAGCCTGCTGCCAAACCTGCTGGTAAAGTTAGTAAGCCT
This sequence comes from Paraflavitalea devenefica, assembly GCF_011759375.1. Lineage (NCBI taxonomy): Bacteria > Pseudomonadati > Bacteroidota > Chitinophagia > Chitinophagales > Chitinophagaceae > Paraflavitalea > Paraflavitalea devenefica. The sequence continues at coordinate 802,985 of NZ_JAARML010000001.1, read as the reverse complement.
GCTCCCAAGCCCGTAGTCAAAGCTGCGAAGCCGACGGCCAAACCCAATGGCAGTAAAGCTGTTCCGGACAAGAAGCCGGCTGCTAATAAACATGCTGTGGTTGTTAAACCTGCCGCTAAAGTTGTAAAACCCGAACCAAAACCATTGGTGAAAAAAACTGTTCCTGAACCCGTGAAAGTGGAAAAGAAACCCGAAGTACCGAAAGAGGAAGTAAGGAAACCTGACCCGGTCCCGCCCCCGCCGCCGCCCAAAAAGCCGGTAGCACCCGCCAAACCAGTGAAGGTGGTAATTCCTGAAATTAAAACGAAAACGGTTCGAAAGTATGAACCGGAGTTTACGAAATCCGTATTGGATCAACCAGAAAACACTCAAACAGGACCGACCATGCGTTACAGCGATGCCGAATTAGCAGAGTTCAAAGAACTGATCTTAAAAAAACTGGAACAGGCTAAGAAAGAACTTTCTTATCTGCAAGGTTTGATCACCCGCAAGGATGAAATGGGTGGAGATGAAACCGAAAACCGTTACATGACCATGGAAGATGGTAGCATGAGCATGGAACGGGAGCAGTTGGCCCAAATGGCCAGTCGCCAGATCAATTATATTGATCACCTGGAGAAAGCCATGATGCGCATCGAGAATAAAACATATGGTATTTGCCGTGTTACCGGAAAGCTGATTGACAAAGCCCGGTTAAAAGCAGTGCCACATGCTACCTTGAGCATCGAGGCGAAACAGATGATGAATAAATAATTGTTTCTTAACATTATTAGCCTATAAAACAGGTTGCTGCAAAGCGACCTTTTTTCGTTTATAAGAGGCAGAGCATGATGGGAAAAGGTGAGTAGTATAAAAAAAGACCGTCATGCGACGGTCTCTTTCAGACAGAGCAAGATATGTTGTTGGAATATCAGAATCCTCTTGGTGCCGGAGTAGTGGTAGTACCGGTGAATACGGCTGGCAGCGGTTTGCCCAGCAGGTTCTGGTACCAGAAAGCATAAGCCTCATTGCGGTTATGCTGCCCCTTCTTCATGTTATTGGCGCCGATGCCATGTCTTTCACCCGGGTACACCATGAACTCAAAATGCTTACCCAGGTTCTGCATTTTGTCTATGAGGGTAAGACTGTTTTGCATGTGTACGTTATCGTCAGAGGTACCATGCACGATACGCAGCAGGCCCTTGTACTTTTCAGCATAGGCCATCGGAGCTGTATTTTTATAACCCTCCGGATTTTCCTGCGGGGTATCCATGAAGCGTTCTGTATAGTGCGTATCATAGAAGTGCCAGTCGGTAACAGACGCATTGGCTACACCGTGTGTAAATACATCGGCGCCATACGTGAGCGCCATACAGGTCATATAACCGCCGAAGCTGCCGCCGGTCATAGCTACCTTCGTAGTGTCTACCCAGGCTTGTTTGCGCAGCCATTTGCCACAGGTCATGTAGTCTTCTATTTCCCATTTGCCGAGCTGGCGGTGGATATAGTTCAGTCCCGCTTTACCAAAGTGGCCGCTGCTGCGGTTGTCGAAAGCCACCTGTATAATACCTTCCTGCGCCCACCATTGGGAAATGCCGGAACCACGCCAGCGGTCATATACCGTACCGGAATTGGGCCCGCCATAGATGCTGATGAGTACCGGGTATTTTTTATTGGGATCGAAGTTCACCGGGTAAGTAATGATCATGGGCAGATCAAACACATCATCTCCTGATTTTACGCGCACCAGTTCCGATTTGGGTAAGGCATAAGTGTCAAAATCGCTTCCCTTGCTATCGCCCAGTGTACGGATCACCTTGCCTTTGGCATCGGCCAGGGCCATGGTGGTAGGCGTGGTGAGATTGGAATAGGTGGTGATGAAATATTTACCGTTGGGTGAAAGGTTGACCTGGTCATGGGAGTATTCACCAAAGCTCAGGCGGGTGAGTCCCTTACCATCGAGCCCTACTTTATAGAAATCAAAGCGGGCAGAGTTTTCTTTGCGTGCACGGAAGTAAATGAGCTTTGCCTTCTCATCTACTTTGGTAATGGAAGTACCCCAGAAGTTACCGGTAGTAACCTGGTTGATGAGCTTACCGGTAGCATCATGGTAATACAGGTTTTCCCAGTCATCTTTATCACTCTTGAGGATAAAGCCTTTGCCGGCAGCCAGGAATTCTATGCGGGCAGCTTCGTCAAGGTCGATCCATGTTTTTTGCTTTTCATCATATACTTCTTTTTTGGCCCCTTTGGTAAAATCTATAGTATAGATCTTCAGGTTATCCTGCCCGCGGTTCATCCATTGCACCCATAGCTGACCTTCCGGTGTCCAGAAGGGAGTGCCGAAATATTGATCATCTTTCGGGTTGAAGTCGGCCCATACAGTAGCACCGGTGGTTACGGTAGCAATGCCCACTCTTACTTCGGGGTTCTTTTCACCGGCTTTGGGATAACGTTCGTTTTCGAGATAGCCATCCTGGCCATCCAATACGTAGATGGGAAATACAGGCACCTGCGCATCATCAAAGCGCATGTAGCAAATGCGTTTGCTGTCGGGACTCCACCAGAATGCTTTATAGCGGCTGCCGCGCCCGAGTATTTCTTCATAGTATACCCAGGAGGCATAACCGTTAAGGATGGTTTCCGAGCCATCTTGGGTGATTTGTACAACCTCTTTGGACGCCAGGTCCATGGCGTAGAGGTTATTGTCTTTCCGGGTATAGGCCACCCATTTCCCGTCGGGGGAGGTGGTGATGTTGCGGGCATCCGACACACCAATGGAGGGTACCGTTTGCTGCCGTGGTTCGGCAGGAACGGGACCGGTGTAGGGTTGCGACTTACCCGTTTTAACATCTACGGAAAGGAAGACGGTTTTACCGGCTGTATCTTTTTGTAATTCGATATAGTGTTCATCATCCACCCATCCGCGGATAACGGGGAGCGGTTTGGTGGTATTGGACGCAGCATTTTTAAATAGCTGATCGTACGTGAAATTCTTTTGTGCCGTTGACGATAAGGCAACAGCCAGTAACAGCAGGCAGGCTGTGCCGGATAGAATTAGCTTTCTCATGTAATGAAATATTGCAGGGGTGAATGTACGAAAATGAGTGAATTGGGGGCGGAGAAGGGATTGGTTTGTGATAAGTGGTTAAAAGAGGTTCTATTTTACTTCCTGCATTTCTACCAGTCTTTTATAGAAGCCGTCCTGGCCAAGTAATTGATCGTGAGTACCCCGTTCAACGATCTTTCCTTTTTGCAGTACGATGATCTCATCGGCGTGACGGATGGTGCTGAGGCGGTGGGCAATGACAATGCTGGTGCGGTTGGCCATCATTTTGTTAATGGCATCCTGTACCAGTCGCTCACTTTCTGTATCGAGCGAAGAAGTGGCTTCGTCGAGTATTAAGATGGGCGGGTTCTTGAGTACCGCCCGGGCAATAGTTACCCGTTGACGTTCACCACCACTCAGTTTGTTGCCGCGGTCGCCGATATTCGTTTGGTAATTGTCTTCCTTGTGCATGATGAAATCATGGGCATTGGCAATGCGGGCTGCTTCTTCAATTTCATCAATGGTGGCTACGGGGTTGCCCAGTGCAATATTGCTGGCAATGGTATCATTGAACAGGATGGGTTCCTGCGTTACAATCCCCATCTGATCACGGAGGGATAGTAAAGAATAATCTTTAATGTTAACCCCGTCAATGAGCAACTCACCACTGGTTACATCGTGAAAGCGGGGCACCAGGTCGGCCAGGGTCGATTTACCGGCGCCGCTGGAACCTACCAGGGCAATGGTCTTTCCTTTTTCAATGGTGAGGTTGATATTATCGAGGATGGTGATGTCTTCATATTTGAAGGTCACATTGCGGAACTCAATAGATTTTTGGAAGGTAGCGAGTTGTTTGGGATTGGCGGCTTCTTCCACGGCCAGCGGCGCTTTGAGTATTTCTTCTATTCTTTGAATGGCAGCCGCACCACGTTGTGCATTGTAGAAGGCGGTTGACAAGGCTTTGGCAGGGTTGATGATCTGGGTGAAGAATACCACATAGGTGATGAAGGCCGCAGGTTCTATGTAATTGTCAAATACCAGCTTGCCGCCAAACCACAGGATGCAGCTTAGGGTGAGTACGCCCAGGAATTCAGATATGGGAGAGGCCAGGTCACGGCGGAATGACATTTTCACCCGGAGGTTGTGCAGGAGATTGTTGGTAGTAAAAAAGCGGTTGCCCAGCAGTTTTTCAGCATTGAAGGCTTTGATCACCCGCAGGCCGGTGAGTGTTTCATCGAGGACAGACAATAGCAATCCCTGTTGTTCCTGGGCCATAGTGGATTGTTTTCTCAGGCTACGGCTTATCCGGCCAATGATAAAGCCCATCAGGGGTAGTAATACTACCAGGAATAAAGAGAGCGTGGGGCTTAAGAAGACCAGCCAAAATAGAATGATTAATATGGTCAGCGGTTCCCGGATAAGTCCTTCAAGGGTGCCCACAACGCTCCATTCAATTTCGTTCATGTCGTTACTCATGCGGGACATGATATCGCCTTTGCGTTGTTCGGTAAAAAAACCGATGGGCAGGATGAGGATCTTCCCATACATATCGCGCCTGAACTTGGTCATTACCCGGTTCCGGAGCGGTACCATTACCCGGAGAGAAAAGTAATAGAACAGGTTTTTGAAAAGAATGGATATGATCAATACCGTACAAATGATTGCCAGTGCCCGCTCACGTCCGTGGATGACGATCAATTGTCCCAGTTGGTATTTGAGGTAGTCCATGATACCCGTGGAGTTGAATTCAAATACCGGCTCTTTCACGATGGTCTGCTCTATGCCAAACAACAATTGCAGGAAAGGGGCCAGCATACCCAATGACACGAGTGAGAACAAAACGGATAATAAGTTGAACAGTAAGTATAAGCCCATTTTCCCTTTCTGGTCACGGAGGTAAAAGAGAATCGTTGAAAATCGCTTCATGAATGTTAAAATAGTTCAATAATAGGGTCCTTGCCTGTCCTTTTACAGTTAAATACGCTGTTTGTTGTGCTAATCTGCGCCAGGAATGGCCATAAACAGCGCAAAGTAACTAATTTTACCACGATAAAATCGTTAAGGATATGCAAGAAGGGAAGCGACAAAAACAAATAGCCGGCCTGTTGAATGAAGAGCTCAATGCCATTTTCCAGCGCCTGGGGCTCACGATGATCAATGGTGGCATGGTGTCTATCGTTACGGTAAAAGTAACGCCCGACCTGCTGGAAGCCCGCATTTACCTGAGCCTGTTCCAGACTGGCGACCCGCAGGCTACGCTGAAGAAGATTGAGGAAAGAGCCTGGGAGATCAAAAAGGAGCTCACCGCCCGGGTGGCCAAACAACTTCGCCGCATGCCCGAACTGAGGTTTTACCTGGACGATACGCTGGACCATGTGTTTAAGATGGAAAACCTGTTTAAGAAGATCAATGACGATAAGAAGGAAGAGGGAAGTGAAGAGTAGTGAGTAGGCACAAGCACGCCCCACACTTGTCAGCGCTGCATGCTTGCGCCAGTGCAGGGACAGGAAAGTGCGGTAGCAACCCGAAACTACAAACCCGAAACTCAAAACAGTTTTAATGAATTTCCTTTTCGCCTGGCGCTATTTTAAAGCAAAGAAGTCGACCAATGCCATCAATGTCATTGCATGGATCAGTATGGTGGCCATTATGTGTATCACCTTTGCCTTTATTGTAGTGCTCAGTGTGTTCAATGGGTTTGAAGGGCTGGTGAAGTCCCTATATTCTTCTTTCTATCCCCATGTACTCATCTCCCCTAAAGCAGGTAATAAAACGATCCTGGTATCACCGGAACAACTGAAGCAGTTGAGCGCGGTGAAAGATGTGGTGCATTATACGCGCATCATAGAAGAGAAAACCCTTTTGCTGAATGGAGATATCCAGGTGCCGGTTGAACTGAAAGGCGTAGATGAAAATTATACAAAGGTTACTGGCGTTGCACAGAACATTGTTCGTGGCCAGTATGCTACCGGCACAGCCGACAGGCCTGTTATTGTATTGGGCAATGGAGTGGAAGGAGCGCTGGACCTGGAATCGGACAAGAATATGTTCCCGCTGGTAGCTTATGTATTCAAAGGGGGTGCATCAGTTAATGTGACCGACCTGTACCAGTCGGTAGCTGCCGACAATGTTACTACCGGCGGCACTTTCCTGATACAGGCCGATATTGATAATAAGTATGCCATTACGAATATTGATTTCATGCGGCGGATGATGGGGTTGAAGGAAAATGAGTACAGCCACCTTGAGATTGCCCTTACCGATGAAAGGAAGGGAGACGCTGTAGTAAAGAACCTGCGGCAGCTCTTTGGCGGCAACTATGTGGTAGAAACACGCTATGAACAAAACAAGAGCCTGTACGGCGTGATGACGCTGGAGAAATGGGCCATCTATGCTATTCTTACCTTAATGCTCATTGTCTCTGCTTTTACCATGATCGGTGGATTGACAATGCTGGTACTGGAAAAGCAAAAAGATATACAGGTGTTGAAAGCCATGGGCGCCAACAACCGGCTGATACAAAAGATATTTCTGAGTGAAGGATTGCTGCTGGCAGGCATTGGCGCTATCACTGGTATTGTACTGGCCGTGCTCTTTTGCTGGGCGCAGGTACAGTTTCACCTGATCTCCCTCGAAGGCGGCACTTTCCTCATTGATTATTATCCTGTAAAACTGGTGGCGGGCGATTTCCTGTTGGTCGTTGCTACTGTATCGCTGGTAGCATTGATCGCTTCCTGGTTCCCTTCACGCAAGGCAGCACTGCAGCCGATAGAGTTGAAGAGTTAGGAGGAAAGGCAACGAGGCAGCAAGGCATAAAGGCAACGAGCTTAAAACTACGAGGGTTTATAAAAGAAAATCCGGAATGCGAAGTCTGATGCGCATGCCGGATTTTTTATTTACAGTAATTAAGAAGTCCTTACTAATAATCGCCCAATGTTTCGGGCAATTGGGCCAACGCCTTTTGCAATTGCTCATCATTGGGGGCGATGCCATGCCATTCATGGGAGCCCTGCATGAAGTCAACGCCACTGCCCATGGCTGTGGTCATAAGGATAACGATGGGCTTGCCTTTGCCAATAAAGGTTTTGGCTTTTTCCAGGGCAGCTACTACTGCCTCTACGTCATTCCCTGTTTCCAACCTGATCACTTCCCAGCCAAAAGCGTCGAACTTGGCGCCTAGGTCAAGCAGGTTCATTACTTTTTTAGTAGGTCCGTCAATTTGCTGGCCATTCCAGTCAACAGTAGAGATGAGGTTATCTACCTTATGGTGGGCGGCAAACATGATGGCTTCCCAGTTCTGGCCTTCATCCAGTTCACCATCTCCGTGTAAAGAATACACAACATTCTTTTCACCATTCAGCTTTTTGGTAAGGGCAGCGCCAATAGCTACACTCATACCCTGACCGAGGGAACCGCTGGCAATGCGTATACCGGGCAGGTGCTCATGGGTAGCAGGGTGGCCCTGTAACCTGGAGTTCAGTTTGCGGAAAGTAGATAATTCTTTAATATCAAAATAGCCGGAACGGGCCAATGTGGAATAGTATACCGGGGAAATATGACCATTGGATAATACGAAAACATCCTCATTGGTGGCGTTCATATTGAATTGCGGGTTGTGCTGCATTACTTTAAAGAAAAGGGCTGTAAAGTAATCTGTGCATCCGAGGGAACCGCCTGGGTGACCGCTGGCAGCGCCATGTACCATACGAACAATATCGCGTCTAATCTGCGTGGCAATGTCTTTTAATGGGGGCATAAGCTGTCTTTAAAATGTGGAAGCAAAACTACATGAATTTGCATTTGGCCCATTAGTGGGACTAAACTTTTTATTGATTTTTATGTCTAAAAACTTCCTTATTTACAATAAAGTATCTATTACAGAAGTTGTTATTTCAGAAATAGGCCGTAGTTTTGCTCCCGGCATCAAATTTGCCCCCAACGGCCCTGATTAGCAGCACGTATGTAAATTTGGTCACCAATAACCAGGCTGATGTTTGATGTATTACTATCAATAGCTATTTCTTTTACGATCACTTTTTTAGCTATCCCGGTAATTATAACCGTAGCGGAAAGAAAAAAACTTTTCGATTTGCCTAATGAGCGGAAGATTCACCAGAATCCTATTCCTTCGCTCGGTGGGTTGGGCATTTTTGCCGGCTTTATTATGGCCTGCCTGATTGCTATCCAGTTCAACGCTACACCCGAATTTCAATATTTCCTCGCCGCCTGTTTTGTGATCTTCTTCCTCGGTTTAAAAGATGATATACTGGTTATATCACCCATTAAAAAATTTATCGGGCAGGTACTGGCTGCTTTCCTGATCATTTATAAAGGCGGTGTACAGATCAGAAGCATGCATGGTTTTATGGGCATTCATGAATTGCCCGAATCCTTTAGCCTGCTCCTGACCTACTTTACCGTTATTGTGATCATTAATTCCTTCAACCTGATTGATGGTATAGATGGCCTGGCCGGAAGCCTGGGATTGATGGCGGCTACCGTTTTCGGGTTCTATTTCCTGCAGGTGGATATGGCTGCCTACTCTATCCTGGCCTTTAGCCTGGCGGGTAGCCTGGCTGCCTTCCTCATCTTTAATTTTCACCCCGCCAAGATCTTTATGGGCGATACAGGGTCGCTACTAATAGGATTGATCAATTCCATACTGGTGGTAAAATTCATTGAAGTGGCCAATGCGGTTAATATTCCTTATCCCATTGCGGCTTCACCGGCTATCGGGTTTGCCATCCTCATGATACCGCTGCTGGATACATTACGGGTATTTGCTATCCGTATTGTAAACCGCCGCTCGCCCTTTAGTCCCGACCGTAACCACGTGCACCATTTATTGCTGGATAAAGGGCTTTCACACCGCAGTATTACCTTGCTGCTGGTATCCATCAACCTGTTTGCCATTGTGACTTCCTATGCCCTGCGCAATTCCGGCTGCACCTGGATCATACTGGCCCTGCTGATCATATTTTTTACCGGCATTGCCGCCCTGTATTATACCCGTCACAAACCCCGCCTGTTTGTAGCCCGCACGGTAGAACCGGAAAATAAGAATTCCCGCATCGTACCCCTGACGAAGGATACCATCCTGGAGCAGAAGAATTAGTGAGTGCATTTGCTGCTGGCTGCTGAATTCTGGATTCTGGTTTTCTGTATTCTTCCTACATTTGCAGCGCATTAATATTCACATATATGTCTGACGAGTTAAATAAAATTGAAGAACATGTGCTTGAAGCCATGGAAAAAGCCATTAACCACCTGGAAACAGAACTGATCAAGGTGCGGGCCGGTAAAGCCAACCCCAATATTGTAGATGGTATTGTGGTGGATTATTACGGTACGCCCACCCCCATTAACCAGGTAGGCAATATTACTGTTGCGGATGCACGTACGCTGAATATACAGCCCTGGGAAAAGAATATGTTGCAGCCTATTGAGCGTTCCATCATCAACGCCAACATCGGCATTACGCCCCAGAATGATGGTAATATCATCCGTCTGTTCATGCCGCCTTTGACCGAAGAGCGCCGCCGGGAACTGGTAAAGCGCGCCCAGGGCGAAGGAGAACATTCCAAGGTAGCCATCCGTAATATCCGCCGCGATGCGATGGAGCAGGTGAAGAAATTACAAAAGAACGGCCTCAGTGAGGACGTAGCCAAGGATGCCGAAAAGAACATACAGGAAATGACCGATAAGTACATTGCCCTGGTGGAAAAACACCTTGCCGCCAAAGAAAAGGATATCATGACCGTATAGTTTTTTTTACTATACCCAAAGCATATCAGCCACTTCACCCCGAAGTGGCTTTTTTTATGCGCCTAAAATATAATACCTTAAGTAATTGAAATACCAATTATGGGAAAGATCAGGCTGGATGATATCTCTACGCGGGCGCCAAAAGACTTCGATAAGGAAGCTACCAAAACAAAAACACAGGAAATATTGCAGGAACTGGATGAACTGCAGAACCTGTTGTTTGCCGAATCCAAGCATGCCATACTGGTCATTTTACAGGGGCCTGATGCCAGTGGCAAGGACGGCGTGATACGCAATGTATTTACTTCTATGAACCCGCAGGGGATCAATGTAAAATCATTCAAAACACCCACCGCCCTGGAGCTGAGCCATGATTTCCTGTGGCGCATACATGCCGTTGTTCCTGCCAAAGGCATGATACATATATTCAACCGCTCACAATACGAGGATGTACTGATAACGCGCGTGCATAAATGGATTGATGATGAAGGGGCCTATAAACGAATGAAGGCCATTAATGATTTTGAACGGTTGTTACAGGAGCACAACAGTACCCGGATATTGAAGTTTTACCTGCATGTATCGCCCGAAGAACAACAGGAGCGGCTGCAGGAACGTATCCAGGACCGAACGAAGCAGTGGAAGTACAATGAAAATGACTTTAAGGAGGCAAAGTTGTGGAAGGAATACCGGAAAGCTTATGAGGATTGCCTGGAACATTGCAATGATATTCCCTGGACCGTTGTGCCGGCCGATCAGAACTGGTATAAGGAATACATGATAGCTTCGGAACTGCTGGCCACCTTGAAGAAGCTGGATATGAAATACCCCGGATTGAAGAAAAGCAATGAAGGTTTCTGATAGTGCTGGCAGGTGGATTTTTTTATAAGGATAATCCGTTTTATGGTTATCGCTTATATATTACTAAATTTATGATGGTTTTTATCTTCTAACCGTTAAAACAACTGACCATGGGATTTATCAAAGAGTTTAAGGAGTTTGCTATCAAAGGCAATGTTATTGATCTGGCGGTGGGTGTGATTATCGGCGGAGCTTTTGGAAAGATCATTGACTCAGTGATTAAAGATCTTGTGATGCCCATCGTTGCGGCCATTGTAGGCGCCCCTGATTTCAGTAATGCCTACCTGCCGTTAAAATCGGGCATACCACGTGATCTGGCATTGGCAGAAGCCCAGAAGTTAGGGCCTGTATTTGCCTATGGCAGCTTTATCACGGTAGCTATCAACTTCCTTTTGCTGGCGCTGGTCATTTTCTTCATGGTAAAAGGGATCAATAGTCTTAAGCGTAAACAGGAAGCTGCACCTGCCGCACCCGCACCCCCTACCGCAACCGAACAATTGCTGATTGAGATACGCGATGAGTTAAAGAAAAAGAGTTAAATGTGGGCGTTATCTCCCGCATTTTGAGTATCTTCAAAATAGCCTTATACCAAACCAAACTATCTTATAATATGAGAAAATCGCTCTTGCTCACGATATTCAGCGTGTCGTACGTTATTGCCTTTGCCCAGGATGCAGGCGTAAAAGATATGAAAGCCCAGTCGGAGAAAAAGCTGGCGGCTGATACATCCCATAAATCAGGCTGGAAGAAAGGAGGGGTCTTTTCCCTCAATGTAGGCCAGGGCGGCAGCCGCAACTGGGCAGCCGGCGCTGAAAAGTTCTCCTTCACAGTAGCCGCTTATTTAAGCCTCTATGCCAATAAAAAATCCGGCAGGTTCTTTTGGGATAATACCCTTGATCTGGGATATGCCATGGTGAATACCACTTCACAGGGCAACCGTAAAACGGATGATAAGATTGACCTGTTCAGCAAAGCGGGCTATGAACTGACCAATACCTTGAGCGTAGCAGGAGTGGTTAACTTCAGGACCCAGTTTTATGACGGATTCGATTATAATTACCGGGGTAAAGGATACCAACGGCGGATATCAGGCTTTTTTGCCCCGGCTTATCTGGTCGTGGCGCCGGGTATTGACTGGCACCCTGTGGACTATTTCAGCGTTTTTGTTTCTCCCATCTCTACCCGCCTGGTCATCGTTACCAATCAGCCTAAGAGTTATTTTTATCCCGCCGGTGATCCGGGCGTCGATGGCGGCGCTTATGAAGCTCCTTTATCTACCTTTTATGGCGTTGATCCCGACCGGGAAGTAAAAATGGAGGCCGGCGCTTATGCCTCGGTCAACTTTAATAAAGAGATCCTTAAAAATGTAATCTATAAGAGCCGTCTTGACCTGTATTCCAACTACCTCAAAACATACCGGTTTACCCCCACAGGTCCCGATCAGTTACAAATAACTAAGATCAGCGCCAAGCCCCAGAATGTGGATGTTTTCTGGACCAATGCCATTGTGATGAAAGTAAATAAGTTCCTGAATGTTACCTATAACTTAGATCTTATATACGACGATGATGTGCGCCAGTTTGGCCCCGATAAAACATCGGCTGCCACCCAGATAAGGTCATTGCTGGGTGTGGGTATTTCTGCTAAATTCTGATCTGGGATTTCCTTACATTTGTCCGCTCTGCCGGAAGGTTTTTTGCCCGAAAGGCGGGAAGACGGGAAGGGCAAATACCTTCCCGGTCCCTTTTTATCTATTAAATAAGCTCGTGTGAATCAATCCAGTTACCAGATCAAGTTACCGCAGTTTGAAGGCCCTTTCGACCTCTTGTTATTCTTTATTGAGCGGGACGAACTGGATATCTACAATATACCCATTACCAAGATCATCAAGGATTTCATGGATTATATCCATGGTGAGCAGGGATTGAACATTGAGTTGTCCAGTGAGTTCATCCTCTTTGTATCTACCCTCATGCGCATCAAGGCCAAAATGCTGTTGCCGCGCAAGGAAGTGGATGAGCAGGGCAATGAAATAGACCCCCGCCAGGAACTGATTGACAAGATCCTGGAGTACAAACGCTATAAGGAAGCGGCGGTGAAGATGGCCGAAATGGAAGCTATCCGCATGCTGATGGTAAGGCGTGGTAACCTTCAGAAGGAACTGGCCACCATTGGCGAAGAGACCGGTGAAGGTACTGAGATACAAACCATTACGCTCTTCAAGCTGATGAAGACCTTCGAGAAGGTGATGAAGCGGCTGGAACAGCGTAATGTAAAACCCGTGCATACGGTGGTACGGTATAACTATACCATGGACGATAGCCGGGAATTTATGCTGAGCAGTGTGAAGAAAGAAAAGGTAGTGTCTTTTGAAAAGGTGTTTGAGATCTGCCAGGACCGTATTCATGCCATCTTCCTTTTCCTGTCCATACTGGAGCTGGTACAAATGAAATATATGACCCTCATGGTAGGGGAAGGCCGCAATAATTTTATTCTCGAATTCAACGAGAACCGCGAAGAAGACCCCATCCTCGACGCCAGGACCCTGGGCCTGGAACCCCCGTCAGCCATCTCTTCCGATGAACAACCCATCGGTGGATTGTTTGGCCAGGAGCCCCCCGCTGACGAACCGTCTACCGGTGAAGACGCCACTGACGAAACGGCGTAAAATACTCCCTTATTACTGCCAATACGGAATAGGTACAATAGTTGGTGTTTAAACGCCGAACCTATTGTTATTGACTGTATTTAAACAAAAAAGGAGTATGTATGACTACCAGAACAATAGCGCAGATTATAGATGCTACCAATGAAAGGGTAGGCCCGTTCGGGATCAGGAATGTATTGCCTGCCCGCACCTTGAAACAGGTAGATCCGTTCCTGTTGATACACCATATGAAACCTAATGTGATCGAAGCCGGCTCGGAAGTAAGACTGCCGCCCCATCCCCATGCAGGCTTTGAAGTGGTGACTTACCTGCTGGATGGTGAGTTCTTTCACCGTGATAGTAAAGGGCACGACCAGGTGGCTACCGGTGGCGATGTTAACTGGATGACTTCCGGCAATGGTATCGTACACTCAGAAGGCCCTACACCTGCTTTCCTGCAACGGGGTGGTACCGTGCAGTTACTGCAGGTATGGATCAACCTGCCGGCCGATAAGAAAACACTGGATGCTTCTTTCCGGCATTATGCTTCGGCTACCCTGCCCCAACAAACCGGTGAAGGCGCCTGGGTGAAAACCTTGATCGGTAGTTACAAGGGACAAACATCGCCCATTGCTACCCATACACCGATGTTCCTGCACCACGTGAAGCTCAAAGCCGGCGCCTTGTTTACCCTGCCCGTTGATAATTCGTACTCTTCGGCCTTATATGTATTGGATGGAAAAATAAAATTGCTGGGAGAAGAAGTGAAGGCTGGACAATTGGCCGATTTTCATATTGATGGCGATCAGTTGGTATTTACGGCTGTTAGTGATGCCGATCTGATCGTATTCGGCGGACAACCGCTGAAAGAGAAAGTAGTCAGTTATGGACCTTTTGTAATGAATAGTTTTGAAGAGATCCAGGAAGCGATCAGGAAGTATGAGATAGGAAAGATGGGTGTGTTGGATTATTAGTTAAAGATCCATAACAATATTGGCCGCGGCGATGCATCAATCGTTGCGGCTAATTTTTTTAAGAAAGCAGGTGATACAGTAGGGCAGCCATCGCTCTGGCAGATGGGGTAGGGATCTACTTCTGCCACGGGTACACATTCATGGGAATGCAGTACTACATATCTTTTAAAAGCATTGCTGTTGGTGGAATCCTGCCCGTGTAATTTATAGGCCAGGCCAAACCTGCCTTTATAAGCGGCGCCGATCTTGTACCTGCCCAGTGAAGTACAGCCGCAGCCCACTTCATTGCCATAGCGGCGTCCGTTGAGCCAGTCTTCATTGCAGCGACCATGCGTTACCAGTCCGGCTTCTGTAATAGAATCTTTTTTCAGGTCATATACAAACAGCCTGTTCTTACCCGACTCAATGCTCATGTCTACCAGGAAGCACAACTCGGTATTGTATTTATGCCGGGCGGCATAGTCTCTCGCCCGGGCTGCCCGCGATTCCAGTTTAAGCAGGAGCTTTTTGTGCAGGTTGGCTGCTACATTATGCTTCACCGGTGTACGGCCGGGTTTCATTTTAGAATAATACCAGGCAGCACTGCCCAGTATGAACAATACCACGGTGGCAAGAGTCAGCAGCAAAAAACGTTTCATGGCAGAAGGGGGTTATGGCAGATCAGATGCCATAAGAACGCTACTCCATAAACGAATAGTGGCAAAATGCTGTTAAAGATTCCTGAAGGTTTGCTCGTCGCTCACAGCTATTACTGTAACAGTGACCCTACGGTTACTTTGTCTTTCATCAGCTCCCGTACGGTTTGTGCAATGCCGGCGGCATCATAGCCACATTCGCGGTGCAGTTCTTTGGGTGTTCCATGCTCTACCAGGCGGTCGGGGATACCCAGCATCTTCACCGTTGCATGGTAATTGTGCTGCGCCATGAATTCCAGTACCGCACTGCCAAATCCACCAACAATAGTACCATCCTCAACAGTAACCACCTTGTCAAATTTGCTGAACACTTCATGCAGCAGGGCTTCATCCAGCGGCTTCGCAAAACGCATGTCATAATGCGCCGGGTTCAGTCCTGCTGTCTTCAGTTCGCGGATGGCAGTGGTCACAAAATTACCAGGATGGCCCAGGGAAAGAATGGCTACATCATCGCCATCTTTCAACTTGCGGCCTTTGCCGATGGGAATCTCCTCAAAGGGCGTTCTCCATTCGGGCATCACCCCTTCGCCACGCGGATAGCGGATCACGAAAGGATGTGTTTCATTACTGTCCAGTTGGGCCGTATACATCAGGTTGCGCAGCTCGCTTTCATTCATCGGCGCGCTGATCACCATGTGTGGGATACAACGGAAATAAGGAATATCATAAGCGCCGTGGTGCGTAGGTCCGTCCTCCCCCACCAGTCCTGCACGGTCCAGGCAGAAGATCACCGGCAGCTTTTGTATGGCTACATCATGTACCACCTGGTCATAGGCGCGCTGCATGAAAGAAGAGTAAATATTACAGAATACCTTCAGTCCCTGGGTGGCCATACCGGCGCTGAGCGTTACCGCATGCTGCTCACAAATACCTACGTCAATAGCGCGGTCGGGCATTTGCTCCATCATGAACTTCAGGGAAGAGCCGGAAGGCATGGCCGGCGTAATGCCAAATACATTTTTATTCTTTTCCGCCAGTTCTATAATCGTATGGCCAAATACATCCTGGTATTTGGGAGGCTGTTTCGTTTCAAACGTCTTCTTATAGATCTCCCCGGTGATCTTATCAAACAGGCCGGGTGCGTGCCACTTGGTTTGGTCTTTCTCGGCCAATGAATACCCCTTGCCTTTCACCGTAATAATATGTAGCAGCTTGGGGCCGGGTATCTTTTTCAGGTCCTGCAGGGTATCTACCAGCTTGGTGATATTGTGCCCGTCAATAGGGCCGAAATAACGGAGCTTCAGCGCCTCAAACAGATTACTGCTTTTATTCACAAATCCTTTAACGCTGTGTTCCAGTTTACTCGCCATATCGCGGGTAAAATTCTTACCTACCGGCAGCTTACCCAGCGCTTTCCAGATATCATCCTTTAAGCGGTTATAAGTATGGGAAGTAGAAATATCGGTGAGGTATTCCTTCAGGGCGCCCACATTGGGGTCAATGCTCATATTGTTATCATTCAGGATGATCAACATATCCGCATCGGTCACCCCGGCATGGTTCATGCCTTCAAAAGCCAGTCCGGCAGTCATGGCGCCATCACCAATAACAGCTACCGACTTACGGTTTTCCCCCTTGTGTTTGGCGGCCATCGCCATACCCAGTGCAGCGGAAATGGAGGTGGAAGAATGCCCCACGCCAAAAGTATCGTATTCGCTTTCACTGCGTTTTGGGAAACCGCTCAGGCCATTGTATTTCCGGTTGGTGCTGAAATTATCCCGGCGGCCGGTCAGTATCTTATGTCCATAAGCCTGGTGACCTACATCCCAAACCAGTTGATCGTAAGGAGTATTATAAATATAATGAAGGGCTACAGAAAGTTCTACCACGCCCAGGCTGGCGCCAAAGTGACCACCGTGAACACTCACTACATCAATGATATATTGACGTAATTCATCGCACAACTGATGAAGCTGTTCCCTGCTTAGTTGTTTGATAGCAGCAGGAGACTGAATGGTTTTGAGTAAGGGACCGGGAGCAATTTCCATCAGGGAAAAATTTATGGCTCAAAAATACTATTTTATAGGTTGAATTTCAGGGATTCCGGCTTTTTGGGATTTGCTTAGGAATTCCTGTACAGCCTTTTATCGGGAGCCTGGACTAAAAGGGTGCCCCGGTTGGATATATTGGATTGATTTTTAATAGAATGGCGTACATTGAGCGCCAAAAAAGGTAGCTTGAGCCTGCCGATAGCCCGGCTATTTAAGCCATATATCCAAAATACGGCAGGAGGGCTATCCAAATGTATAGTTTTGCTTAGACCCAAATTCTGAGATGGCGAAAAGAAATTCATATTACTGGCTTTGCCAGATAGGTGGCTGGGGCCTGGTAGGTCTTTCCATGTTGTTCTATGCTTTTACGTTCAAAGAGGAAATATCCAATGCTTATCTCTACCGGATACTGATCTACATCGTATCGGGCATTGTGAGTACCCATATCCTGCGGGAGTTTCTCAAACGCACCAATTGGCTCTTATTGCCCATTGAAAAAATGGTTACCCGGCTGGCCGCTGCGGTGGTCATCACCAGTATCCTGTATGGTTTACTCGTGTTGGGCGCCTATGAAGTGTTTAAATTTGAGAACAAGAGTAAGCTGGACTTCTCCACCCGCCTGTTTGCCAATGTACTCAACATTGGTATCTTCATGATCCCCTGGACGCTGCTGTATTACTTCTATCACTACATTGAAAAAAGCCGTCGCCAGCAGGTAGATACTTTAAAACTGGAATCCCTGGTCAAAGAGCTGGAGCTCAAGACCATCAAGTCGCATATCAATCCCCACTTCATCTTTAATGCCCTCAACAGCATACGGGCATTGATTGATGAAAATCCCAACCGCGCCCGGAATGCGATTACAGAGCTGAGCAATATCCTGCGCAGCAGCATGCAGGCCGAAAAACTGGAAACCGTTCCTTTTGAGAAAGAGCTGAATATTGTAAAAGACTACCTGGCGCTGGAGTATATACGTTTTGAAGACCGCCTCCGCATAGAATACCAGATTGATGAAGATACGCTCGACCAACCCGTGCCGCCCATGATGTTGCAGACGCTGGTAGAAAATGCCATCAAACATGGCATCGGCAAGCAGATCAGCGGCGGTATTGTGAAAGTGATCTCCGACTTTAAAAATGACTTCCATGAGCTGATCGTATTGAATTCAGGCTCCCTCAATGGCCATATTAACGGAGATGGGTTTGGGTTGTCCAGTACCAAAAACAGGTTACAGCTATTATTTGGTGAAAAAGCTAACTTTGAAATTAAGCAGGTAGACGGACTGGTAGAAGCGAGAATTCTAATCCCTGTTGAAATAAAATAAGGATCTATGATCAAAGCGATTATTATCGATGACGAGCGGCTGGCAAGGAATGAACTGAAAAAGCTGCTGATGGAATTTCCGGAAATTGAAGTGGTGGCAGAAGCAGCCAATGCCGGAGAAGGCATTGAGAAGATAGAGCACATTAATCCCGACCTCGTTTTCCTGGATATACAGATGCCCGGTAAGACCGGTTTTGATATGCTGTCGGAGCTGGACAGAACGCCGAATGTGATCTTCACCACGGCGTATGATGAATATGCC
Source organism: Paraflavitalea devenefica (assembly GCF_011759375.1). Lineage (NCBI taxonomy): Bacteria > Pseudomonadati > Bacteroidota > Chitinophagia > Chitinophagales > Chitinophagaceae > Paraflavitalea > Paraflavitalea devenefica. Next base: position 784,439 of record NZ_JAARML010000001.1, on the reverse strand, counting down.
CTGAAAGCTTTTGAGGTCAATGCGCTGGATTACCTGCTCAAACCGGTGGAGCCCAAACGCCTGGCAGATGCTATCCAGAAACTGCACATGCAGGATGAGCGCGGAGATACCAGCAGTCCCATACCGCTGAATGTAAACCGTTCCATCCTAAGCGAGAATGACCAGGTATTTGTAAAGGATGGCGAGCGCTGCTGGTTTGTGAAGCTGTCCGATATTCGTTTGTTTGAAAGCGTAGGCAACTATGCCAAAGTATACTTTGGTCCCAATAAGCCATTGATCCTGAAATCGCTCAATGCACTGGAAGAAAGGTTGGATGAGAAAACCTTCTTCCGTGCCAACCGTAAGCACATTGTCAACCTCCGGCTGATTGATAAAATTGAACCCTACTTCAATGGCGGCCTGCTGCTGGAACTGAAAGGCGGGGAGAAGATAGAAGTGAGCCGCAGGCAGACCGTGAAGTTCAAGGAAATGATGAGCTTATAAATACTGGCCGCATACACCTTAACTCCTATATTTACTGCATGATTAAGCAAATAACACTCTGTTCTCAGCAGAGTCTCCCGCAGGGGACTCTGCGTATTAAACCTTAACCTCTATATTTACCGCATGATTAAGCAAATAACACTGGCGGGTGCCCTCCTTGTTATGGGTCACCTCAGCTTTTCCCAATCCATTGACCAGGTCATTAATGAAACCGAAGTAGCGCGTGTAGAACGTATACTCTCGGCCGATGACATGCAGGGACGTAAGCCCTTTACGCCCGGCATTGATAAGGCCGCCGCTTTCATTGCTGCGGAATTTAAGCAAGCGGGTCTGAAGCCTGCAAAAGGTAAATCCTTTCTGCAGGCGTTTACCATGCTCCGTACAAAGTTTGTGGCAGCAAGTGGTATGGTGAATGGAAAAGCGATAGAAGAAAAAGATATTGTAGGTGTTACAGCAAAACCCAACCTGACAATTACCCAACAATCGAAGTATAAAAAAATGCAGGTGTCTAAAGATAGCCTGTATGCGGTGTATGGGCGTTTGACCAAAACAAAGGGCAATTACCTGCTGGTGGTAGATACCAATGCCAGGGGCCAGTTCAACAACCTGAAACGCCGTTCCACTGCTTTCCCGCCAGAGTCCAATATCATCGCATTGCTCACGATGGAAGATCCCGCTACCTACAGTGTGGCATTTACACAGGAGGTAACTGTTATGCCGCTGAAAAACGTGGTAGGCATCCTGCCGGGTAAAAGCAAAAAGAAAGAATACGTCATCTTCTCGGGCCATTATGATCACCTTGGTATCGGCAAGCCCAATGCAGCAGGTGATTCTATCTATAACGGGGCCAATGATGATGCCGCCGGCACTACGGCCGTTATCATGCTGGCGCATTACTTTGCTCAGCAAAAGAACAATGAGCGCACCATCGTATTTGCCGCCTTCACCGCAGAAGAGTCCGGTGGTTTTGGCTCACAATACTTCTCCCGCCAGTTTGATCCTGCCAAAGTCATGGCCATGTTCAACATTGAAATGATCGGCACCGATAGCAAATGGGGTAATAATTCAGCCTTTATCACCGGGTACGAGAAAACGGATATGGGAAAGATCCTGGAGAAGAACCTGGAAGGCACCAACTTTAAATTCTATCCCGATCCCTACCCGCAGCAACAACTGTTCTACCGGTCAGACAATGCTACCCTGGCGAGGCTCGGTGTGCCTGCACATACCATCTCCACCTCCAAAATGGACAGTGAAAAATTCTATCATACCCTCGATGATGAATTTGAAACACTGGATATGAAGAACATGACAGAGATCATCAAGGCCATTGCACTCAGTTCTACTTCAATCATAGCAGGGAGAGATACTCCTTCAAGAGTAGATGCGAGCTCATTGCGGTAATCAATAAATAATTGAAAAGGGTGGGTCACCTTCCAAAGATGGCCCACCCTTTTTATATAAGCTGTTACTTCAGCAGACTATTGATCTTCTTCAGCAGCCTTGTTTTATCGCTGGGCCGCATGGCCTTATCATCGGCTACTTTCCCGTTCTTATCTACCAGTACATAATGGGGTATACCGGAAACATTGAACTTATCAGATAATAGTTTACCGTCGTTGTCGTTGGCAAAATAATGCTCGCCTTCTATCCCCTTGTCCTTGATCGTATTCTCCCAGGATTGTTTCGTGCAGCTAAGGCCAATATACAGGAACACCACGTCCTTGCCGGCCAACTCCCGTTGCAGTACTTTTGATTCGGGCATTTCACTCATACAGGGGCCGCACCAGGGCGCCCAGAAATCAATATACACTACTTTGCCCTTGTAAGGCTTTACCAGTTCATCAAAAAACTTGTCACTGCTCACCTGCAGGGCAGTACGTACATGGGTGGCGTCTGTCATCTTACCGGCCAGCACATTGCGCAAGCGCTCATTATCCCGGATTACCTGCAACCGCAGGTTGGCATTGGTTATGTTGCCAGATAATTTATCCATGGCGGTATTGGTAAGAGGAATGCGGGAAGTGTTTAAATACTCATTTATCACCTGGGCATAAATAATATCCCTGCCAATACCCGGTGGAATATGCGATGCCAGGGAGTCTATTTGCTGGTTAAAAAGAAGCGTTGCTGAAAATTCTTGCTGTTCTGCCTGGTATTTTTCAAGAAATGATTCAATCAGTTGAATTTGGTCCTGTCCGGCGGCGGGCTTCTTAAATAATTGTTCTTCTTTGGCAGTAACCGGTTTTCCTGCCTGCTTCAGATAGGCAACAAACAATTCCAAACTGAACGTAGTCTGCGAAGACTTTTGCGCGTTGTAAAAGTTATTGTACTCGTTTAAAAATTTGCCGTAATTCTCGGTGATCACTGCTTCTTCATTATTCACCGTCATATTATCCAGGAAATCCAGGTATTCCGGTGTAAGCTGAACCTTCGGCTGTTTTGTTTTTCGGCCATGCATCCACCGGTAACGCAGCAGGTCTTCGGCTGCATGGTAGCGGAGATGTTGGATCATATACTGTCTGAATTCCGAACTGGTATTGTTTCGTTGATTGAAAGCGGCCAGTGTATCCAACTGGCGCTGCATCACGCCCAGGCGATAGGCTTTATAAGCCGTCTGGTCCAGTGAATCTATCAGGGGATAATGTTCCACGTAAGATATGGTGGCGAACTGCAGTGGCCTGAAGGCATTCAATTCTTTATTGAGCTGCGCATAGGTGCCGGTAAAGGTCAGGGGATTTCTTAGTTTAATCTGTTCCGGGAAAGGAAGCTTACTGATCGCTTTAATGGCCGCCAGGTCTAATTGTATATCCAGCGAAGAGCCGGGTATGGCATAAAACGAGCTCATTGTTTCCATAAAGCTAAACATGATCTCCTGCGGGCGGTTCAAAGGGAAAGTAATGCTGAACCGTCCATCTTTATCAATCTCACCCACATGGGTTTGTTGGTCATCCTTGTACAGGTGATTATAGATCACTTCACAGAACCGGAAAGAATCAACAGCCGGGTTATAACCCACAAAAGTGCCGGTTAGGGTAAACGGTTTTTCAGCCAGGCTGATCTTGCTGAAAGCATTGAGGGATTTTTGGGGCTGCGCCTGCAGTGATAAGACACCTGTGGCGGCCAGGAAAAAAAGGACAATGTTTTTCATGTTGGTGGTGGGGTATTTGATAATAAGCGCATTAAAATAATACATTTAGCCGGGAAGGGCCGGACAAGGTTTTGTTAATATCAAATGATTGAAAATCAGCACGCATAAGCCTGTGTTACAAAAAGCTGTATATTTATTGATCCTTTAAACCCAATCCGGTCGCATTTTTGAAGGATAAGACTTATTTTACTAACCATTTAAAGTATTTATTATGGCAGATGTACAACTTACTGCATACAATGTAAAGACAAAGGAGAAAGGAGTACCTATTCAGGATGCAGTGATTACTAAAACCGCTAAAGGGGCTTATATGGCACAGGGGCACGATGGCAAGGGTAATAAATTAACGACCCTGCTGGGTGAAGAGAAAGCGCTGGCTGCCATTAAAGCCGGTGTGGCAAAACAAGGCTGGGAATAGTTATTGGCGGATACATTTAAGTTGTTCGTTCTCTGAACTTTTCAGTTTAACTGTCGTAGGCTGCTTGCAGGTGGCCGATGATGTATAAAACACGGTCTGATCGTTACTGGTCCGGCCGTGTTTTCTTTATACCAGGGCTATAAATATCATTTAACACTAATCTATTCAGCGGAACTGCTGCTTTCATGAGATCTTGCCTGCTATACCTGCTGCTATGGCTATCCTTCAGTAATGCGCTGATGGCGCAGTCCGCTAATCCCTACCATACCAATGGCGCTGCCTATAGTGAAAACTGTAACTGCTACACACTTACCAACGAACAAAATACCCAATCCGGTTCCGTCTGGAACAAGAACAAAATAGACCTCAACCAGTCTTTCGATTACAAATTCAACATCAACCTGGGCTCCCGCGACGCCGATGGGGCCGACGGGATCGTCTTTGTATTACAAAACATCAGTGTCAGCATTGGTTCCACCGGCGAAGGAATGGGGTTTGGAGGGGTAACACCTTCTATCGGCATTCCGATTGATACCTGGCAGAACGGTAACCAGAGTGATCCCGCGTATGACCATATTTCCATCAACCGTGATGGAGACATCAATCACACCACTTCCAATAACCTGGCAGGGCCGGTATCTGTGCTGTCGGGTAATAACAACATTGAAGATGGCCAATGGCATACTTTCCGCGTCATCTGGAATGCAACCACCAAAACATTGTCGGCCCAGGTAGATGGAGTAGAACGGGTTCAGGCTACCATTGACCTGGTATCCCAGGTATTTAACAATGATCCCCTGGTATTCTGGGGATTTACAGCCGGTACCGGCGGCTCCTATAACCGCCAGCGGTTTTGCACCTCCCTGAATCCCGGCTTCGCCATGGCGCCGGATCAACTTACCTGCTTCCCCACTCCCATCCAGTTCAATGATAATTCAGCATCCTTTGGCACCATCGTAAAATGGTATTGGGATTTTGGCGATGGCACCATTGATTCAGTCAAGACGCCTGATCCGCATGTATATCCTGCGCCTGGCAACTACCAGGTAAAGCTGAACATATTGGGCAATAATGGCTGCTTGTCCGATACCTTTAAAACCAATATCATCGTTGGCTCAAAACCGGTAGCCAGGTTCGGCTTTCCGCCTGGTTCATTCTGTGATGGCAACACCGTGATTTTTACAGATACTTCCGGTGTGCAATACGGCAGCATCAATAGCTGGGAATGGAATATCAACAATGGCCAGTCGGTCATTACAAATACCAGCCCTGCTTTTCAACAGGCATTTCCATTGGGTCCGCATACGATCAGTTTGCAGGTGAAAACAAAAGAAGGATGTGTATCTGATCCGGTAACCCAATCCGTTATCATGTCGCCTTCGCCGGTGGTAGACATGGATTTCTCTGATACCTGCTTCCGGGTGCCGGTTACCTTTACGGCCAATAACCTTGATCCGGCCATTTCTATACAGCGATGGTATTGGGACCTGGGCGATGGCGCCAGGGGCAGTTCCACCAGCCTGCAACATACTTACAGCAAGGGAGGCGCCTATACTGTAAAATTATATGCCCTGGGCGATAATGGCTGTTACTCCGATACCATCAGCAGGTTGATTAATATCTATGCCACCAATGCATTTGCCGGTAATGATACCGTGGTAACCGACAATCATCCGCTGCCCTTACAGGGTTCGGGCGGATTACTGTATACCTGGTCGCCGGCAGATGGGTTAAGTAACCCCTCCATTGCCAACCCCATTGCATTGATCAAAAAGAGTACTGCTTATGTGCTCACCGCCTACACGCCCATGGGATGCGCTTCCACGGATACCATCCACATTAAAGTATTCAAAGGGCCGGCTATTTACATACCCAATGTATTTTCACCCAATGGCGACAGGCGGAACGACCGCTTCCGCATGACGGCCGTAGGTATGACAGACATTTATTTCTTCCGCATTTTTAACCGCTACGGACAACTGGTGTATCACTCCACCAATCCCAAAGAGGGATGGGACGGCACTATTAAGGGCCAGCCCCAGCCCACCGGTACTTATGTATGGGTGGTGCGCGGTAAAGACTTCACCGGGCGGATCCATGATCAGAAAGGTACGTTTATGCTGATACGGTAACAGCGGTAAGCACATTAGTAGAAAGGCATATCTTTTATTTCTTGCCCAGTATAAAATCAACACCAAACGTGAAATTGCTAAGCAGATTGAAATTTATACTGGAGGCCTTGCCAACAGGAGCTCCATCCATTTTACTTCTCCCATGAGTGTAATTCAACCCGCCGAAGTCGACATTGACCAATAACCTGGGCAAAGCCTGGTAATAGATGCCCGGTATTACATTGGCTCCGTACTGCGTGGTAGTGGTCTTGCTTTTGGTGTTTGAATAGTAAGAAACAGCCCTGTAGAAGTTTACGCCTCCGTTGGCTTCCAGGTACCAGCCCAGTTGTTTTTTGATGGGCATATACCGTCTCCAGAATGCGGAGGCGCCTACAGTAGTGCCCCTGCTCTTCTGATCAGATAGCTCGGATTTCGAAGTGTAATAGCCAAAATTCGTCCGCAGTCCCAATACCGAATTTTCACCTATGGCCAGTGCTACGCGTGGAGAAAGATTGGTATTGGAGCTGGAATAATTGCCGCCGTTGTTATTGTTGGAATTGAATCCGAGGGTAGCACCCAATAATAGATCTCCTTTTTGGATTTGTGCCTGCAGGCAGGTGGCGGAAGTAATAACAGTAAGGCATAAGAGTAGAGCTTTGATTTTCATACGTGTGTTTGTTTTAGTGTGGCACAAATATGAAAAGCAAAAAGGAAGTAAAGAACAATCCTTACTTCCTTTCACACAGATTTATGTTAAGCAAAATGAAATGTTAACGGTTTCGAATAGGTGATTATATAATGATAGATGGTTACAGAATGAACTTCACGCCGAAACTTAATCCTTCAGTAATCGAAAATTTAAACTCAGAATTGTTGATATCCCAAAAAGGGGTATTTACTTCGTAATCCTGTTTTGTGGAAGTATAGCCAATCATCCCAAACGTAGCTTCGAGTATTACTTTTTTACCAGGAAGGAAATAAAAGCCAGGCTGTATATTGGCATTGAAAGCACTGACATCGGATTTTGTAGAAACAAACAAAGTGGATGGCTCCCTCTTGGCTTTGCCAAAACCTACAGCGAAATTGCCCTGGCCATAAATGCCAAATTTGTCCAGGAGCGGGTAGAACTTTCTGGTCCAGGCTCCTATACCAAAGATGTTTGTTTTAATTGCCTCTTCCACACCCATGCCATCTCTTTCCTGTTTTTGATGGGTATAATTATAACCGATCATGCCTCCCACAATCCAGTTCTTCCCTAGGCCAAATCCTATTGAAGGCTGGATATTAAATTGAGATGCTTTTATGGTACGGTCACTTACATATTCCAGCTTATTGCTTATATAGGAGAGGGAAGCCCCCAGCATCTTTTCTCCTTTATTAAGCTGCGCCTGGCTGTTGAGTGAAAATAAGATACCCGTAATGGTAAGTGCGGTAATGGCAAACTTCATGGGGATTATAGTTTAGGTGGTATAAAAAAGGTAGAGCGCAATATAATTATTGCGCTCTAATAACGAATACTGACATTAAAATAAATGAACAGATTACTTAATCAATAGATGTGTAGCCCAGATAACTGTGCAGCACAGGGGGTAACTGTATACCCGTCTCCGCCTGGTTATTTTCCAGCAGGCAGGCCAGGATACGGGGAAGGGCCAGCGAACTGCCGTTCAGGGAGTGTACCAGGTGGTTCTTGCCGTTACTGTCTTTGAAACGTACCTTCAGGCGGTTCGTTTGGTAGGCTTCAAAATTGGATACCGAACTTACCTCCAGCCACTTTTCCTGGGCGGCGCTGTACACCTCAAAGTCATAGGTCTGCGCCGAAGTAAAGCCCATATCGCCGCCGCACAGGTTTAAAATGCGGTAAGGCAACTTCAGTTCCTGCAGCAGCTTTTCTACATGGTTCACCATTTCTTCCAGTACGGCATAACTTTTATCAGGATGTACCAGTTGAACCACCTCTACCTTGTCAAACTGGTGCAGGCGGTTCAGTCCGCGTACGTCCTTGCCATAACTGCCGGCCTCGCGGCGGAAGCAGGGGGTATAGGCGGTCATCTTAACCGGCAGGTCGCTTTCTTTCAGCAACTCATCGCGGTAAATATTCGTCACCGGTACTTCGGCCGTAGGTATCAGGTAGAAATTATCTTCCGTTACAAAATACATCTGCCCTTCCTTATCCGGCAACTGACCGGTGCCAAAAGCAGACGCTTCATTCACCATCAGCGGGGGCATATACTCTGTATAGCCGGCCGCTGTATTATAATCCAGGAAATACTGGATCAGGGCGCGTTGCAGTTTGGCGCCCTTGCCAATATATACCGGAAAGCCACTGCCGGTAATCTTATTGCCCAGCTCAAAATCGATCAGGTTAAACTTTTTGGCCAGGTCCCAGTGTGGAACAGCGCCATTGTGCAGGAGGGGCTTCTGACCGCCTTCGCGCACAATAACATTCTCCTCCGGCGTTCTGCCGCGGGGCACATTCGCCGATGGCAGGTTGGGGAGTTTAGTGATCGTATCCTGCAATTGCTTCTCCACAGTGGCCAGCCGCTCGGCAATGGGTTGCAGGGTTGATTTTAAGGCGGCTACTTCCTGTCTTTTGGCATCGCCTTCCGCTTTTTGTCCTTTTGCCATCAGGGCGCCGATCTCCTTGGAAGTCGTATTTATTTTCGATTGCGTATTCTCGGATTCGGTTTGTAACTTTTTACGTTCATCATCCAGCGAAATGATCTCATCTACCAGTTGCAACTCTTTAAAATGCTTAACTGCCAGTCGTTCCTTTACCAGCTCAGTGTGCTGGCGTATAAATGCTACCTGTAACATCGAAAATCAAATTTGTGGCAAAGATAAACGTGGATTGATGGATTTGACGGATTTGCACAGATTTTATGTCATCCACAACCGCTCATTGCTCGCCGCTCACAGCTTGTATTCCTAAAGCTGTTTATACACATCCGGGAAACGGATCAGCATATAGATCTCCGGGTTGGTAAGGGGCGTAAATCCGAATTGGGCATACAGGCCATGCGCATCGCGGGTGCGCAGCTCAAAACGCCTGATACCCTGCAGCGTGGGATACTGCAGGATCACTTCCACCAGCCATTTGCTCAGCCCTTTACCACGCTCTGTTTCGTCAATAAATACATCCGCCAGGTAAGCGAAGGTTGCCTCATCCGAGATCACCCGGGCAAAACCCACCTGTTGTTCGCCTTTATAAACGCCAAAACACAGGGATCCGGCTATAGACCGTTGTACCGTATCAACCGGGATCCCTTCTGCCCAGTAAGAAGTAGTAAGAAAAGCATGAATGTAGGGAATGTTTAATATATCCTTGTTGGTAGAAATCGTGTATTCATCTTTTGTAATCGTCATGGCCGCCTTTTTCACAAAAATAAGCTTCCTATCTTTGCGCCATGCAAGCACAGGATGATCTGCAGAGCCGCTGGTGGAACCTTGAAGCCAGCCTGGTAGAGCGGTTTGGCAAAAAGCCCGACATGGAAACTATTTTATTCCTCATCGGTATACAGGAATTTGGTGACATACGCGCCAAATTCACCAAAGAACAGAAACAGGACCTCATGCACGTGGCGGTATGCTCCCTCTTATCGCAAAGTGGTTACTATGAGCTGGAATCGGTGGATGAGGACGGATGGCCGCATTTTAAACAATTGAAGCCCCTGCCGGAATTCAATATGGTAGAACAGGAAAATTTTCTGAAAGACCATATCTTACTGTATTTTCAGCAGAACGGATTTCAGTAAGAAAACAGCAAGTGGTAAGTGGGGAATGGCCACTCACCATTTACCACTTGCTTTTCATACAATCATGAAAAAAAGAACAGGTCCCTTCTTATTCCTTATCCCTGCAGGATTGATCGTCCTCATCTCTTCCTGCAATCCCAGGCTGGGCAATGGTTTACGTAAAAATGATTACCGGCGCGATGTGGAAATGGTCACCAGTAAAGGTACCATGATCATCCGTCTGTCGGATAGTACGCCCCTGCACCGCGATAACTTCCTCAAGCTGGTGCGGCAGGGCTTTTATGACAGCATCCTCTTTCACCGGGTCATTAAGAACTTTATGGTACAGGCCGGCGATCCCAAGACCAAACATCCGAAGCCGGGTGAAACCTACGGTGATGGCGGGCCGGAATATACCATACCGGCAGAGTTCCGCAGCACCTTATTCCATAAAAAAGGGGTAGTGGCAGCCGCCCGTACAGGCGATAACATCAATCCGCAACGGGCCAGCAGTGGCGCGCAATTTTATATCGTACAGGGAAAAATATTCACCGATGTGGGACTGGATTCGGTAGAGACCTTCCGGCTGAAAGGCAGGAAACTGCCTGCCGCTCACCGTACCGTATACAAAACACTGGGCGGCGCTCCCCACCTCGATCAGAACTATACCATCTTTGGGGAGGTCATAAAAGGTCTCCCCGTTATTGACAGCATTGCCGCGGTGCCTACCGGCGGCCGTTCCGGTGGCGACAGGCCCCTGCAGGATGTACAGATCATCAAAGCAAGGTTGATTAAAAGGACTTGAAGTCTGAGGTCGGAGGTCTGAAAAGCACGTATGCAGCTTCTGACCTCGGACCTCAGACTTCGGACTTCCGGCCTTCAGATTTCTGACTTCCGACTTCAGATTTTTCCTAATATTGCAGCACAAAATTCAACAGCATGAACATTCCCGCTAATCTCCGCTATACTAAAGACCACGAATGGGTATTATTGGAAGGTACTACCGCAACCATTGGCATTACAGACTTTGCACAGGGCGAGTTGGGCGATATCGTATATGTAGATATTAGCACAGTAGGTAAGTCACTGGGTGCAGAAGAAGTATTTGGAACCGTGGAAGCCGTTAAGACCGTATCTGACCTGTTTTTACCCATGGCTGGTAAAGTTACTACCGTAAATCCCGCATTGGATGGCGCTCCGGAGCTCGTCAACAGCGACCCCTATGGCGAAGGATGGATGGTAAAGGTGACTGTTGATAACCCGGCTGATATGGACGGACTGCTGGATGCGGCCGCTTATGGAAAATTAATAGGGGCATAGAAATCCAACGATATTTATTTTTCGTATATAAAAGAGTGGTTATATCCACTCTTTTTTAGTTATATTGAGCATCGCTTTGGGTAAAACACATTGAGCGCCATTCCTACATATACGGAACAGGAACTGGTTTCCCTGCTGAAAAACAGGGATAATAAGGCTTTTGGTTATCTCTACGATCATTATTCCGGCGCTTTATACAGTATCATATTACAGATATTGAATGATGCAGAGCTTGCCAGCGACGTGCTGCAAGATGTATTCGTCAATATCTGGCGGAAGATTGAAAGCTATGACTCCACGAAAGGACGCCTGTTCACGTGGATGTTGAATGTTGCCCGTAATGCTTCTATTGATACGCTTCGTTCCAAGACCTATCAGAATGACCGTAAAAACCAATCTATGGACAACCAGGCAGAGGATGTCCTGGTGGCGCTTATTACCCAGGTGAACGTAGACAATATCGGGTTCAGGAAGGTACTAAACGAATTGAAAGAAGAACAAAGGCTGTTAATTGACCTGGCTTATTTTAAAGGATACACGCATGAGGAAATTGCCGAATTGGAGAAACTGCCATTGGGCACCGTGAAAACACGTATCAGAAGTGCATTACTTCAACTAAGGGGATTACTAAAGTGAATATTAAAGAATACATATCAAGTGGCATAGTACAAAGCTATGTATTGGGGCAGGCAGACGCAGCCGAACGTGCCGAGTTTGAAGCACTGTGCGCCCAATACCCGGAGCTTGTTGCCGAACGCAAAGCCTTCGAGGAAGCACTCGAAAAATTCGCTTTGCAACATGCGGTTGTACCACCGCAACAGGTTAAGGACGGATTTTTAGAAGTTATTCAGCACCCTTCTATAAATCAATCTAAAGTCATCACAATGGAACAAACTTCAAACGCACCTGTTCGTAAAAGCAGTGGCGCATTGCGCTTTTTCGCTGCTGCTTCTGTGGTATTACTCATCGCCGCCGCCTGGTTTGCCTACAGCTTCTACAACCAGGCCAATGACCTGAAAGAGCACAATCAGGACTTACAGTCCCGGCTCGATTCATCCGAAAACACCCTCAACAAGATCATTGACGAACAAAAACTCATCAAAGACCCCAATGTCACCGTGGTCAACATGGTAGGCTCCTCTGCAGCGCCGCAATCCTCTGCCAACGTTTTCTGGGATACTGCGTCTGCTTCCGTATTCCTCATGGTCAAGAACATGCCCCGCCTGCCATCCGACCAGCAATACCAGCTATGGGCGCTCATAGATGGCAAGCCCGCCAGCCTTGGTGTATTTGATTCCCTCCAGAACAACGTCATCCTTAAAATGGATAACACCAAAAAGGCCGATGCCTTTGCCATTACCATTGAAAAGAAAGGTGGCAACCCATCACCTACCCTGGAGAAAATGCAATCATCAGGACGAACCAAAGCACCTTTATAAAGGCATTGCATAAAAATATAACAAGGGCTTCCCGCCGCAACGGGAAGCCCTTTCCGTCTCTTCCACTAAATCATTCAAATCCTGAAAATCGTGGTTCAGACATTTGCTTTATCTTTCCGGCAGTATGACATCACTCTTCCAAAGGCTTTGTTCCAAACCAGGATTTCCCATTGGCTGGACCCTTTTAACCATCGCACTCCTATGCTTACCGGGATCATCCATTCCCGGCAATGGCTTATTCAGCATCCCCCATCTTGATAAAGTGGTGCATGTCATCCTTTTTGGCGGCATTGTGCTCTTTTGGGGAGGTTACTATGCTTTTCGCGCCCAGGCAAGGGCCGGTTGGCGTAAAAAGGCAATACTATGGGCAGTTTTAAGTATAACATTGGGGATTGTCCTCGAATTTGTACAATTTAACTTCATCCCACTCCGCAGTTTTGACAGGGGAGATATTGTGGCAGATGCCGCCGGCTCCGTTGCAGCTTCCCTTTTCCTGCTCTTCTTATATCCCGGGCGACAAATTAAAGACTGATAAACAGGTTATTGCAAAAAAAATGGCCCTTGTAGAAACAAGGGCCGTAACCAAAACTAACTGCTTATGAGAAAATTGACTGCTTTATGTGAGTCTTTTAAAAAGAACTTCAAATATAGTAACGCAAATCCGGTGCCATTAGTATGATCCCTGCCGTTAAAGAAGGTTTAAAATACCCGGCGGAATTTGCTGAATTATGATCTATGAAAGAACTCTGTTGTTGACAGCACAAAGGAACGACCTCTGTCTATATTTTCCATTCTCTTAATGGATTTTTTCAAAATGTTAACATTCACGGACAGCCCAGAAAGGGTTTTATAATTCATTTCAAGGGGTTAAAAAATACCTGTTGATTAAAAGTATATTAAACTTGCCGTAAATGGCTGGCTGCTAACGGCTAAATAACCCTTTTACGGTGTCCGGCACATGGCCGCCCTGACCACCACCGGAGAACATGGTCGCCACATCCTGCAGGTCGGTATCTCCATCACCATCCTTGTCCAGTCCTCCCTGGGTTACTTTGCCCAGTAATCCCTGGATATTAATGTTCTGCGACTTGCCACCGGAGAGCTGGTTAAAAATCCCCTGTATATCAAAGCTATTATCAGCAGGATCATTTGTTTTATTCACCAGTTGCTGAAATACATCAGGCACCAGCTTACCGGCAATGCCGCTGGCAGCCTGCTGATCAAAGCCAAACTTATTCATCAACTGCTGGATCACATTGCCCGAAAGATTTTGAACCACAGGGTTATTGTTGGAAGGGGCTTCCTGTCCGCCAAACAACTTCAGTACATCCTTCAGTCCTCCGGAGGCGATCACCTGTTGAAGGCCGCCGGCAATAGATTGGCCTGTTTCGGCAATCACTTCTTCATTGCGTTCATTGGGAACCGTGGGGTTATTAATAATGGCATCCCCGGCCTGTTCGCGTACGAGGCTAATAAGATTGTCTAACATAAACATTACTTTAATGGTGAATAAAGAAAGTTATGTGTAGAGTCTGGGGTATATGGTATGGTTACCGGCTCGCTTAATGCTGTTTAGCTATCTCGCTCGCCTCTGGCGAGTGAGGCTATTTGGTAGCCTCTGGCTACATGCTTCTTAGTTTTGCTTCGCTATCTTCTCTGCATTCTCTGCAAACTGTAAGGCATCTAAAAATTCCTGGATATTGCCGTTCATAACATCGTCCAGGTTATAAACCGTTAAACCGATCCGGTGATCGGTTACCCGGCCCTGCGGGTAATTATAGGTACGTATCTTGGCACTCCGGTCGCCGGTACTTACCAGGCTCTTCCGGTGCCGGGCTATCTCATCTTCCTGTTTGCGCACTTGTTCTTCGTATAACTTGGTACGGAGCATCTGCATGGCTTTTTCACGGTTCCCTAACTGCGACCGTTCTGTTTGGCATACTACCACCGTGCCGGTTGGTATATGCGTGAGCAGTACTTTGGTTTCTACCTTATTTACGTTTTGTCCGCCGGCGCCGCCGCTTCGGGCTGTTTCCATTTTCACATCTGCCGGGTTTAGTTCAAAGTCCACCTCTTCGGCTTCGGGCATCACCGCTACGGTAGCGGCTGAAGTATGCACCCGTCCGGACGCTTCTGTATCAGGTACACGCTGTACCCGGTGCACGCCACTTTCAAACTTCAGGGTGCCATACACATCATCACCGGTTACTTCCAGTTGCACCTCTTTATAGCCTCCCACTGTTCCTTCTGTTTCACTCAGGATAGCTGTTTTCCAGCCCCTGCGCTCACAATAACGAAGGTACATACGAAGCAGGTTGCCGGCAAATAAACTGGCTTCATCACCACCCGTACCGCCCCGTATCTCCAGGATCACATTCTTTTGGTCCTGCGGGTCCTTGGGTATCAGCAACTGGCGGATCTCCGCCTCCAGCTTTTCTTTCTTTTCTTCCAGCAGGGGCAGTTCTTCCTTGGCCAGCTCGCGCAGCTCCTCATCATCCCCCTTCATAGCCGCCCGGTAACTGTCCAGGTCATTCAGCACTTCCTTATATTGGGTATGGGCCGATACGATCTTCTCCAGGCTGCGGTACTCCTTGCTCAGTTCAGTAAACTTCCTGTTATCGCTTACAATAGCAGGGTTTGTCAATGCCACACCAAGATCTTCAAAACGCGCCCTGATCGCTTCCAGTTTATCTAACATGTTTGCTGTATTTTTATGCCCCTATAGAACAGGAAGCCGGAACCAAAGGTCTGGAGCCAGCGACAAAATGCTGTTTTCAGACTTCCGACCTCAGACTTCTGACTGAGGGCTTTTAAAAGGCTTGCAAAGTTAATCGTTTCATTCTTTACATGGGGTACAGAAAATTCACAGCCGACCATTTATTTACCGGCAACGGGTTATTGGATAACCAGGTGCTGGTTACTGATGAGAAAGGCCGGATAGAAGCCATCCTTCCTGCCGGCGAAGCGGGGGAGGATGTACAGGCTTTCCGGGGCATCCTTTCTCCCGGATTTATCAATGCCCATTGCCACCTGGAGCTCAGCCACCTGAAAGGCATCATACCGCCCCATACCGGCATGATCAACTTCCTGCTGACCGTCATGAGCCGCCGGTTCGTCCCGGAGCAACAGGTCATGCAGGCCATAGCCGATGCGGAAACAGCTATGTTTCAAAATGGTATCGTGGCCGTAGGGGATATCTGCAATACGGCCGACACCCTCCCGCAGAAACAGCACCAACGGTTATATTACCACAACTTTATTGAAGCTACCGGCTTCGTGCCGGCTACTGCCGGTGACCGGTTCCATAAAGCCCTGACAATATGGGAACAATTCAGTGAGGCTGCCGGGCCGGGGGCCAAAAATAACTCCATGGTCCCTCATGCCCCTTATTCCGTTTCCCGTCCCCTCTTTCAGCTCATCACTGATTTCGCAGAGGATGACCTGTTCACCATGCACAACCAGGAGAGCAGGGAGGAAGAAGAATTCTTCAGGACCGGGACAGGCGGTTTTAATCGTTTATATGAAGCCCTCGGGCTCGACATTTCATTTTATAAGCCGGATGGTAAAAGCAGCCTGCAAACCTGCCTGGGCCGGTTCCATGCCGGGGAATCAATCATATTGGTACATAATGTAATGACCAGTGAGGAAGACCTGCAATTTATCCAAAGGCGGCAAGCCCTGCTCCCGGATTGCCATTTTTGTTTGTGTCCTAATGCCAACCTGTATATTGGCAATGGGCTGCCGGACATTGATTTGCTGCGTCGTTATGAGGTAGCCATCGTAATGGGTACCGACAGCCTGGCTTCCAACCACCAGTTAAGCATTTTAGCCGAATTAAAGACCTTACAGCAACACTATCCCGCTATTCCCCTGGAGGAAGGATTACAATGGGCCACCCTCAATGGCGCAAAAGCATTGAACATCCAGGACCGTTTTGGCAGCTTTGAAAAAGGAAAAACACCAGGCGTATTACTATTGGAGCATGATCTGAGCGGCGTGCAGCGGTTATTATAATCTTCTTCAGTCGCCAGCCTCTGGCTGGTGACGGCTATTTCAAAGCCTCTGGCTTTGCTGTTGTCTAAAGGAACTCGTCGAAGAGCGCTGTCCCGTAGGGACTACCGCTTTGTAGAAAAACATTCAACAATGTATTTGTGCCCCGTAGAGCCTGCCCCGCTTTGCGGGGGGCTACCCTGATATTAAGAAAGAACTTCCTGCAGCACCGGCAGCGTTTTTAGTACGCCAAAATCAGCTACATGCAGGGCATAAAAAGTTTGGTAGGCCTGCAGTAAGATCCTCCTTGTTTCCTGGTTCAGGCGTATCTCCTTCAACTCATGCGGCTGCATCACCTTCAGCAACTGGGAAGTAATAAAACTATATTGGCCTTGCAGGAAATAAGGATGGATAGGATGGTCGTGTACAAATTCGCCTTCCTGCAGGTCAAGAAAGGGAGTTGCTTCTGTATAATCATCACTAAACCGGAATCCGTAAAAACTCGTCAGGTGCAGGGCAAAGAACAGGGCAAAATTGCCGGTAACATGTTCGTCGGCCACATCCAGGTGCATAAAGGCATCTTCAATAAAATGGAAAAGATCGGGATTCGCTTCAGGCTGTTTCAGTGTTTTTTGTAACAGCTCCACCATAAACAAGGCTACTGAATTCTTCACCACATTAAAAAACAGGTGTTGGTAAATAGTGCCCCATTTGAACTCCTTAATACGTTGGAGGTTCTTTAGTTCATGGTGATAAACAACGAGGTCCAGGATAGCGGCGGGCTGGAACAGGTTGGCTTTACCAGGCCCTTTCTTCGTAGAGATCCTTACGCCATTCACCAGGTAAGATTGTATGCCGAACAGTTCGGTATAAATGGTCACAATAAGGCTGGTATCACCATACTTAACCGTTCTCAATACAATACCTTTTGTGGAGTGGATCATTGCTTTACAAATACAATTTTAGCAACCGTTTTCTCTTTCTTATTGTCATCGCTCACCAGCACCAGGTATACGCCTGTCGAGATCGTTCTTCCTTTATAATCCTTTCCGTTCCATACCGCCTGTCCGCCCAGGGCTCTGGTTTGGTATACCAGGCGGCCATCCAGCTCTGCTATCTTCACAAGGGCATTATTCGCTACGCCGCGTACAGCGATCGTGCCTGTATAACCGGGCGGCACAGGATTGGGAAATACCAACACATTACTATTCGTGGCAGTGCCTTCAGTGGCGGTGCTCCTAAAAGAGCAAATACCTTTAGCCGTGGCAAAAAATACTTCTCCGCTATGGCCATCAATGGCGATCTGCCGTACATCATCACTCACCAGCGGGCTGTTTTCAGTAGTAAACCGGGCAATTGTTTTAGCCCCATCGGCACTGATCAGCCACACCCCGTGCTGAGTGCCGATCCACTTCCGGTCGGCGCCATCTACAGCAATACTTTGCACCTGTTCATCGCTAAACAGGTAGCCGGCAAAATTGTCCTGCTGCACCACCGGCAAAACTGCTTCACACCCCGCCGCCGTAAACACTTCCTGCGGACATTGAACAATACCGATGCCCTGGCGGGTGCCGATCCATATAAAACCATTCTTATCCTTCGCTATACTCAGTACCTCATTATCGGGCAGATTGCCGTTGCCCCGGCCGGCGCGGTACCATTTCCACTGGTCATCACCGGGATTGTCAATCGTTTGGCCATGATGAAAGCAAAACAGGCCATTGCCCTTGGGAGATACGATCCACTTTTGGTTCACATCATCAATAACGATTTGTGATACGGCATTCTCCGGAACAGAATAGGGTATAAAAAAGTTGCGCCAGGTGCCATCCTGCTTCCTCACGGCAATCGGTTGAAGACCGCCATAATTGGCTATCCATAAATTATTGTCTGTATCAAATGCCAGTCCGCTGACCCGGTAACTGCCAGGGGCAAAATAAGCTGGCAGCAGGGGAGCGTTTTGTTTATAAACCTGGGGCGAGCCGGGTTTAAAATGAAGCAGGCCGCCGCCAAACGATCCTGCCCATACACTTCCATCCGCAGCAGGGTCAGCAGCCACAGCCACCACATCCGGAAAACTATCCATCAGGGGAACGTTACGGGTGTTCACATTCGCCCAGTCATCATGGGTAAATCCATACAGACCATCTTTATTATTGGCAGGTTCCCAGTTGGCAGTTACTGCGCCGGCGCCTGCCCAAAGCATATCATTATATACCTGCAGGGCGCCTGTGGCAATGGAGTAGGGAGAGTTGGGAATAAAAGAATCAAAACCATTGCCCGTATACCTCGATAAGCCGCTCAGCGTATCGGCAATCCAGTAATGGCCGGCGGCAAAAACGGCCTGCTTCGGATGTGGGGTAAACCGGCCATCCTCCATCAGGGCGTCAATATTGCCCTGTGCGGAAAGCGACACTACCCGGCCGGTAGCAGGCAGTGTTTCACTTAGCAACAGCTTGCCGCCGGAAACAGTCATACTATTGATCTTTCCTGCGCTGGCATACATAAAGTTCCAGGTACTATTCATTAACCTGAACAAAGAATCATTCTTCAGGGCTACTAAGTTATTTTGAAATACCACGACCGATTGTACAGAGCCAGCGCTTAACCCATTCATACCGGAAATGAGTTGCCAGTTGCGGAAATCCGATAAGTTGTTGCTGCTAACAGGCGCTTTCTTTAATCCTTCTGCGGTGGCTGCATAAAAAAATTGCCCGTCGGCAGTGACTGCATTCACCCGCACCTTATTGCCGGTATTGCCAATCACATACGTATCTTTTACCTCATACTTCTCCAGGTTAATCACAATAATGCCGATGCCAGTGCTCAGGTAAGCGGCTTGCTGGTAAGGAAAAATGTGGTAAATCGTTTTATCGCCCGTCTGGGAAGAGTGCTGAATCGCATCAATCGCATGAATGGCATTATCTTCTAATACATCAAGGCGACTGTTATAATACGCTACCACCAGCTTATTGCTTGTTGCAGAAAGGCCCAGGGCGCTTACGCCGGTTTCATACAGCCCGTTCACCTTGCTGTAGCGTTCGATAGTATGATCTGCTATATCGATAGAAAAAATGCTCCAGGGGGTAGCGCACCATATCCGGTCGGCAGAAGCGGCTACCTGGGTGGCCTGGTGATAGGGCAGGTGATCTCTCCATTGACCGATGGGCGGCGTCTGGCTCAGTAAAGGGACAGGAAAAAGGAATACCAGGCAATAAAAAGCGAAAATGCGTATTGGCATATAACTCAAAGTTAATTCAATGAAACCAACCAATTAAACGGGCCAAAACTTCATTAATCCCATCAAATTAACTTTCTTTGCCCTCGCCTTTTATTCTCCGCAGAGTCTCCCGCAGGGGACTCTGCGGGTCTTCCCGCCTTTCCGCCTTCCCGGCTAAGGTCGCAGGCGGGCCACCAAAGCATACTTGTAAGTGAGATTTGACCGTTATTATTCCATTCTACGCAGCGTCTCCCGCAGGGGACTCTGCGGATCTTAAATCGTTGATCACTCATGTGGGGAAGCCTTGCACGTTTTATACTACGATTCCGCTGGACATTACTTTTTCTGTTACTGGCCGTTACCGGTTTCATGACCTGGCATGCTATCAAAGTGCAGTTGAGCTATGAATTTACCAGGGCCATCCCCACCGACAATCCCAAATACCAGGCCTACCAGGCATTCCGCCAGCAGTTTGGAGAAGATGGCAACCTGCTCGTCATTGGTGTGCAAACAGAACAACTATTCACCGAAAAAATATTCAATGACTACGTGGCCCTCGTGGCCGACCTGAAAAAAGTGCAGGCGGTAGAAGATGTATTAAACGTGCCGGCTGCTACCAACCTGCTCAGGGATTCTGCGGCTGAAAAACTCAATCCGTCACCGGTATTTCCCCCCGGTCCGCTGTCTCAGGCTGCTATTGACAGCAGTGTGGCCGTTTTCCACAGCCTGCCTTTCTACCAGGGATTACTATACAATCCGGCTACATCAGCTTACTTAATAGGTATCCGCATCAACAAAGACGTGCTCAATTCAAAAAAGCGGAATGATGTAGTGGCAGATATCATAAAAGTAGGCGATGCTTTTGGCAAAAAGCACACCATAGAAATGCATTACAGCGGCCTGCCGCTGGTGCGCACCAACATTGCTACCAAGGTAGCCCGGGAAATGCAATGGTTCCTGCTGGGGTCTATCATCCTGTCGGCTATCCTGCTGCTCATCTCTTTTCGCAGCTTCAGCGCCATGGGCCTCTCGCTGGCGGTGGTCATCATTGGTGTACTATGGAGCCTGGGCACCATGGTGCTCATGGGGTATAAAATCACCATCCTCAATGCCCTCATACCCCCGCTGGTGGTGGTCATAGGTATTCCCAACTGTATCTACTTCTTAAACAAATTTCATACGGCCTGGAATGATACGGCGCATATTGCCGATCCGGCGACCAGGAAACATACAGCTCTTACTGAAATGATCAGCCGCATGGGCATTGTAACGCTCTTCTGTAACATTGCGGCCGCCATCGGTTTTGGTGTATTTGCGCTCACCAAAAGTGCGGTGCTCAAAGAATTTGGATTTGTGGCAGGGATCAACATCATGGCCCTCTTCTTCATTTCCATCATATTTATTCCGGTAGTATTGAGCTTTTTGCCGCCGCCCAAATCACGTCATACCCGTTACCTCGATAACAAATGGTTGCTCTCTGTATTGGACAGGCTGGAAATATGGTCGGTAAGTCACCGTGCCATCATCTACCTCGTTACCGGCGTGCTGCTCATAGCGGCAGTGGCCGGCATCTTCCGCCTTCGTTCAGAGGGCTTCATGGTGGATGACCTGCCCAAAACAGATAAGATCTATACCGACCTCAAATTCTTTGAAAAGCACTTTAAGGGCGTCATGCCACTGGAAATAGTGGTAGATACCAAAAGGAAGAACGGGCTCCGGGCCAACATGCTGCAAACCTTTGGTAAAATTGATTCCCTCTCGGCTTTCATCACTGCCCAGCCGGAAATGGCGCGGCCGCTCTCCATTGTGGAGGGGCTGAAATTTGCCCGGCAGGCTTACTATGAGGGAGATAGCGTACAATATGGCCTGCCCACCAGCTTCGACATCGGTTTCCTGGCCCAGTACCTGGGCAGCAAAGCCGAAGACAGCACAGGCAAACAAAACAACTTTACACGGGTGGTGCGTTCTTTCATGGACAGTACCCGCCAGCGTACCCGTGTCAGTGTGAACATGGCCGATGTGGGCAGCAAGCGTTTGCCCGAGCTCATTCAGTCTATACAGAACAAAAGCAGCCAGTTATTCGATACAGCCAGGTACCAGGTTGAATTTACCGGCACTACTGTAACCTTCCTCGAAGGCAGTGCCTTCATCATCAATGGACTCAAAGAAAGTATAGGCTGGGCCTTCCTGCTCATCGCCCTTTGTATGTTGTACCTCTTCAGGTCCTTTAAGATCCTCTTGTGTTCGCTCGTGCCGAACATCATTCCGCTCATCATTACCGCCGGGGTAATGGGCTGGACCGGCGTGGCCATTAAACCTTCTACCGTATTGGTATTCTCGGTAGCCCTTGGTATTGCCATTGACATTACCATCCGCTTCCTGGTCAACTATAAACAGGAGCTGCAGGGCAGTGATAAATCCCCGCAGGAAATAGTCATCAGCACCATTCATAAAACGGGTATCAGCATCATCTATACCTCACTGGTGCTTATTGCAGGGTTTGTCATCTTCTGTTTTAGTGCATTTGGGGGCACCCAGGCATTGGGGTGGCTTACTTCCCTCACCCTGGTACTGGCTACCCTTACCAACCTCATCTTCCTGCCTACCTTGCTCATGACTTTTGTAAAAAAAGAGCGCAAGCAATAAATAATATTACCTGGAAACAGTTTATAAGCCGGCAAATGAACCTTGCCGGCTTCTTTTATTCATATAATTGATTCTTAATATTTCGCCTGTGGAAGGGCGTTAATAAGGTATACGTGGGTACTGTTAGCGTTATAAAAACACATTCACGGTATTGTACGAATCCTAAAAACGTACAATTACTAATGGTAAACCATGAGTATGGCGGTTTAATCAGAAGTGTTAGGACAAACGAACTTATCAAGTTGACCTTTAATGTATTAAAAAATGCATCCCTGCATTAAAAAAATGTATTTTACGCAGCTTGTATATTACTTTTGCTGTCTAAGGCATACTAATTTGTGTTTGTAGTCACAATCGCATAAAGAAACCCAAACTTAAATCATGAGAAAGATTGCTCTGCAATTGTCATTGTTGGTCAACCCTCATAGTGACAATGCCGTTTCTCCACCATTAGCTGCCAATAATTATTATCAGCCGCATCCCGGTTGCAGCAATTCCTCTCATTGTTTAAGGATACAAATAGCAAACGTCTGTTAAGGCTTAAAAGATCAAGGCAGTTCAGTTGATAGATGCCACGGCATTTTTGACAACTGTTCCGGTCACCTGATCTTACAGGGCCTTTGTATGTATAGCCGATTTTCGCTACAATACATGGTTATGAGTATCATTTAATTCTTTATTGTTTTTAAATCTAAAAAACTGTTCATGAGAAAAGCGATCTTATCGTTATTGTGTGTAGCCCTTGGTCTGGGGCAACTATCCGCACAAACCCGGATGATTTCGGGAAAAGTAACTGATTCCAAGGGAGCTCCCATTCCCAATGCATCAGTACTGGAAAAAGGTACCAGCACAGGTACCGTTACAAAAGACGATGGCACCTATTCATTAGGTATCTCCCAAAATGCCAGGATACTGGTAATCTCCTCCATCGGAATGGCTCCTCAGGAGGTCAGCATTGGTTCAAAAAATGTGATCAATGCTACTTTACAACCAGTTGAAAATAGCCTGACCGAAGTAGTGGTAGTGGGTTACCAGACCTTGAAAAGGTCGGAAGTAGCTGGTGCCGTTGCTACGGTGGGTGGAAAGGAACTGGCCCAAAAGCCGATCGGTAACTTTACCCAGTTGCTGCAAGGTAAAGCTACCGGTGTGCAGGTAACTGGCCAAAGCGGTAGGCCCGGCGCTGCGGGTTATATCCGTGTAAGGGGTACCGGCTCTATCAATGCTTCTAATGAACCATTGATATTATTAGATGGTATTCCCATCAGTTCAGTTTCCTACAGCTTGCTGAACCCCAACGATATTGACGATGTTAACATTTTAAAAGATGCCGCCTCCCAGGCCATCTATGGTTCCCGGGCTGCCAATGGCGTAATCGTGATCACTTCCAAAAAAGGCAGGGGAAAACCCGAGATCAGGTATTCCTTCCAATATGGCCGTTCCAAAGCACAGGAACTGAAGAATATAGACTTAATGAACAGCCGTCAAAAACTGGAATATGAATTCGGGGCAGGCCAGTCAAACCCTATCCTCGATTCTATGATCACTAACCGCGTTACAGCAGGCGCATTACCTGCTGGTTCTACCCTGTTTAACCTGACACCAGCCCAAAGAGAGGCGCTGTGGTCGCTGGCCGAAAGCCGCGGCGCAGGTGACTGGGGCGATTATTTGCTGCAGGATGGTACACTTACTTCTCATGAAATAGCAGTATCTGGCTCAGGGGAAAAGGTTAAATACTACTTCTCACTCAATAAGAGCGACAATGAAGGGGTATCCTACGGTTCATTCTGGAATAAAACAGGCGGCCGCTTAAATGTGGAGTACAATGCGCTCGATTGGTTCAAAATAGGTACCAATACAGGGGTTACTTACAGCAAAGAGAACAACGTGCGTTCTTTGTTCAATACCCAAAGCGCCTATATGG
Source organism: Paraflavitalea devenefica (assembly GCF_011759375.1). Classification (NCBI taxonomy): domain Bacteria; kingdom Pseudomonadati; phylum Bacteroidota; class Chitinophagia; order Chitinophagales; family Chitinophagaceae; genus Paraflavitalea; species Paraflavitalea devenefica. Next base: position 760,006 of record NZ_JAARML010000001.1, on the reverse strand, counting down.
CGCTCTTTGCCTTTAATCCTTATGAGCCGGTTCGCATGCCCGATGGCACGTACAACAATACCCATACAGGATACTCTCCGATAGAAGGAACTGATAAGAACCCCAGCTTGCTCAACAGGCTTTCCACCTTCTCTACCTTTTATGGAGAGGCCAAATTTTTCGATCACCTGACATTAAGATCACAGGTAGGTATCAACTACAACACCCTGCAGCAGGAAAACTACCTGATGCCTGGTTCTAACCTGGCGGCTATCTTGGGTTACAACCAGAAAGGGGATGCCGGTAACTGGGACTTTACGTATGTAGTAACCAATACGGCAGCATGGCAGCAAACCCTGGCCGATGTACATTCCTTTACTGTAATGGCTGGTCAGGAATTTACCAAGAACAAATTCTATAGCTGGTCATTGGCTGGACGCGCCATGCCAACGCCCGATGTTAACACCGTAGATAATGCCGGTAGCGCACAAACGGCTACTACCAGCCGGAGCGATTGGGCGCTGTCTTCATTTTTTGGAAATATTTCCTATGACTACGATAAAAAATATTTCCTCACGCTGAGTGGTCGTCGTGATGGATCATCCAGGTTTGGCGCCAATAAACGTTATGCCAACTTCTGGGCCGTAGGTGCTTCCTGGGATATCTTGAAAGAAAACTTTATCAAAGTAGATTTCATCAGTGCTTTAAGGCTGAGGGCTTCCATTGGTACAGCGGGAACCGTTCCTTCAGGATTATATGATAATTTACCTACCTACACATTTACTACCAAATACCGCGATTTACCGTCTGCTATTCCATTACGTCTTGAAAATGCCGATCTTACCTGGGAAGAAAATAAAAACTATGATCTCGGGTTGGATTTTGGATTCCTGAATAACAGGATCACAGGCTCTTTTGATTTTTATAACAAAAAAACAAACGGCCTCATCTATCCTAAGAATGTATCCCTAACAACAGGCTTTGCTAATTATGCAAGCAATATTGGAACTATCCGGAACAGTGGGTATGAAATTTCACTGAACGGTGATCTTATCAGGAGAAAAGACCTTACTGTAAGTCTCTTTGCAAAATATACCAATAACGACAATAAGGTACTGGACCTTTATTCCGATAATGTTCCGCAAACTTTATCCCGCTTTAAAGAAGGAGAACCTTTATATACTTATTTCATGGTGCGTTGGGCAGGTGTTAACCCCGCCAATGGTAAAAACCTTTATTACAAAGCCGATGGAAGCCTGACAGAAACCTATGCTGCCAGCGATGCCGTATTATTAAGCGGAAAATCACCAAACGTTAAATTTTATGGAAGCTTTGGCGCCAATGTGAGCTACAAAGGTTTTGACCTGTCTGCAGAGTTCTACTACTCCGGTGGTAACTACATCATGAACTATATATACCAGAATGGCGCCAGCGATGGGGAGAGCATTGCTGATAACCAATTCACGGATGCGACTAATTACTGGAAAAAACCAGGCGATGTAGTTCCTTTTGCCAACCTGAATGACCGTACACAACGGGTTACTTATGATACCGACAAGTACCTGGAAAAAGGTGATTACGTTTCCCTGAGGGATGTTACGCTCGGCTATACCATGCCGGCTGCTATTGCCCAGAAACTGAAATTTGTAAAAAGCATCCGCCTCTATACACAAGGTACCAACTTGTGGATTGGCACCAAATTCAGGGGCCTTCCCGAAGTAGGTGAAGCAAACGGTGAAAGTACCCTGGTGTCGCCAGGCTTATACAACCTGTATGCACAGCCACAATTACGTGCTATCACTTTTGGTATTGATGTTAGGTTCTAAATGAATAAATAATTTATTACTATGAGAAAAGTTAAATATATAGTCTTCGTATTTTTAGCCGGGATCATTTCCTGCAAAAAATCGGATCTGGAGCTTGTTCCTTACAACCAGATTGAAACGCCCGTGCTGTTGGAATTGAAAACAGAAAATGATGTTAACATAGCTGTTAACGGTATGTACGCCGGCTTGAAAACATCAGCTTCCTACTTTGTAAACGGTACCTGGAACATCATGGCCGATGTACTGGCCGATAACCTCATCACCAACCAGAGTGGACCTGGCCGTGGCACCCTGAGATCATTTGCCAATTGGCAATATACCGGCGAAAATACCTATGGCCTGTTTGCCGGTGGTTATACCATCATACGGAGAGCGAATGCCATCCTGGAAAACATAGATAAATTCCCTGCTGGCGCTTTTAAGGACAATGCAAAAGGGGAAGCGCTGGCTATTCGGGCTATGACCTATTTCGATATGGTAAGGGTATTCAGTAAAACCTACTTAAATGCCACTGCTACCGATTCTACCATGCCTTATATCACCACAACGGCGCGTGACAACATGCCTGCCAAAGAACCGGTACATGGTTTTTATGATAAGGTGATCGCCGACCTGGAGCTGGCCAAAACACTCGTTGGTACTACCAATGGTCTCTACCGGGTGAATAAACTGTCTGTTTCCGCTTTATTGTCAAGGGTATATTTATACAAAGGCGACTGGGCAAAATGTATCCAGGCTTCTAATGATGCCTTGGGCACAACCCCCAGCCTGCCCGATAGAGCAAGCTTCGCTTCCATCTGGAGGGATGCTGATGCCAGTTCCACCACAATACCTTCACTGGGCGTTTTCTTTAAAGTGAGGAATACCAATTTGGATAATGTCAACTCACAAGGTGTTAATTATTATCAAACAGTACAAGGATTCAGAAAGTCTGAATTTTTAGTTGAATACAACTTCAAACAATTGTTTGTAGCCAGTGATATCAGGACCTCAACATACATTGCAACCAGTCCTTTTAACGGAGCTAATGCCAACCACGTTATAAAATATGCCGGCAGAACAGGTTCTCCTGCAGGTGTGGTAGATGGCAAAGTGATCAGGACTGCAGAAGTATTGCTGAACAGGGCCGAAGCTTATTACCGTTCAACCGATGAGACCAATGCTTTGGCCGATCTGGTGCTGTTAAAGAGCAACAGGTACACTGGTTATGTTCCCGAAACATTAACCGGCTTGCCATTATTAAATGAAATAGTGAAACAGAGAAGGCTGGAACTGGCTTTTGAAGGCGACCGTTTCTGGGACCTGAAAAGAAGGAATCAACCTGTAGTGCGCGATGGAACAAAAGGCGACCTGGCTGATGGAACTGGATATCCCTATATCTTCACCTCGCTCCCGGCAGGTGATTACAAGTTCCAGCTTCCGTTTCCGCAAGAAGAAATTAACTTTAATACCAAGCTCACACAGAATCCCAATTATTAAACCGGTATTCATTTTTAATAAATAAAATGATATGAAATATAAATTCTTTAAATCACTGCTTATACTCGGACTTGTTTCGGGGATGGCATATTCTCTGAATGGCTGTAAGAAAAATGATGGGATTGTTATTACCAACACAGCCGCACTGTTTGCTGATGCGGCTGAAGAAGGGTCTTATTTTATTCCTGACGATCCAGGTACAGTCTTTAAAATACCTGTAGGTATTACCGCTGCTGCTGGTAAGGATGTAACCTTTCAGTTTACGGTTACTTCACCCAGTGGCGCCGTAGAAGGGCAGCAATATACCCTTGCATCCAAGTCAATAACGATCCCCGCTGGAAAAACAGTCGATTCCATTTCATTAAAAGGGATTTTTGACGCCTACGACGGTGGAAGAAAGGATACGCTCATATTTAAAATAACAAGCGGCGGTGTGCCGGTTGTATCAGGATCTGGTGAGTATACAGTTATCTTGCAACAGTTTTGTCCGCTTGTAATGAGTGAATTTGCTGGTGATTTTAAAGTGTTGGTAGATGAGTGGGAAGACTATCCGCCCGGTACAACAATTCCGTTGACTGTTAGCGGTAACAAAGTTTCTTTCTATTACAATGTTGCCCCCGATGCCAATATGAAGCCTATTGAGATCGCTATAGATCCGGTAACATTTGAAACTTCTGTAGCGCCACAAACCTATGGGGATTATGGTTCAGCTACTATTTATTCGGTTAAAAGTGTTGCTTCTGATGATAATGTTGCGGTACCCTGTGATAAAAAGATTACTGTAGTTTTAAACCATACAGGATCTAATGGCTTTAGCGGTAATTTTATGATTCGTTTACAAAAGCAATAATAGCCTCATTTTTTGAGCCTATATTATCAAAGAGAAGGCTGTCTCACTCCCGAGGCAGCCTTCTCTATTTTCGGTGTGCACTTATTCGTCCAAACTGCACACTTATGCCTTCAAACTACGCACTTATTCATTTCCCCTTTGCTGGTTAAGCGATTAGTATTTATTTCGTATTAATAAAACAACAATTACCACTTCGTGGTATTGTTACTGTTTAGAAAAGAATTTTCTTTGCTTAACCTAACCGCCGTGGTTTGTGTCCGCACAAACCACTAAAATAGGTCCTGAGAAGCCAGATAACAGGACACCCCCACGCAGGAACCGGGATGGTAACCAGTTACTTTATAGCTACTAAAGGGCAAAGGTATACCAACCTTACACCATAGCTATATTAAAGGCGCATTTCACTAAAATCGCAACCCCGTCACATCTCTCGCATATACACGGCTGTAAACGTTCAACTGCTTTACAATCAATCACTTTACTATTCTTCAAATTGGCTCAAGTATGCCGCCCGGCCCTGTGCAGAAGTTTACTTGTGCCCTCCAAACCCTTAGTGCTTTTTCGTTCAAAGCTCACGGCTAACAACCGGTTCCACCAGAGCGGGAGCCAGCAACTCAGCTTAGCAGGGGATCAGCCTCAGATCAGCCGAACTTCAGCCGTACTTCAGGAGTATTAAAGGCGCATGTAACTAAAACCGCAACCCGGTTACACCACTTGGTTAAATACCTCTATAAGCATTCAACTTATTTACAGTCAATCACTTTGCTGCCTGGCGCAAGTAGGCAGCCCGGCTCAGCGGGAAGGGTACTTGTGCCCCCAACCCTTAGTGCCTTTCTGCTCGCAGTTCGTAGCTCAAAGCTCATTGCTCATCTCCTTCCAATCCCAAAAATCTTTCAATCCCGGTTCAGACAAATTCGTAAATTCATGCATATAATCCAATCCCATGGCAAAGCAAATCGCCGGACTCTGCTTTCTCGAAGGCACCTTCGATGATCTTACCTTCTATAAAATGGACGGGCAGTACTACGCCCGCGCCAAAAGTTCCCTCAGCAGCAAGCGTGTCAAAACAGCACCCGAATTCCGCAGAACCATGCGCAGTGCCGGCAGACTCGCCCGTGCTTCAAAGATCGGTGCACACATCTACAAAGCCCTGCCTCCCGGCTGGCGCCAGTTCTGGATGTACCGCTCCTTTACCGGCGAAGCCTTTACCTTATTAAAAGAGAATGCCTATACAGACGAAGAAGTAAAACAACTCCTCTGGAAATGTTATGTCGAATACTGGGAACAAATCAAAGCCGTTGATCCCAACAATCCCATCTGGCAACCCAAACCCCAAAAGATCAGGAAGAGAAGAAAATACAGTGAAGCATCCATACAGCGCCTGCTGCACCGGAAAGACAAATACGGGCGGTACAAATACCCGGAATACGTTAAAGCAGAAAAACAAAGAATAGAACGCGAAGCCAGGGAAGCCTGGGCCAAAAAATGCGAAGAGAAAAAACTGTCCCAAACCTTGCATGAAGCCACTGGAACGCAACCCGAAACACCAAACCCGGAGCCCGAAACCCTCAGCACCTGGCACATAACCAGCGACGGCAGCATGCATACAAACGAAAACCTTGCAACTCCCCAGGAAATAAAGCAGGATCATTATTTATTGCGCAGTAGCACCAGGAAAATCTTCAAATCAGCAACGAGCAATCTTGAAATAGCCATAAACGAAACTTGCAATTCATCATGACGCCGCTCAACCTGTGCCAATAAAAAAGGCCGCTGAATAACCAGCGACCCAATAATCTATAATTAGTAATCAATAATCCGCCTTCTACTGCAGCACTTCCTTCAACTTCTCCTCCAGCGCACTGCCACGCAGGTCCTGGGCGATGACTGTTCCCTGCGGGTCCAGTAATACATTAAAAGGAATGCCGGTAAAACCAAAAGTAGCTACTGCCTTACTGTCCCAGTAAGCCAGGTCGCTTACATGCGTCCAGGTCAGTTGGTCTTCCTTGATCGCTTCCAGCCACTTGCCTTTCGTTCTGTCCAGGGAAACACCCAGGATCGTAAAATTCTTATTCCTGAACTGCTGATAGGCGTTCACCACATTGGGATTTTCGGCCCGGCACGGCCCGCACCAACTGGCCCAGAAATCTACCAGCACAAACTTTCCTTTAAAAGAGGACAAGGCAATATTCTTGCCCGATGCATCCGGCAATACCAGTTCAGGAGCTGGCTTGCCGAGCCAGTTTCCGGAGCGGGCTGCCTGCTGCTGCTTATAAGTTTCATACTTATTCTTGATGTCCAGCAGGTTGCTGTCTTGCGGAAACTTTTGGGTGAGCTGGTTCAGGGAAGCTTCAAAATCTGAAATAGGCAATGTTTGTGCAGCCCGGCCCAACGCAAAAGAAGCCAATGTGCCCTGGTTCGTATTCACCAGGAAATTCTTCAGGTAGGCATTCAGTTTGTCCAAAGCCTGGTTCTTTTGATTCGTGGCGGCAAAGATCGCGCTGTCAGGGGCCTTAAAGTGCTTCAGGCTGTCCAGTGCCTGCATCCGCTGCTCAACGGCCGTACGTTCATCACTATACGTGAAAATAAAATCCTTCAATTGCTCACTGGCTACAGAGCCTTTCACCGTATAGAACCTGCTTTTATTGCTAAAATCTATATTTACAGTCATGGACTTGCTGTCATTGATCAGCGGCAGCAGCGGACCATTCTCAATAGATAAATTATACAGCTTGCCACTGCCGGTGGTGGCTCCTTTCAGACGGTAAGATTCCTGGCTCACATGAATGCTGGTCGTGTCCAGCAGGATGGGCTGTTGGTTATCGCCGTAAGGGATCTCGTACAAAGCCAGCTTGATCCTGCCCTGACTTACAGCGCCGGGGTAACTGCTCCCGATCTGTTCTACATGCTCCAGCTTGCCTTTTACTTCCAGTTCATTTTCTTTATTGCCCGAACAGGCAGCCAGCATCACCACCACCATCAATACAAGCCAACGCAAAGAGTAATTCATAAAATCAGGGTTGTAATTTTTTTAACAGTATATCGTTCGTCAGTTTGGGATCGGCCTTCCCCTTCGAGATCTTCTTCACCTCTCCCACAAAAAGTCCCATCAGTCCTTTCTTTCCTTTCTGGTATTCGGCCACCTTCTCCGGCATCCTGTTCAACACCTCTTCAATCCAGGCGGCTACATTGCCTTCGTCCGAATCCTGCAGCAGGTTCAGTTCTTTCGCTACTTCCAGTGGGGTGGCGCCGGGCGTTTTCACCAAGGCAGGTAATACCCGCGTGGAAGCAATAGAAAAATTCAGTGCATTACTATCTACCAGGGCAATCAGGGCGGCCAGGGTAGCAGGAGGAACAGGGAACGAGTTGATAGCCGCATTATTTTCGTTCAGCCACGACTTCACCGGGCCCAGCATCCAGTTGGCGGCTGCTTTATAATTGGCCGTATGGGCAGTCACTGCTTCAAAATAATCGGCTGTTTCCTTCTCATCACAGATCACCCGCGCATCATAATCGGGTAACTGTAACTGGGATACATAACGGGCGATCCTTTCTTCCGGCAGGGCAGGGAGCTCACTGCGGATGGATTGCAGCATATCTTCGGTTACACGGAAAGGAGTGAGGTCGGGATCGGCAAAATAGCGGTAATCATTGGCGTCTTCTTTCGTGCGCAGGGCAAACGTAGTACCGTTGCCGGCATCGAAGCTCCTCGTTTGTTGTAGCACTGCTTCACCGTTCTCCAGCAGACCTATCAGACGCTGTGCTTCAAACTCGATGGCCTTCTTTACATTGCGGATAGAGTTAAGGTTCTTCACCTCCACCTTCGTGCCCAGCTTCGTATCGCCTTTCTTGCGCACGGAAACATTTGCATCGCAGCGCATACTGCCTTCTTCCATATTGCCATCGCAAATAGCGAGGTAGCGCAACAGCTTCCGCAGTTCGGTGAGATAGGCATACGCCTCATCGCCACTCCGTATATCGGGTTCGGTAACAATCTCCACCAGGGGAACTCCCGCGCGGTTATAATCCACACACGTACTTTCCGGATCGGCGTCATGGATGCTCTTGCCGGCATCCTCTTCCATATGGATGCGGTTCAGCCGGATAGCCTTTTCTCCTTCCGGCATACGGATATTCACCCGGCCGCCAATACATACCGGTGTTGTGTGTTGCGACAACTGGTAGCCTTTGGGCAGGTCGGGATAGAAATAATTCTTACGGGCAAAATAATTATGGCGACTGATCTCACTGGCGCAGGCCAGACCCAGCCGGATGGCATACTCCACGGCTTTCTTATTCAGCACGGGAAGTGTTCCCGGGTGTGCCAGCGTAATGGGGCTCACGTGCGTATTGGGGTCTCCGCCAAAAGCGGCGCTGTCGCCACAGAACAACTTGCTTTCCGTCAGCAACTGGGCATGTACTTCCAGTCCTACTACTACTTCGTATAAATCCTTATGATCGGCCATAAAATAATAAGCCCACAAAAATACCTCATTCAGGGCATATCTCCCACCCTTCATAATCAGTTAATTCCGCCAATGAAAAAGGCCTCCCGCTTTGCGGGAAGGCCTTCTATAGTGCTGTCATGCAGAATGTTACAGGTTGGCGGTCTTCAGCTTTTTCGGGGTCTTCAGCTCCAGGGTCTGGGCCTTGCCATCCCGGATCAGTTTTACCGTTACGGAAGGTTTCTCCCTGGCATCACGGGCAGCGGCTGCCAGCTCATCGGCGCTGTTCACAGCTTTGCCATTAAACTCGGTGATCACATCATCTTCCTTCACACCGGCTTTCTCCGCGATCGATTCATCGCCTACTTCCAACACCTTCACGCCTTTGCCATCTTCAGTATCCTGTGCTTTAATACCCAGGCGGGGCTTGTTATTGAAAAACACGTGGGGGCCGTCGCCATCACCGTCCAGCTTAAAATCAAAATCGCGGAAAGATTGAATATCGGGTGCGATATGAATATTAGGATTGGGCGTGCCAAATGCCATAACATTGCCTGGCCTTTTGCCCAGCGTGGCGGTAGTCTTACTCTCCTTGCCATCACGTTTATAAGTGATCGTCACCTTATCTTCCGGTTTGTGTTTTTTGACTTCTGCAGAAACATCATCCTGACTGAAAACGGCTTTATCACCCACCTTCGTGATCACATCGCCTTTCTTCAGGCCGGCTTTTTCGGCGGCGCTGCCCTTCGTCACTTCCTCAATCTCGGCGCCTTCCTTGCCTTCACCGGTAGCTACGCCCAGGAAAGGGGTTTTGCTGTCGCCCAGGCCAAAGGATTCGAGATGGTCGCTGTTGAAATTCCAGCCTCCGCCATTATTGCGGAAAGGAGAGGCATCGCCTAAACCTACAATAGCGCCCGATTTACGTTTGCGTACAGAAAGATTCTCATCTTCAAAATCTTCCAGGGGCTTGCCATTCACCGTTACCTTGCCATCCTTGATCTCTACGGTCACCTTGCCGTCCTTATCCGTTTTCTTGCGGATAATAACCTCATCATACTGTTTTATCTTATCCTTGTCTTTGTCTTTATCCTTCTCTTTTTCATCCTGGGCAGAAGCCGGCAGGTTCAATAGTAACAGCAGGCTGGCTGCACTGGCAAGCGATAAAAAATATCGTTTCATGGTTTGTGTGTTTTTGTAAATAAAGAATCAACTACGGTAGTCTTCGTACTTCAAATATAGGGAAATAATTGAAATACGAAAAATTTCGGAAATGGGGCAAATCCTTTAACAGAACCTTAGGAAAATGGCAGGGAAAGGCCTGACTTGCCAGTAAAAACAAAAGCGGGTTATCTGTAAAAGACAACCCGCTCTTGCCGCTCTGCGAGGGCTTGTAGCCTCGCAGCCTTATTTCATTGCTTTCAGCAATACTTTACAACAACGTTTTCACCTTCTCAATCACAGCCTGCAATCCCCCCGCTTCCTGCCCGCCGGCAGTGGCCAGGTTCTTTTGTCCGCCGCCACCGCCCTTGATCAGGGGCGCCACATGCTCTTTAATGATCTTACCTGCATCCAGGTTCCTGGCGGCTACTACCGTATCAGAAATACCAATTGCCACAAAAGGCTTACCGCCAATATTGGCGCCCAGTACAGCTACATAATCGTGCAGGTTATTCTTCAGGTCATAACACAACTTCTTCAGGGCGTCGGCATTGCCTACCTCTACAACATCACCTATATAAGTGACACCATTAATAATCTCGTCCTTTGTCAACAGCTCATTCCGGATGCCTACCAGCATCCTGTTTTCCAGGTGCTCCAGCTTCTTCTTCAGTTCACTGTTCTCTGCCGAAAGACCCTCCACGGCTTTAACCACATCCTTGGGGTTCTTCAACGATTCACGGATACCGCGTACCAGCGTGAACTGCTCATTAATAAATGCTTCTGCAGCAGCGCCGCATACGGCTTCTATCCGGCGTACGCCGGCAGCCACGGCTGCTTCTGACTGTATCTTCAAAATACCCAGCTCACCGGTGGCGCCCACGTGGGTGCCGCCGCACAGCTCTACAGAATAATGCGGGTCAATCGTAACCACCCGCACGATATCAGCATACTTCTCGCCAAACAGGGCCATCGCGCCCGACTGCATCGCTTCTTCCTTTGGCATCTCCCTGATCACCACGGGGATATTCTCCCGGATCTTTTCATTCACCAGCGCTTCTACCTGAGCGATCTCTTCTTCTGTGATCTTGGCAAAATGCGAAATATCAAAACGCAGGTATTCATCATTCACCAGCGATCCTTTCTGTGCTACATGGGTGCCCAGCACCTTGCGCAGGGCAGCATGCAGCAGGTGGGTGGCCGAATGGTGCACCATGATCTTACGGCGGCGCTCAACATCTACCTTGGCATCAACGGGGGTGGTAATATTTACCGGGAGCTTATCGGCAAAATGAACGATCAGGTCGTTCTCTTTCTTCGTATCAGTGACCAGCACTACTTCGCCGTCAAAATAAAGCTGACCGGTATCGCCTACCTGTCCGCCGCTTTCGGCGTAAAAGGGTGTCGTGTCCAGCACCAGTTGGAAGGATTCTTTGCCCTTGGCTTTGATCTTACGGTACTTCACCACCTTGGTCTGTATTTCCAACTGGTCATAACCTACAAACTTTTGCCCCTTGCTCTCATACAGGTTTACCCAGTCTTCTGTATCCAGTGTGGTGGCGGCCCGGCTGCGTTGCTTTTGCTGCTGCATCTCCTTTTCAAAGCCGGCCTCATCTACCGACAATTGCTGCTCACCGGCGATCAACCTGGTCAGGTCTACCGGGAAACCGTACGTATCGTACAGCTCGAAAGCGGCAGCGCCGTCAATCGTTTTATGTTGCGCCTGGGCTATCAGCTCATCTATCTTCTTCAGTCCTTTATCCAGGGTGCGCAGGAAAGCTTCTTCTTCTTCCTTCACCACCTTGCTCACAAAATCCACCTGTTGCTGCAGTTCAGGGAATACCGTTTTGAACTGTTCTGCCAGTACCGGCACCAGTTGGTACAACAAAGGCTGCTTATAATCCAGGTAACTATAATAATAACGCACGGCCCGGCGCAATATCCGGCGGATCACATAGCCCGCGCCTGTATTGGAAGGCAACTGCCCGTCAGCGATCGTAAAACTGATCGCCCTGATATGGTCGGCAATCACCCGGAAGGCAATGGCTTCCTTGCTGTCGGTGGCGTCATAAGTTTTATTAACCAGCCTACCGGTGGCGGCAATCGTGCCGGTAAAAATATCGGTATCGTAATTCGATTGTTTGCCATGCAGTACCCGCACCAGCCGTTCAAAGCCCATACCGGTATCCACGTGTTTGGCCGGTAAAGCTTCCAGGCTGCCATCTTTCAGGCGGTTGAACTGGATAAACACATTATTCCAGATCTCGATCACCTGCGGGTGGTCATTATTCACCAGCGCTTTACCGTCCTGCTTGTTACGTTCGGCATCCGTGCGGCAGTCCACATGGATCTCGGTACACGGACCGCAGGGGCCCGTATCGCCCATCTCCCAGAAATTATCTTTCTTATTGCCCAGCAGGATCCGGTCTTCCCCGATCCATTGTTTCCATTCATGAATCGCTTCCTCATCTTTGGGCAGTTGCTCTTTGGCGTCGCCTTCAAATACCGTCACATACAGCCTGTCTTTCGGCAGCTTGTACACCTCGGTCAGCAATTCCCAGCTCCAGGCAATCGCTTCTTTCTTGAAATAGCCGGCAGCAGGGTTGGCGGGATCGCCAAAGCTCCAGTTGCCCAGCATCTCAAACATTGTATGGTGATACGTATCTACGCCCACCTCTTCCAGGTCATTGTGCTTGCCGCTTACCCGTAAACACTTCTGGGTATCGGCTACCCGGGGATGGGGCGCCTTCTTATTACCAAGAAAATAATCCTTGAACTGGTTCATCCCCGCATTCGTGAACAGCAGGGTAGGGTCATTCTTTACTACAATGGGGGCGGAGGGAACAATACTATGGCCTTTCGAACGGAAAAACTCCAGGAAATGCTGCCTGATTTCTGCACTGGTCATCGTTGTCATATTATTCGGAACAATCTTTGTTATGTCGGTACCGGAAATTTGAAAGAGTAAATTAAAGACAGAGGGTAAAGAGCGAAGAAGTAGGTACTTGCTACTCGCCATTTACCACTTGCCCCTTATAGCTAATCAGAACCCGAAACACTAAACCCGGAACCCGGAACGTTAATGCATCACTGACGTAATCAACAAAAAATCAACATTTTCGTGTACGTTTGTAACCTTAGGGCTGATTAACGTGGTGCAAAGGTAATTCAATTAGGACTGTTTTAATGATGGAAACCAACCCCCTGGTTCGTGTACTGCCCTGGTTTGTGTCCTCACGAACCGGCAATGTCCCCACGAACCAGCACAGTGGTACGCTCCCATGAAAAAGATCAAATACTTCTATAACACCAACACCCTCCGCTACGAAAAGCTGGAGACACCGCTACGGGTAAAACTCTTGCGGGTATTGGGTTTCATATCAGCCGCCATCGTTACGGCAATCATCATCGTATCCATAGCTTACCGGTACTTTCCTTCCGCCACTGAAAAAAGGCTCATGCAGGACAACATGGAGCTCCAGCAGCAGTTTGAAGTGCTCGAAGAGCGTACCAAAAAACTGTCCCAGCAGGTTACTGATCTGGAAAAAAGGGACAATGAGGTCTACCGCACCATCTTTGAAGCCGATCCCATCCCGGATAGCGTACGGGCCAAAGAAATAGCCCAACAGAAAGAAACACAATTGGTTATGAAGATGGCCAACTTCCAGTTGGAAAGCTCCATTGTGGAAACCATCAACAACCTTTCCAATCGCATCTATTCCCAGGAAAGGTCCTACAACGAAATAGCCGAATTCATAAAAAACAAGGAAGAGCTGCTGGCCTGTACCCCGGCCATCCAGCCCGTCAGCAATACCGACCTCAAACGCATCGCTTCCGGTTTTGGTTACCGCATTGACCCGGTATACAAAACCGTCAAACTGCACAATGGCCTTGATTTCTCCGCCCCCCAGGGAACGCCCATCTATGCTACCGCCAATGGGGTCATCCGTACGGCGGCCAACCTTGGTACAGGCTATGGTAATCACGTAGTTATCAACCATGGCTATGGCTATGAGACCCTCTATGGCCACATGTTCCGCCTCAAAGTAAAGTCGGGCCAGAAAGTAAAAAGGGGGGAGATCATTGGCTGGGTGGGTAATACCGGTAAATCCACCGGCCCGCACTGTCATTACGAAGTACACAAAAATGGCCGGCACCTCGATCCGGTTTACTTCTTCTACAACGACCTGACGCCGGAGCAATATGACCGCCTCCTCAAACTGGCCGCCTCCAGCAACCAAAGCTTTGATTAAACTTCCCATTCCCCACTGGCTCTTTTGTCATTTTGCATGACTCTTTGTCTTACAACACGCTATGACATAATTATGACCTATCTCCCGGCAAACCTTTTAGGAACTTTAACGTTGTACCTGTAATTTTGCACACCATCATGCTACAACCGCCTGATATATTATCTTTTGCATATAAGCAACCCATGATGCAGGGACAACTGGACCTCTTGTTCGAAAAAGAGCAACAGATCCCTGGATCCGTACAGTATGTGATCAGCCGTTACCGCAAACATTCCCAGTGGGCGGTAGATGATGCAGGTATGATGGTATACCATTACAAGAAAAATGATCCGGTAAAGAACTATGTGGAGCTGCGGTTCTGTGTATCAGGTAACGTCTATTGCCACCAGAAAGATACCGAGTGCGACCAATGTAAATTGGGCGCTTCCCGCAACTGCAGTGACCGGGTGGATAGCGTAGATGTGCTCAGCTTCCGTTTTACACCGGTACACCTGTCCCAGTTTGTGAAGCAGAAGCGGCAGGATGACGACTATGTGGTTACCGACAACATCCTCCAGTTCACGCATCCTTCTTCTTTCTCCAAAATATTACCGCTTTGTGGCCGCACACGTATGGTATTGGAAGCCCTGCTTAACCATACCTATACCGGCAGCCTCGAAAACATCTACATCAACGCCCAGGTACAAATGCTCTTGTTGTATAGCCTGGAGTGTATGTTGGGGGATGATAAGAGCGATAAGGCCATTGAGACCTTTCAATGTAAATTCCTGGCCAATGATGCCGACCGCGAAAAGATCGTCCGCGCCAGGGAAATACTGCTCCAGCACATTGGCGAGCCCATCACCATCAAGGAGCTTAGCCGTAAAGTGGCCATCAATGAATGTTACCTCAAAAAAGGTTTTAAGGAGCTTTTCGGCACTACCGTATTCGACTTCTACCAAAGTCAGCGTATGGAACATGCCCGTTACCTGCTCTATGAAAAGGGGCTCAGCGTAACGGAAGTGTCCATGATGCTTGGGTACTCTTCCATCTCCCACTTCTCCACCGCCTTCAAAAAACACACCGGCCTCAAGCCTTGTGAACTACTCTTACATTAATGCCAGAGCTTGTCCCGTCTGCAGGACTGAGCTTGTCGAAGCCTCTTTGTTAACGTCGCTTTTCGGAGCTTGCAGCTCCGAAGCCCTATTCCGTTGCCTTTGACAACCATTCCATTAAAGTGGCTACAAATTAATCCACAAGTTCAAATCGCGGTAGCACTACCAAACCGGAATTTTCAGAGAAATCTTGAAAATTCCGGTTTTTGTTTTCCGTGTAGCCCCCTGCGATACAATGCGTTAAGCGTAAAAATTCATTCTCTTGTGTGGTTAGATAAATGTGTTTTTCAACATCGTAATAAATCCCGTCAGGGAAAAGTGTTTTATGCATCCATCTTTTACGCTCTAAATCGTGCGAAGCCCATTGAATACTGAGGTTTTGAAGCTTTTCCAATGCCGAAGTAATGAGCGAATTTAGGTTAGATAACTTAGGCGTTAGGATGTTCATTTCTTTGGTGATATTCTTTACTTGTTCGGTAATGTGGCCTAACGTCAATTCAAAGGTTTCTTTGTCGATCTTACCCATCCCATGACGAATTTGCAGTTGTTTGCGCTTCTGCTCCAAACCTGCAAGCTGCGATTTTAAAACACTATCCTGTTTCGATTGACCATTATTATAATGATCGAATATCTGTGTCAGTTGCCATTTAACTATAGGTTCCAAACCGTCCGGCAAGCGGTATCTATTCAGGAAATCCATAAACAACTCATTCGCGCCTTTCCGTTGGGCTTTCTGATGCACAATGGAATTGTATACGAGCTAAAGCCGTTGGTTTGCCCCATGATAGAGAAAGACTTTATTTCGTTGATAAAATTCTGAAGCAAAATGGCCTATACAATATTATCGAAGAAGATAATGGATACACTCTTGAGTTTTGGTTTAATGATGATCCTGAACGTTTTTATAAGATTTTAAAAGGACGTGATGGCGGCAAGTTTAAGTTTATGGCAGGTCATGAGCCCAGTATCATGTATCTTGAAGAAGGCGATGTTCTCCTGTTTAAATTTGAGGAAGAAGGTAAAGTATGGTTTACGTGTCCAAAAATACTTATCGGCGTCAACACAATGGACGCAGAAGACGCTGTTGGTTTTACCCAATATGCCAGTTTATCACAGATGGCGCAGGAAGGGTTAATAACAAATACGCTTATTACAGGTGACACAGGTCAGGCACCTGCAGAAGCGCCACCACCGAAAGTATCGCCATTATCTAAAGAAGTGCCGACATTACCGGAATTAGAGGAAATGGATATTGAATACGGCTCATTTACTTCGGTAAGGGATTTATTTGATCTGCTTAGGCATCTCATACAGTCCTTAGGCCTGAGCCGCACCTTAAGTAATATTGCGCATATTACCCGGTATAGGAGCAAGCAGAATGAAGCCGGTATCAGGATGCTCAAAGTCACAAGAGGCTGTTATCCGCCGTCCAATAACGGAATGGATACTGATCCGGCATTTATAAAGCTGTGCGGGCGTTGGCTGGAAAAAGCAGGATTTGAACGCGGCCAGTTCGTACAGGTTATCACGATAAAAGGCATGATGCTTATTGTGCCAGTGCACCCCCCTGTATTTGATCAAGATTTGGGCGAAATAACGAACGACTATACATCAGATGAAATATAAGTGTTGCTGATCGTTACAGCGATTAATGCCTTGCTATTCCACGTCCCTATACTGTATTAATTTAAATAGTGTTCCCGAATTGCCTTATACATGTTGGTTGATGATCGTTTTATTTTCTGTATGAATACGAAAAAGAGGGACTGTGCCTTCTTTGGTTCCATCGCCAAGAAAACCGGTATGCGCGGCTTCAAATTCAACTCGCTATCCTTTGAATGTAGTATAAACCTGAACTCGGTTATAATGTAAGTTTACCATATAATAAATATAACATTTATTGTTTATGTAAACTTTCAAAGTAAATTTCTACACCATTTGATAGTAACTTGTGGTTGAGATTCCCATGACATTCCAGATCATAATCGATTATCACAGGAAACCGATCCGGTTATCGGTGGAGCGACCGGCTCACCGCTCAATTACTCAACCCATCCAACACATTCGATCCGCAGGAATACATTCAACAGATCAATGACCTGCAGGCATTTTTAACCGATACGCCAGGAAGCGGTAATGCGCAAGGCAAGATTCGCGCCATTCCACGCATCGATACCGCCCCTGCTTTATGGATGCTTACCAGCAGTGGCGAAAGTGCTTACCTGGCAGCACATGCCGGTATGGCTTTAAGTTATGCGCAGTTTATTAACCCGGTAGGCGGTGCGGAGGCTATCGCTACTTACCGCCAGCGGTTTAAGCCATCTCCTCAATTGACAAAGCCGGCAGCCAATGTAGGGGTATTTGTATTTTGTTCAACCAGCGAAAAAAAGTAGTTGAAACACAGACCGTGATGGATTATCGGTTCCTGAGTTTTGAAAAAGGGAAGTTTGATGAAATGCCTACGTACGAAATAGCCAGCCAATATAACTATTCGCCAGACGAATGGAGAAGGGTATTGTTCAACCGGCAACGGACCATTATCGGTACGCCGGATGTAGTAAAAGAAAAAATGCTGGCACTGGCTGCAGCGTTAGATGTTGAGGAAGTGGCGGCTGCAACATTTGCCGAAACGCGTGAAGACCGTTTCAAGAGTTATGAATTGCTGGCAGCGCTATTTTTATTAACCGCAGAGGCGCCGGGGCGCAGAGAAATTGTTGAATGATCGGCGACAATTTCTCTGCACGCTCTCTGCGCCTCCCTGCCTCTGCGGTTATATATTACTTCTGCACTACCATTTTCTCTACACGTATCGTTTTGCCTTTGGCATCGGTGACCTTCAATATGTACAGTCCATTCGACAAATCATCCAATGATACGCGGGTAGCCAGATTGGTCGCTACCTGTCTTTTCACGACACGTCCATTCAGGTCGATCAGCTCTATCCGGCGGCCCTGCTCTGGCACATAGTTGTACACAACGATAAACTGGCTGGCCGGGTTGGGATAGATGTCAATGCTCTTATCGCGTACATCCTCTTCCACCCCGTTTTGCGTCAGCAATTGATTGATGCTCCTCAAACCACTTGCAGGTTGATAAGTAAATTCCAGGATACTTCCGGGATTGGCAGGCGTACTGGTTACATTACCGGTAGGCCCCGATGTAGAGCCACTTGAATCGCAAGCTACATAGATCTTCATTCCATCCGGAGAAACCACTACATCTCTGAACCTTCCTCTGCCACGGAAGTAATGGATCGTATCGGATATGATGCTCATGCCATCATTGCTTAACTTAAACCGGCTAACTGTGCCTTTCTTTAACTGCGCTACCAGCAGCGAATTTTGCCAGCCGGGTATGGCTGTGCTGCCATAAAACTCCGTACCGGAAGGTGCGGTAGAAGGCCAGGTTGAACTGTTCGTGGCATCGTCTGGTGGATTGCTGACAGGGAATAAAGAACGGATCGGCTCTCTTGCATTCAATGCGGTACAGTTGTTTTGTTCGCTCGAAATAGCAAAACCGCCAATGGTCCTTCCATTATAATTACCATCGCAGAAGCCTGCTACCTGCGGCCATCCATAGTTGCGGCTTGCTTCAATAATATTTAATTCATCGTCGCTGTACGGACCATGTTCGCTGCTGTATAAGATATTTGTTCCGTTTACATTGCCCCATACAAGTCCTTGTGGGTTACGATGTCCACGGGTATATACCGCTGTTCTTTGTCCGCTGGAATTGGTGAAAGGGTTATCGGCCGGTATCCATGAACTATTGACCAGCTCGGTATTTAACCGCAATACTTTTCCTTCCAGTATATCCAGGTTTTGTGCATTATTGGCACGGCTGGCGTTGTCAAACTGGCCGGCGCCCATATCGCCAATGGTAAAGTATAATTTAAGATCGGGCCCAATAGCCAGCCTGCATGAATTATGATCGTTACTGCCCGGTATATCCTGTAATATGGTTACCGCTTGTCCCAATGTCTTGGCAACGGAATCATATGTATACCGTGCAATTCTTATTCTTCGTACAGTGCTGCTTACTACCTGGTAGGTATAGGAAATATAGGCATAAGGCTTACCCTGTCTGAATTGCGGATGTAAAGCCAGTCCCATCAACCCATCCTGTCCGCCACTGCGTTGCATGGTGGATCCGAGTGACAGTACCACTGTCTTAACACCGGTGGCAGGAACAACATAGCTGACTGTACCACCAAACCGTTCTGTGTACCATATGTTGTTGTCTGGCCCATACACCAGGTCGTGCGGCATGCGCTGATTGCCGATCACCGTACGTTGTGTAAATGTTTCTGAGCCTGGAGTAGGTTGCAGGGTGGTTACCGATACGGCTGTGCTGGCTGCACTGGCATTGCCTGCGGCATCTTGCGCTACTACAGTAAATGAATAAGTAGTACTGGCTGCAAGGCCTGTTACAGCATAGGAAGTACCGCTTACCAGAGATGTGTTGATCTTAGTGCCATTGCGATATACATCATAACCGGCCACACCAATATTGTCTGTTGCCGCATTCCAGGTTATGGTAACGCCTGATGCCGTAATGTTAATGGCTGCCACATTGGTTGGTGCGGCAGGCGCCTGCGTATCTGTAATGTTGGCTACCAGTTGGGCGCCCGGTATTACTTCGTTCGGTGTAGTAGTAGACTGACCCGGTTTGGCCCAGCCTACGGCCATATTGTCGCCCTGCGAACCTTCTTTCACCAGCGCTTCCACATAGTACAACTGACCGGCTGTTAATGTGATGGCGGCAGACTTTTGTGTAGTGAATTTATTCCACTCTCTTGAGTTGGTCCATGAAGTATGGTAGGCGATCCGTTGTTTGCTGCCCGAACTGCTATTGGTGCTTAACCACAGTTCTGCATTGTCATCGGCCGCAATCCAGAAAGTATAGCTACCGGTAGCGGGCGGACAAATATAACCAAACACCTTCATGCCATAATTATCATTGCTGTTGGTTGGTATCTCGAAGCTGGTATAGGTGCCTGAGGTACTGGGTGTATTGGGATAATTGGCATTGGATGTTAAATTGGAAATAGATGTGCCGCTGATATTATTCCATTTCTGAAAACGGATACTGCCCGTGCCGGTGCAAGCTGTAGAAGCCGGTGTGGTTAGTGAAATGGTGTTGCTGTTGCCAGAAAGATTGCCTGCTACATCTTTTGCCTGAACATAAAAGGTATACGCGGTTGAGCCGGTAAGTCCTGTTACATTATAGGTAGTAGCGGCAACAGTAGCTGGATTGATCCTGACGCCATTTTGATATACATCATAACCGGCTACACCTATGTTATCGGTGGATGCCGTCCAGTTCAAGGTTACCGTAGTGGCCAACAGGTTAGCGCTTGTCAATCCTGCAGGAGCCGTAGGCGCCTGTGTATCGAGCGTATTAACCGTTACGGTACTGCTATTGGCCGATACATTACCCGCGGCATCCAGTGCTCTTACATAATAAGTATAGGTGGTTCCCTGTGTAAGGCCTGTTACATCGTAGCTGGTAGTGTTTATTAATACTGCGTTGATCTTGCTTCCATTCTGGTATACATCATAGCCTGCTACGCCTATGTTATCCGTAGACGCCGTCCAGCTAAGCGTGAAAGACGTGTCAGTTACAGCCGAGGTGCCTACGTTGACTGGTACAGATGGTGCTTGTGTATCGGGTGTAGTAATACCTACCGTATTACTATTGTCCGATGCATTGCCTGCCGCATCAACGGCTCTTACGAAAAAGGCATAGTTGTTCAATGCTGTCAGACCGGTCACAGTATAGGTGGTAGTGGTAACAAGCGCCGTGTTGATCTTTACACTGTCCTGGTAAATATCATAACCGGCTACACCCACATTATCTGTTGCTGTATCCCAGCTAAGTGTTACCGAACTTTGTGTTACAGCAGATGCTGCCAGGTTGGCCGGTGTTGTTGGCGCTTCTGTATCCGGTCGTCCTGCTGTGGTTACAGTCAGAGAGCCGCTGTCGCTGGTATTGCCTGCTGCATCAATGGCCTGCACATAAAATGTATACGTTGTGCTGGTTGTTAACCCACTGATATCATAAAAAGTGGCGGTAACCGGCGTGCTATTGATCTTAACAATGCCCTGGTATACATCATACCCGGTAACCCCTACGTTATCAGTAGCTGCCGTCCAACTGAGGGTTAAGGATGTTTGGGTCAGGTTGGTGGCTGTAAGATCAGCAGGTGCTGTAGGAGCCTGTGTATCGGGCGTTGTGACGGCGAGCACTGCGCTGTTAGCCGATGTATTGCCTGCTGCATCTTTGGCCTGTATATAAAACTGGTAAGCAGTGGCGGCGGTTAACCCGGTAACAGCATAGGTTGTAGCGGTTACCAATGATCCGTTGAGCTTGATACCATTCCTGTATACATCATAACCGGTTACGCCTACATTGTCGGTAGAAGCTGTCCAGTTCAACGTTAGGGACGATTGTGTAAGGTTGGATGCCGACAGGTCGGCTGGCGCTGTAGGAGCCTGTGTATCGCCGGAAACGAGCACCAGGTCGCCAAAATAGCGCGGGTATTGCCAGTTGTTGCCATCGCCGGACCACATCAGCTGACTTTCGCGTGCGCCGCCATTGTCATCATCATTACAGGCCGCATCAAAGCCGATCGTAAAACCCGGCGTCGGGTTGGTGACGCCCATACTGCTCCAGGGAACGCGCATTTCAATGGTATATCCATTGGCTGTATTGGCCCACGCATGCAATACATTGGTGGTTTGGTTAACCCTTTCCCAGAGTGTAGTGCTGTTCCATTCTTTTATGAACTGCCGGTCATTGGCGCCATAGGATGTGCCACCGTTATTATCGCCATCCAGATAAAGTTCTATGGCATCATCATCCCAGGGGTTGGTTGACTCATTGTACTTGTTTGCATCGATCACAGAAAATGCTACATACAGGTACAGGCTGTCCCACAACACGCCAAAATTAACCGTGTTATTGGGCGTACCAATAATGGTCTTGGTTACATTGTTCGTCACCTCCCAATTGCTTTCATTGACATTGCCATCAATGGTAATGGCGGCGGTCCTTTTTTTTGCGTTAATGACGGGGGTTTGTGCAAAGAGGGTGTGTGTTACTGCCATGAAGAGGCAGGCCAGCAAGAGTAGCTTTGGCATCATTTAAAGGGTGTTAGGGTGATAAAAGGTTTAACTGATAAAGTCTAACTAAAGATAGTGTTATTGGTTAAACATCAAAGTTTCCCGGATAATAAATCTGTGGAAGAAATATGCGGTATAAAGTAAGATGTAGCGATAACGGCCATTGTGGTGTATACAACGAAGAAATGAATAATATAAAATTAACAAGGAGGTCAGTAAAGAGTAGCAGTTTGTACGCGTGTGATAAGGGTAACTAATTAGGTGGTCAATTCATCCGGAGAAATTTTTGCCCTACAGGGTTATCGGGCGGGGCTGTTTTAATTATTGATACAAGGAACGGCCATCAGGAGCAACGCGCGCCTGATGGCCGAATGGACTATTGAAAAGCGTATTAACCGGTTAATAAATAAAATACACTTCGCTATCCGGCTGCTGGGGCCCGCCGGCAATTTCCAGCGATGAAACCGTTTTGTCCAGTTGTTTCCCCTGTATGGTAAACTGGGTTAACTGTATGCTTTCTGCCACAGGGGTTCCATTTCCGGTATATTTAATGATCTTTTTGGGTAACCTGTCCATGGTACTTAAAACGGGCCAGTTGTAAATATCATACAGTGGCAACAGGGATGTAAGATTAATGAATGACCAGGGATTAAAATAGCAGGGTTCAGCGTATGCCGCTATTTCATAAATGATCCGGTTGTTATTGTGATCCGTAGCTGTTACTTTACTTAACAATCCCTGCGCATCGTATTCGTATACCGAGGTCCATTGTAATTTCGGTCCGGCCTCATTGGTCAGAAACAGTTTCAGCTCCGCTACTTTTCCGTTGGTTTTGTAACTATATTCAAATGTGTGATAACTATTGGTGTGGGCGCTTTTCATGATCATGCTGGCAATTTGATTGGATGCATTGTAATAGAATTCGCTGGTGCGGGCAGACCGGGTACTTTTAATCCGGATCAGTTTGTTGCCACCATAGCCAAAACGAACAGTATCGGGCCCTGTTGGTGAAGAATAAACGATTTCCCGTTGCGTGCTGTCGGGATTATAATAAAAATCAGCAAGGCTATTAAAGGTCTGGTAATTCATTTTTTGTAACAAAGGCAGCTGTTCATTGACGACCGTGCAGAACGGTATATGATCAAGGCCCGTAACGGAACCATTGTCCTTGAATCCAACCGCCCGTTATTTCGGGCAAAAGGGCTTAAACATCGCCTGCCCAACTGGAAGCAGATTGAGGGCCAAAACCTCAGTTCCCATATCCTTGAACTGATCACTAAAGCAATCCAAAGTCATGTTGAAAAGGACAATCTATAACCCATTTTTTCGTCCCAAATTCCATGTCAATAAGTCACTCCGGCAGGCTCGCAAAAGCCTGTAAATCATACCATATTTGGTTAGATAATTGTCCGGTTAGGACTGCCGATTGCCGACTCACGACTGTCGCTCCACCTTTTCCCCTTCGCGCAACTGCCTTTTCCCAATACGGTAACCGCGGTTTGCGGGCCTGCTATACTTTTGACGCATAGTAAAAAATCCATCATCATGTGTCAATATCAAACCTTGTTCTATGACGATAAAGTAGGTTACGTCATCCGCTGCCTTCATTGTGAAAACTTCCAGATAGGGTATGGCAATGTGCTCATCAACCTCTATACGGCCGACTTTTGCGACTTCGTACAATGGATCAAAGACTGCCATATAGATAAATATGGCGCTACCGATCCGGGCATCAAATCCATCATCATTCCTACGCCCTGCGAGGGGTTAAAACTATTCCTCAGCCAGCGTGAATTGCAGGAACTGCATGACATGCTCGATACCGCCGACTCCGAATGGCGCTCCCAGCAAATGCTACGTCTTTTTACCAATAAACCAGTATAAATATCCCTTAACAGGCTGTCACTCCCGCAGCCTGTTTTTTACCGCCCTGCAAGGTCATTGCTTCAGAGGCCGGCTGCTTACTGTCCCATCGGGACAGCCGCTTTGTAGAAAAACACCGCCCCAATGCTGTTTGCCCCATAGGGGCAATCCTCTCCCGCCTTCCTACAGCCACCAAATCTCTTTTCCTCCAAATCCCGTACATTAATAAAGTTCAATAAAGGCAACATTAATATTGTGCATCTGTAAAAGCCTGGTTAGTAGTTAGTTTCGATTTAATATTATTATATTTGCTAAAGAGTTTGAGACCGGCCATCAAACCTTGAACGCTTTTACCTGTATTAATATGAATGCGTTTACCATTAAAGACCTGGAAAACCTGTCAGGCATCAAAGCCCATACCATACGGATTTGGGAACAGCGCTATTCTTTTCTCAAACCGCAGCGCACGCAAACCAACATCAGGTACTATAACAAGGATGAGCTCAAGGCCATCCTCGACATTGCACTCCTCAACAAATATGGATACAAGATCTCGATCATTGATAAAATGAATGCCGCCGAAGTGCAGCAGAAAATTGGCTCCCTCTCTCATATCGAAGCGCAACAGGAACGGCTTATCAATGACATGCTGCAATGCATGGTCGACCTCAACATGGCTAAATTCGAGGCCCTACTCAATGAATCCATCCAGTTACGGGGCATTGACAAAACCATCACCTTCCTCATATTTCCTTTCCTCGATAAGATCGGCATCCTCTGGCTTGCCAATCACATCAATCCGGCACAGGAACACCTCGTCTCCAATGTCATCAGGCAAAAACTCATCGTTGGCATTGAGAATACAACGTCACACATAATAGTTCATAAAACAGTCCTGCTCTTTCTGCCCGAAGGAGAGCACCATGAATTGGGATTGCTCTACGTATACTACCTCTTAAAGAGCCGGGGTGCACAGGTCATCTACCTTGGTGCAAATGTACCTGTACGTGATCTTGAATTCATCACTCATCTCAAACTGCCTGATTACCTCTACACGCACCTTACCTGCATGACAGGCAATAGTAACCTGGATAAATTCTTTCAGCAGTTACACCACAAAATGCCCCAGGTCCCCCTGGTTATTTCCGGGTATACAAAATTCAAAAAAATGCCTCCCGGCATCCTCCTCAAAAGGTCGCTCACAGAGGTCCTGGACTACGTCGCTACATTATAACCGCACTTCCCGTATCCGGTAAGACCAGTATAACTGATTGTATTACTACATGTTAAGATTTTAACATATCTTAATCAACCTGGGTTGCTCCAGAATTAAACAAATGTTTAAATTTGGGGTGGATTTATTCTAAACGATAAAAATTAGAAGCCATGTCGACGATAGAATTTAATCAAATGCTGGTGAACAATGCGGAGTTTTTAAAACCCTTTGCTATCACGCTCACACGGGATACAGAAGCTGCGAAAGATCTGTTCCAGGAAACTTTATTCAGGGCCTTAGCCAATAAGGATAAATACAATGTTGGTACCAACATCAAAGCGTGGTTGTATACCATCATGCGGAATATCTTTATCAATAACTACAGGAGAAAAGCTAAGCAAAATACCATCTTTGATAGTACGCCCAACGATTTCCTGCTCAATCATAACCAGGCCGTAACAGCCAACGAAGCAGAGAGTAATCTGAGGTTAAAGGATATTCAGCATGCTATTCACAACCTGCCCGAAATATTCAGGAACCCTTTCCTGTTATACTTCGATGGGTTCAAATACCATGAGATCGCTGAAATGCTCGATGAGCCCCTCGGTACCATCAAAAGCCGCATACACTTTGCGCGGAAACTCTTGAAAACGCAAATGCATCGGTTCTAACAGCATACTGTAAAACACTTTTAAACAAAAGGGTGGGTTGTCCCGTACTTCAGTCGGGATGGCTCACCCTTCTTGCTTAAATTACAGCGTGGGAAAAAAAGTCATCGTCATTGGAAGCGGCTTTGCCGGCATGGCTGCTGCATCATTCATGGCCAAAGCAGGATGGCAGGTCACCGTATTGGAAAAACAGGCCACGCCCGGTGGCCGGGCCGGACAATTAATACAGGATGGCTTCACCTTCGATAAAGGTCCCAGTTGGTACTGGATGCCCGACATCTTTGAACGTTACTTCGCCGCCTTTGGAAAGCTGGTGCAGCAATACTACACCCTTCACCGGCTCGATCCTTCTTACCGCATCTGGTGGGAACAGGGATTTACCGACGTACCGGCTGGTCTGGATGCTTTCAAAAGCATGCTCGATCAGTGGGAACCCGGCGCTGCCATCCGCCTCGATAAATTTCTGCAGGAAGCCGCTTTCAAATACAGAACAGGCATGCACAAACTGGTCTTCAAACCAGGCCAGTCGCTGACAGAGTTCCTCGATAGGGATGTCATAAAAGGCATCTTCCGGCTCGACATCTTTACGTCGGTGCAAAAGCACATCCATAAATACTTCAAACATCCACGCATCCGGCAAATGCTGGAATTCCCGGTCCTCTTCCTCGGCGCTTTGCCCGAAAATACCCCCGCCCTGTACAGCCTTATGAACTATGCCGACATCGTAGGCGGCACCTGGTATCCCGAAGGAGGAATATACAGCGTCGTATCAGCCATGCACCAGCTCGCTACCAGCCTCGGTGTGCAATTCCATTTCAATCAAAACGTAATACGCATAGAGGTGGAAGCGTCCAGCGCAAAAAGGGTCATCACAGCAAACAATAGTTGGGAAGCCGATGTGGTCATTGGCGGGGCCGACTATCATTTCATAGAAAACAGCTTACTGCCGCCCACCCATCGTTCCTACACTGAAAAATATTGGGCGCAAAGACGCCTGGCGCCTTCCTGCCTCTTATACTATGTAGGGCTCAACAGGCGGCTCCACAACATACGCCACCACATGCTTTTCTTTGATGTGCCTTTCCATCAGCATGCACAGGAAATATACACTACCCGCCAATGGCCGCAGGACCCGCTCTTCTATGTATGCGCACCATCAGTGACCGACAGCACCGTAGCGCCGCCCGGCGGGGAGAACCTCTTCTTTCTCATACCCGTGGCGGCGGGATTGACCGGCGATGACGAAGCCCGCCGTGATCATTACTTCGATCGTATCCTGCAGCGCTTTGAGCGCCACATTGGCCAGCCGGTCAGAAATTCAATCGTCCTCAGGCAATCTTTTGCCAACACCAACTTCGTAAATGAATACAACTCCTTCAAGGGGAATGCCTACGGATTAGCCAATACCTTGCGGCAAACCGCCATGGGAAAACCATCATGCCGGAGTAAAAAAGTCAACAATCTTTTCTATACAGGACAGCTTACGGTGCCGGGGCCTGGTGTACCACCAGGCCTCATCAGTGGAGAAGTCGTAGCCAATGAAATATTGAAACATTTTTCGCGCAGATGAAAATAACCGGCCAAAGATTGTAAATTTAAAATACAATGCGTTTATTTCATAAGGTTAGTCAGCGTTGCAGTCGTATCACAGCGGAGGAATACAGTACATCCTTCTATTCCGCTATCCGCCTGCTGCATGCCAGTCTTCGTCCTCCCATCTGCAACATCTATGGGTTTGTCCGGTTTGCCGATGAAATAGTGGACACCCTGCATGCGTATGACAAAGCGTCCCTGCTGGCCCGGTTCAGGGAAGATACCTGGGAGGCCATTCGCCTCGGCATCAGCCTGAATCCCATCCTCCACAGCTTTCAGCTTACCGTTCATCAATACAACATTAGCCATCACCTCATAGAAGCCTTCTTTCAAAGCATGGAGGCCGATCTGGCGCAGCAATCCCACAACAGGGAAAGCTACGACAACTACATCTATGGCAGTGCCGAAGTAGTAGGCCTCATGTGCCTCTGTGTATTTTGTGAGGGCGATCAGCAACGCTATAACCAACTGCAGCCGCATGCCCGCGCGCTCGGGGCCGCTTTCCAGAAAGTCAACTTCCTGCGCGACCTCAAAGCCGATCATACCCTCCTCAGGCGCGTATATTTTCCCGGCGTAGACCCAGGCAACTTCACGGCCTCCATGAAACAGGCCATAGAAGAAGAAATTGCCCGCGACTTCCGGCAGGCTTATGAAGGTATACTACAATTACCCTTCAAAGCCCGGTTTGGGGTCTATGTAGCCTATAAATACTACGGCTCCTTATTCAGGAAAATAAAAAAAACAAAACCCGCAGCCATCATGGAGCAACGCATCAGGATACCCAATTACCGGAAGGCGCTCATATTGGTACGGGCAGGGGTAAAAAATCGGCTAAATTTAATATAGCATGGCCGGCAGGTAGTAGCTTTGGGCTTGGTAAAAGATACGTCTATGGAAATAGTCAATCAGGTAATACTGGTAAATGAGCAGGATGAACAGATAGGTACGATGGAGAAAATAGAAGCGCACCGTAAAGCTGTTTTGCACAGGGCATTCAGTGTCTTCATCTTCAACAGCAAAGGGGAAATGTTATTGCAGCAGCGCGCATTCAGTAAATACCATAGCGGTGGGTTATGGACCAATGCCTGCTGTGGCCATCCCACACCGGGCGAAGCAACGGCTGATGCCGCCAGGCGAAGACTGGGGGAAGAAATGGGATTCATGACAGACCTGCATGAACTCTTCGACTTCACCTACCGGCACGCTTTCGACAATGGCCTTACCGAATATGAATACGACCATGTTTTTGTGGGCAGTTGGGACAATGACGTATTACCGGCCAGCGAAGAAGTAAACGATTACTGCTACATCAGTCTCGAAGAAATAGCGGAATCAATGGCTTCCAATCCGCAGCAATACACCGTATGGTTTCGCATCATCTACCCGCGGATAGAAGCCTGGGCCCGTAAAACAGCATAGCTCTGTGAGGCTTGCAGCCTCGCAGCACTATTAGGTGGCTTGTAGCTACCAAACCCAAACAATGTAAATGCACTGGTTATTATACATAGGCATCTTAACAGCAACCTTCCTCGCCATGGAAGGCATCACCTGGCTTACCCATAAATTTGTCATGCATGGCTTCTTATGGTACCTGCACCGGGACCACCACCAGCCACAACCCGGCTTCTTTGAAAAAAATGATGCCTTCTTCATCATCTTTGCCATCCCCAGCTTTCTGTGCATTCTTATTGGCTCCCTACGCAACCTGTACTGGTTACAGGCCATTGGTTTTGGCGTCATGGCTTATGGTGCTGCTTACTTCATCGTGCATGATGTCATCATTCACCAGCGCTTCAAATGGTTCAGCCGTTCCAACAACACCTACATCCGCGCTATCCGATGGGCGCATAAAATGCACCACCGCCACCTCAACAAACAAGATGGCGAATCTTTCGGCATGCTCTACGTGCATAAAAAATACTGGGACAAAGTAAGGCGCGACAAAAAACTCATGACCGATAAAAAAGCCAATTATGTCTAGCCACTCGCCACTTACCACTCGCCTTAATCTTGTTCGTTGTGAATACTCTATTTGAATACCTTACATGAATCGCTTCCATTACATAATTGCCGGCGCCGGTTGTGCAGGATTAAGCCTGCTTGTTCGAATGCTGCAATCCGGACAGTTCACCGGCAAAAAAATACTACTCATAGACAAAGCGCCTAAAACCGCGAATGACCGTACCTGGTGCTTCTGGGAAAAACAGCCCGGTTTCTTTGAATCCATCGTTCATAAAAGCTGGCAACATCTGTGGTTCTACGGCACGGAATATACCGGCTTGCACAACATTCACCCCTATACCTACAAAATGATCAGGGGATTTGATTTTTATCAATACTGCTTTCAAATAATCCGGAAATACCCGGATGTGACCATTGAATATGCCAACGTAAAACGCATAGACAACAAAGGTGATCATGCGGTGCTCGAAACAGATCACCAATACTATGAGGCAGATCATATCTTCAGCAGCATTCTCTTTGATAAACCTTCCCTCAGCAAGCGGGAATATTACCTGCTGCAGCATTTTAAAGGCTGGGTCATTACAACGCCCCAACCCGTTTTCAATCCTGCCGAAGCTACCCTCATGGATTTCAGGGTAAGCCAGGAACAAGGAACAGCCTTTGTATATGTCATGCCATTCACTGCCAACAGCGCCCTGGTGGAATACACCGTATTCTCCGCCCAGGTATTAGCCCCGGAGGAATACGATAAGGCGCTGAAAGCATACATCACTAACCTGCTCAAAATAACGGACTACAACATCGTGGAAGAAGAGTCCGGCGCCATCCCTATGACAAACCATCGTTTCATTGCTGACAATGGTGCAGTCACCTTCCTGGGAACTGCAGGCGGACAAACAAAAGCTTCCAGCGGTTACACCTTTCAATTCATTCAAAAACAAACAGCGCAACTGGTCAATGCCATGGCCAATAAGAAAAAACACTTAGCAACTCAACATTTCATGGACAAAAGATTTCAATGGTATGATGGCATCCTGCTCAACATTCTCTCGCAGCATAAACTACCCGGTGCCTTCATCTTCACAGAGCTCTTTAAAAAAAACAAAGCCACAGCAATACTGCAGTTCCTGGACAATGAAACCTCGCTGCTGCAGGAAATAAGCATAATTACGGTACTACCGAAACGCGTATTTGTACGCGCTGCATTTCAACAACTCCTCTAACAGAAATAGCAAGGGGCCTGAAAAACAGTTCATAAAACGTTTTGCTGACATACCCGGATACGATCAAATATTTTGATAGAATCCACGTCTGATGTATATTTGATAACAAGTAATTCCCCCCGATTTGTTTGCCATGTCCATTTTGGCAGAATAATTGTACGAATCACACCTGCGTCAAGAAAGTCCTATTCATTAATCAAGTAGTGCATTTCTTATGAGAAACCTGATATTGTGTGTGGCTGCTTTGCTATGCAGCAAAATAACCCTTTTGGCCCAGGTCAGCTATACAGCCGACAATACCGTACTTCCTTACGACGGATACTTCTATTATGGTACCAATGGTGGCTATTATTATACATGGGATGACAAAAGCCTCGCTGACATTGCAGCCGGCAACCCATTCAAAAATGTCAAAGGTTTAGAAAGCAAGACCTTCAGGCCCCCACTCCCGGCCTGGTTTGTAGACTATTACTCTTACAATGTTCGCATCAACGAATTCCAGCATTACAATACCATCGGTGCGCGCGATCATACCGTCATACTCAATTCCCCTGCTGACAGTGAAATCGATACTACCTATTACGACAGGGACCTGAGCCCCGTAGCCTCCAATGAGTGCGGCATCCACTCCTACATGTTCAGGAACATGTACACGCCCATCTGGGATGGAGGTCTTAACGGAACGCCTTATAATGATACCAACTATTGCGCGCGTTACATCTATGAAGTCGTATCAAGGTATAAAACCTGGACCAAATTCTGGGAAATAGTCAACGAGCCCGATTTCGATGGTACCCAGCAGGCCTGGAAACCACGGGGCACAGCAGGCAACTGGTGGGAAAACATTCCCTTTCCCTGCAGCTTGTCCAATCTGCGGGCGCCGGTATTTCATTACATACGCTGGTTGCGCATAGCTTACGATGTCATCAAAACGCTGGACCCCACCGCTTATGTGGCGCCCGGTGGTTTGGGATATGCCAGCTTTGTAGACATATTATGCCGCTATACCGATAACCCGGTGGACGGAAGTGTTACACCGGAATATCCGCTGAAAGGATCTGCTTACTTCGATGTACTCAGCTTTCACAGCTACCCGCAATATGCACTGGCCTCCTGGAGCAATGCCATCAACGGCTGGTTCTTCGAACGTCATTCCGATAAGGCCGTGCAAAAATTCATCGACCAGAAAAAAGAATTCGACAGCGTACTAAAAATATATGGGTACGACGGCATACAGAAGCCTAAAAAACTATACATCTGTACAGAGACCAACATACCCTCCAAAGCATTCACCACCTTCATTGGCTCCGACCAGGCGCAAACCAACTACATCATGAAAGTGCTGGTGCAAAGCCAGAAAAACGGCGTGCTGCAAACCTATCCTTTTGTATTGGGCGATGATAAGCCGTTAGCCGATGCCGTAGATGGATTTCAGCTAATGGGACTCTATGAAAGTCTTACCAACCAGGGGCCTTTCAACGGAGGTACCGGTTATAACCATAAATTTAAAAACTCCGGCATTGGCTATAAAACCCTTGCCAACCTCTTACTATATACACGGTACGATTCGGCGAGGACCGCTGCCATGAACATCCCGGCTACGCAGGAAGGGGCTGCGTTCAGGGATACCCTCGGCGGCTACATTTATGCGCTGTGGACCAAGACCACCCAAGACATGAATGAAAATGCCACTGGCACCTATTCATTCCCGGCTGCTATGAATGTGGCGCCGCAATTGAAAAAGAGGCTGTGGAACTATAGCTCAACAGGGTCAACCGCCCTCATTAATTCAACCAACATTGCGCTCAATGGTACACCCATCCTGTTGTCTGAGAGCTTTGAAATATTGCCTGATGATGATAAGCCGGGACCGGCGCCTGTAGAATCAGAATTTGCGGTGAACATCTATCCCAACCCCGCTTCGTCGGCAGCAACCTTGTCCTTTACCTTGAAAAGCAGTGCCCGGGTGAGGGTGGCTATCTACAATACCGGGGGAAGGTTAATCACCACAGCCATTGCTGATCGTTCCTTCGCGGGCGGCTCGCACGTAGTACCCCTGCCCATACAGCAACTGACCAGTGGTGTTTACTACTGCCGCTTCACCACCGAAAAATCAGAAGTAATGAAAAAAATCATCATCGTACGATAAACACATGGTGGGTCGCCCCTTAAGGCGGCTCACCATGTGTACCCCCCACTCGCCATTTACTACTCACCACTCGCCTCTTTTTAAGTAGCTTTGGCCCACAAGTCATTCCTATGCCGGGCACCATACTCCTTATAGACGATGAAGAAAAACTGCGTGGTTTACTCAAACGGATCATCACCCTTGAAGGCTTCACCATCCACGAAGCCGGCGACCTCAAAGCAGGCGCCAGACTGCTCGACAAAGGACCCATAGACATCGTACTCTGCGATGTAAAACTACCCGATGGGAGCGGCGTCGATTTTGTAAAAGAAGTAAAAACAAAACATCCGGCCACAGAGATCATCTTGCTGACCGCTTACGGCAACATCCCCGATGGCATCCAGGCTATAAAAAATGGCGCCTTCGACTACATCACCAAGGGCGACGACAATGACAAGATCATTCCCCTGCTCATGCGGGCCATGGAAAAAGTAACCCTGCAAAAACGTGTGGAGCAACTGGAACAGCAGGTAGGGAAAAAATACAGCTTTGATAACATCCTGGGTACTGCTCCCCTCATCAAAGAGGCCATTGAGCTGGCGCGTAAAGTAGCGCCGTCCGATGCTACCGTCTTACTGCTGGGAGAGACAGGTACCGGTAAAGAAGTCTTTGCCCAGGCCATTCATGCCGGCAGCAAGCGGAATGGGAAACCATTCATTGCTTTAAACTGCAGTGCCTTCAGCAAGGAGCTGCTGGAAAGCGAACTCTTTGGTTACAGGGCAGGCGCTTTTACCAGTGCTGTCAAAGACAAAAGGGGACTGATGGAAGAAGCCAACAATGGTACCCTCTTCCTCGATGAAATAGGCGAGATGCACATAGACCTGCAAAGCAAACTATTGCGGGTGCTGGAAACAAGTGAGTTCATCAAGCTGGGAGATACAAAACCTGTCCGCGTTAATGTGCGCATCATTGCCGCGACCAACCGGCAACTGCAGCAGGATGTAGCCGACGGTAAATTCCGGGAAGACCTCTTCTACCGGCTCAACGTATTCACCATTCCTTTACCGGCTTTGCGGGACCGGAAAAGAGACATTCCCGTACTGGCGGAATACTACCTGCGTGTATTTGCGCAGAAATCCAATCAGCGAATCGACAGCATGAGCCCGGAATTCCTGGAGCAATTACAGCGTCATAACTGGAAAGGCAACATCCGGGAACTAAAAAATACCATGGAGCGGGCGGTTATACTGGCCGACGGGCCGCAATTAACAGTGGAGAACCTGCCGGTAGAGTTACAGCACAACACAAATGCAATGACCAACGGAGAAGCTGATCATTCATTGTCTGCCTTCTCATTGGCCAGCATGGAAAAACTGCACATCCAGCGGGTACTCAACCATACCAAAGGAAACAAAACAGAAACGGCCAGGCTCCTCAACATCGGCCTTACCACCTTATACAGGAAGATTGAAGAGTACGGTCTTGGTCGCGACTCATAATTATAGAATCGTGTTCATCAATGCTCGAAGCTCGTAGCTCACAGCTCGAAGCTTTACTGCAGCGCCTCTCTCGCCTTATCCATATCCAGCTCTTTCTCCCACCTCGACACAAACAGCGTCGCCACTGCATTCCCGATAATATTCGTCAGTGCCCGCGCTTCACTCATAAACCGGTCAATACCTAAGATCAAAGCCAGGCCAGCCACTGGGATATTGCCGGCTGCCGGCAAAGTCGCTGCCAGTGTAATAAAGCCGCTGCCGGTTACACCGGCCGCACCTTTCGATGTCACCATCAATATCACCAGCAGGGTAAGCTGTTGCGACAGGTCCATGGGCGTATTCGTAGCCTGTGCGATAAAAATAGCCGCCATCGTAAGATAAATAGAAGTGCCGTCGAGGTTAAAAGAATAACCGGTAGGCACCACCAGTCCTACTACCGACCTGGAACACCCTGCTTTCTCCAGCTTTTCGATCAGGCTGGGCAGGGCCGATTCACTGGAGGAAGTACCCAGTACGATCAGCAGCTCCTCCTTTAAATAATTCAGCAGCTTGAAAATATTCAGCCGCATAAAATACAGGATGCCGCCGAGGACTACTACAATAAAAATAATACAGGTAAGATAGAAGGTGCCCATCAGCTTGGCCAGCGACTGCAGACTGCCAGCGCCATACTTGCCGATCGTAAATGACATAGCGCCCAAAGCTCCCAATGGGGCTACCTTCATAATAAGATGGATAATGCCGAATAGGATATCAGAGAACCCTTTAATAAAAGTCATCACGGGTTGAACCTTGGGCCCCAGCTTCAGCGCAGCCGTTCCAAACAGTACAGAGAAAAGCAGGATCTGTAGCAGATCGCCTTTGGCAAAAGCTTCAACAATCGTGTGGGGGATAATATTCAGCAGGAACTCAACGGTCGTTTGTGGTTTCTGGGTGACGGCTATATCTTTCAGGGCGCTGGGGTCAAGCTTCGTTACATCTACATTCATCCCTTCTCCGGGTCGCAGGATATTAATGGCGGCCAGCCCGATCAGCAGGGCAATAGTTGTAAGCACCTCAAAATAAATAAGTGCCTTCACCCCCACGGTGCCTGCCTTCTTCATATCGTCCATGCCTCCCATGCCGCTCACAATCGTACAGAAGATCACCGGTCCGATCAGCATCTTCACCAGCCGGATGAAACCATCGCCTAACGGCTTCAGTTGCACGGCAAAAGAAGGATAAAAATGCCCCAGTAAGATACCGGCTACGATCGCTACAATCACCTGGAAATAAAGACTCTGATAGAACTTCTTACGACGCTTTGGAATCATGCGATCAAGATAGGGAAACATTTCCATTTTGGAAGCCCCACCCTTCCAAAATGAAAGGGTCCTCACCAGCCTTGCTCTACGCTCCCAATAACATAAAACAGCTCCAAACCCTTTGGCAGCAACGCATTAAAGCCATCCCGCCAATACAACTACTGGCGCCGGTACACCCTTTGCCAATCCATAAGCAAAAAACAATATGAAAACACATAAAAAAGCATTTGGCGACCGGTTGAAGATGCACATCATTATTCCGGCAGTATATGTAGCCGTGCTGGTAGCCTTACTCATTTCATCCATTATTAATTAATAAACCATGCTCACCATCATCTTATTCATCGCCGGGATCATCAGCTTCGCACTCTTCTTCAAATGTGTCGACTTCT
Organism: Paraflavitalea devenefica; assembly: GCF_011759375.1. NCBI lineage: Bacteria > Pseudomonadati > Bacteroidota > Chitinophagia > Chitinophagales > Chitinophagaceae > Paraflavitalea > Paraflavitalea devenefica. Next base: position 723,947 of record NZ_JAARML010000001.1, on the reverse strand, counting down.
TTGAAAAAGTGTGACCGCAACCCGAAGGGCTAACAGCTAATACCTGGTACCTAATTCCCGAACCAAGTAAACACAAATAACATGATGAACTTCCTTTTCGCCGTATCCATCCTGGTATTCATCTACCTCGTATACGTGCTCCTGAAACCAGAAAAATTTTAATCCTAAACACATTGGACAAATGAATACAGAATTAACCGGTGTAATCGTAACCTTCCTGCTAACCGTATTGTTGGCATTCCCCCTGGGACGGTATATCGCCAAAGTTTTCCGTGGCGACAGAACGGTTACCGACTTTATGCACCCCATTGAGCGGTTCATCTTCCGCTTCAGTGGTATTGACCCTGCCAAAAAAATGAACTGGAAAGACTTCCTGAAAGCCATGCTTACCATCAACATGTTGTGGTTTGTATACGCTTTCTTCCTGCTCCTCTTCCAGGATAAACTGCCGCTGAATCCCGATGGTAATCCGGGTCAGACGCCTGACCTCGCTTTTAACACCGCCATCAGCTTCCTGGTCAACTGCGATCTGCAACACTATTCCGGTGAATCGGGGCTTACCTATCTCACACAGTTGTTTGTAATAAACTTCCTGATGTTCGTGAGTGCCGCCACCGGTATTGCCGCGCTGGTAGGAGTGCTGAACGGGTTGAAGGAGAAAACGACCAACAACCTCGGTAACTTCTGGAGCATCTTTACAAAAACCATTACCCGCATACTATTACCCCTGTGTTTGATAGTGGGGGTAATACTGGCTTTCAACGGAACGCCCGCCAGCTTTGATGGTAAAGATACCATCACTACCCTGCAAGGTGATTCTGTTCAGGTGTCCCGTGGACCCGCAGCCGGTATGATCGCTATTAAGCACATCGGTACCAACGGTGGTGGCTGGTTTGGCGCCAACTCAGCCCACCCCCTGGAAAATCCCAACTACTTCACCAATATGGTGGAGCTCATTGCGCAAATGATCATTCCCATTGCGATGATCTTCGCCCTCGGCTTTTACCTCAACCGTAAAAAGTTTGCCTATGTAATCTTTGGGGTGATGACAGTGGGCATGCTTTGTTTACTCATACCCACTATTCACTGGGAGGTAAACGGAAGTCCGGCCATTGCACACCTCGGTGTGGCGCAGCCCACCGGGGCCATGGAAGGGAAGGAAGTACGGTTTGGTCCTGCGGCTTCCGGTTACTGGAGTATTGTCACTACCATCATCTCCACCGGTTCGGTGAACTCCATGCACGACAGTTCCATGCCATTATCCGGTATGATGGAATTGCTGGGCATGATGATCAATGCCTTCTATGGCGGTTGCGGGGTTGGTATCCTCAACTACCTTATCTACATCATCATAGCCGTGTTCATTGCGGGATTAATGGTGGGCCGTACGCCGGAGTTCATGGGCCATAAAGTGGAAGCCCGTGAAGTCAAGATCGCTGCCATCGTAACCTTGTTCTCTGCCTTTCTGCTGAAAGCGGGTGTTGCATTGGCTGCCTACTTCGTAGCCCATCACCCCGAAATGGACTGGGCCGTCAAGCCCGGCAACTGGTTGAACAATCCCGGTTACCACGGTTTCTCTGAAATGTTATATGAGTTCACCTCTTCCAATGCCAACAATGGCAGTGGCTTTGAAGGCCTGGGCGATAACAACATCTTCTGGAACGTATCTACGGGTATTGTACTCATCCTGTCAAGGTTCATTCCCATCATAGGGCCGGTAGCCATCATCGGATTATTGGCCAATAAGAAGTTTATCCCCGAATCACCCGGCACCCTGCGAACAGACTCCGTAACCTTTGGTATGATGACATTTGCCGTTATCATAATCATTAATGCCTTATCCTTTTTCCCGGCCCTGGCGCTGGGCCCTATTGCTGAATACTTCAGCATGTGAAACGATCGAGGGTGAGTAGATAGCACTCATCCTCACGTTTCATAGCTGACAAACTTAAGAATGTAAACAATGAAAAATAATAACACAGCTTTATTCCCCCGCCGCATGGTACTGACCGCCCTCAAGCAGTCATTCGTAAAGCTCAACCCCCGTATCATGTTCCGCAATCCCGTTATGTTTACGGTAGAACTGGGCACCTTTGTCATGCTGGGTGTTTGTATCTGGATTGCCGCGGGTGAAACAGGACAGGGCAGCCTGACCTACAACGCACTCATCACAGCCATCCTGTTAATAACCGTACTATTCGCCAACTTTGCAGAAGCCATTGCCGAAGCCCGTGGTAAAGCACAGGCCGACAGCCTGCGCAAAACGAGGGAAGACACGCCTGCCAAGAAAATATTTGTGGTCGGCGAAATATATACCAACGAAATAAAAATAATTCCCTCTTCACAACTGCGTAAAGGCGACAAATTTGTGTGCGAAGCAGGCGACATCATTCCCATGGATGGGGAGATCGTAGAAGGGCTGGCTACCATTGATGAGTCTGCCATCACCGGTGAGTCGGCTCCTGTGATCAGGGAATCCGGTGGTGATAAATCCTCTGTTACGGGCGGCACAAAAGTGCTGTCCGACAGGATTGTGGTGCAGGTAACTACTGAACCCGGTGAAAGCTTTCTGGATAAAATGATTGCCCTCGTAGAAGGGGCCTCCCGTCAAAAGACCCCCAATGAAATAGCCCTCACTATTTTATTGGCCAGCTTTACCCTCATCTTCATCATTGTGTGTGTAACGCTCAAACCTTTTGCCGACTATGCCAATACTTCTATCACCATCGCGGCTTTCATTTCCCTCTTTGTATGCCTGATCCCTACTACTATTGGAGGTTTGCTTTCCGCCATCGGTATTGCCGGTATGGACAGGGCCCTGCGTGCCAATGTCATCACCAAAAGTGGTAAGGCCGTAGAAACAGCCGGCGACCTGGATACCCTGTTACTGGATAAAACAGGCACCATTACCATTGGTAACCGCAAAGCCACCAACTTCTGGCCCTCAGGCAATACGCGTGAAAATGATTTTATAGAAGCTTGTGTACTGGCTTCTCTTGCCGATGAAACACCGGAAGGTAAATCCATCATAGAACTGGCTGCCGGCAAAGGTGTTAAACATTCACCATCAGCCAATGGCCTGAAATTTATTCCCTTCACCGCCGAAACAAGGAGCAGCGGTGTTGACCTCTCCGATGGAACAAAGATCCGCAAAGGCGCTTCTGATGCCATTAAAACACGCATCAAAAAAGCTGGTAACGGATTCCCGGTGGAAACAGAAGAAAAAGTGCAGGAGATCGCTAAGAACGGTGGTACGCCACTGGTAGTAAGCCGTGATGAAGCCGTGCTGGGGGTGATCGAATTGCAGGACATCATCAAGCCCGGTATCCAGGAACGTTTTGAACGCCTGCGCAAAATGGGTGTTAAAACCGTGATGGTTACGGGCGATAACCCGCTTACTGCAAAGTATATTGCCCAAAAAGCAGGCGTGGATGATTTCATTGCCGAGGCAAAGCCCGAGGATAAAATGAACTACATCAAGAAAGAACAACAGGGCGGCAAACTGGTGGCCATGATGGGCGATGGCACCAATGATGCACCGGCACTGGCCCAGGCCGATGTAGGTGTGGCCATGAACAGTGGCACCCAGGCAGCCAAAGAAGCAGGTAACATGGTAGACCTTGACAATGACCCTACCAAGCTCATTGAGATCGTGGAGATTGGTAAACAATTGCTGATGACAAGAGGTACCCTTACTACCTTTTCCATTGCCAATGACGTAGCCAAATACTTCGCCATTGTACCGGCCTTGTTTATCACGTCTATTCCCGCTTTACAGGCGCTTAACATCATGCACCTCAAAAGCCCGGAAAGCGCGATACTCTCGGCCATTATATTCAATGCTCTTATTATCCCGATCCTGATACCGTTGGCATTGCGTGGCGTGGCCTACAAGCCCATCGGCGCCAGTGCTTTGTTAAGAAGGAACCTGTTCATGTATGGTTTGGGTGGTATTGTAGTTCCCTTTATAGGTATAAAACTCATTGATCTGCTCCTGGGCCTCTTCATGTAGCAGCGACTCAAATCTCTACGCATGCAAGTAGCCCTAAAAGCAATAATCAATAATTAATAATAAATAATCATGAAAAAGTACATTCTGCCTTCCCTGAAGCTCACCATAATAATGATCGTATTACTGGCATTGGTCTACCCCATCCTCATAGCTGCCATTGGTAAAATGGCGCCCGGGGCAGGCAAAGGAGAAACAGTTACAGTAAATGGCAAAGTGGTAGGCTATGCCCTCGTAGGCCAAAAATTTACAGAAGATAAATATTTCCAGGGCCGTCCTTCTGCGGTAGACTACAATGCGGCCGGCTCTGCCGGTTCCAATAAAGGCCCTTCTAATCCTGATTATTTGAAAACAGTACAGGAAAGGATTGACAGCTTCCTGGTACACAATCCCGGTGTAAAGAAAGAAGACATCCCTGCCGAACTGGTAACCGCTTCCGGCAGTGGCCTCGATCCCGATCTTTCACCGGCTGCAGCTAAAATACAGGTAAAGCGAATTGCTGCCATCCGTAAGCTGGAGGAAAGTAAGCTCATCGGATTAATTGATCAGCAAACCGAGGGCCCTTTCCTCGGCCTCTTTGGCCCCGCCAAAGTAAATGTGCTCAAACTCAACATAGCATTGGACAAATTGCAATAGAAAAGAATACTTATAAAAACCAAAAGATGAAAAAGTTTTTAACTGGTACTGCCTTAATGATGAGCCTAAACGCCTTAGCGCAGGAAAGCAAGCCCTCACCACTTACCTTTAGTGGTTATACAGAACTCTATTACTCTTATGATTTCAATAAACCCGCAGATAACAACAAAGCCGGATTCCTGTACAGCCATAACCGTCACAATGAGTTCAACCTTAACCTCGGTTTCCTGAAAGCTGCTTACAATACCGAAAATGTAAGGGCCAACCTGGCCGTAGGGGCCGGTACTTACATGAATGCCAACTATGCGGCTGAACCCGGCGTATTGAAAAACATCTATGAAGCCAATGCAGGCGTAAAACTGTCAAAGAAGAAAAACCTTTGGCTCGATGCCGGTATTTTTGGCTCTCATATAGGCTTTGAAAGCGCCATTTCAAAAGATTGCTGGACATTGACCAGGAGTATCCTGGCAGAAAACACGCCTTATTATGAAGCCGGCGCCAAATTGACCTATACCAGTGATAACAACAAATGGATCATCAGTGGCATGGCCCTCAACGGCTGGCAACGTATTAAAAGGGTAGACGGAAACTCCCTCATGAGCTTTGGCACACAAATCCAGTTCAAATCAAATAGTACTACCACGCTTAATTATAGCACTTTCATCGGGACCGATAAACCTGATAGCGCCCGCCTCATGCGTTATTTCCATAACCTGTATGCCATCTTTAACCTGAGTGATAAACTGGGTGTTACAGCCGGCTTTGATATCGGTACAGAACAAAAAGCAAAAGGCAGCAGCGACATGAATACCTGGTATTCACCGGTATTGATCCTCAAATACGGTATCAATGACAAATGGGCCATTGCCGCCAGGGGCGAATATTATGAAGATAAGAACGGGGTGATCATTGCTACCGGCACCCCCAATGGCTTTAAAACCACCGGCTTTTCCCTGAACCTGGACTATGCACCTGCCTCCAATGTACTGGTATGCCTCGAAGGCAGGAGCCTGAACAGCAAAGACGAAATATTTATCAAAGAAGATAATACAAAGAAAAATGACCTCTTTATTACCACTTCTGTAGCTATCAGCTTTTAAGAAGGATGATCTGGAACTTACAGGAAAAAGTTAACTTACTAATAGCTAATTCAACATCATGCCCGATCGCGAACAAAACGTAGAACATTTTATAGAGCTCATCCGCCAGTCGAGGCGGGGCAAGTTCAAGATCTACATTGGTATGAGCGCCGGTGTGGGAAAAACCTATCGTATGTTGCAGGAGGCCCACACCTTGCTGCGCAATGGCGTGGATGTTAAAATAGGGTACATTGAAACCCACAACCGCAAAGAAACCCAGGCCCTCATCGAAGGCCTGCCCGTAATACCCCGTCGTAAACTATTCTATAAGGGAAAGGAGTTGGATGAGCTGGATGTACAGGCTATCCTGAACCTGCATCCCGAAGTGGTGATCGTAGACGAACTGGCCCATACCAACATTGAAGGCAGCAAAAATGAAAAACGCTGGCAGGATGTAATGGATATTCTTGATGCCGGTATCAATGTCATCAGTGCGGTTAACATACAACACATTGAAAGCCTCAATGAAGAAGTAAAGGATATTACCGGCATAGAAGTGACCGAGCGGGTACCGGACAATGTATTGAAACAGGCCGATGAAGTAGTGAACATTGACCTTACTGCCGATGAATTGGTCACCAGGCTGCGGGAAGGGAAGATCTATACGCCGGAAAAAGTGGAGACTGCCCTGCGCAACTTCTTTCAGTCTGAAAAAATACTGCAGCTCCGGGAGCTGGCGCTCAAGGAAGTGGCCAGCCAGGTAGAACGTAAAATAGAAACAGAGCTGCCCCGCAATGCTTATGCCCGCCAGGAGCGCTTCCTGGCCTGCATCAGCAGCAACCATGAAATAGCCAGGAAAGTAATACGAAAGACCGCCCGGCTATCCAGCTATTACAATTCCAAATGGTACCTGTTATATGTACAAACTCCGCGGGAAGATGGCGATAAAATTGGCCTGGCTGCACAGCGACACCTCATCAATAACTTTAAACTGGCTACGGAGCTCGGCGGGGAGGTCATTAAAATTAAACACAGTAATATTGCCAAAGGGATCATAGAAGTGGCCGAACAGCGGAAAGTAACCACCATCTGCATTGGTAAGCCACACCTCAACCTGTTCAGTGTCATCCTGAGCACGGCGGTATTCAACCAGTTATTGAACAAACTGTCTGCTGCAGATATTGACATTGTAATCCTTTCATAATCTACGTTATGGGCGTTCGTTTAAAAACAAAACTATCACTTGGCCTGGGATTCCTCTTCCTGGTGATCCTCACCTTCGGTATCCTGAGCCTCTATTACATCAACCGCCTCAGCAGTGATGCCAACAGGATACTCAAAAACAACTACGAGTCCCTCGTTTATTCCAATAACATGCTCGGGGCCCTCGAAGACCTTCCGGACGATTCCTCGGCTATTACGGTGTTCAGGGCCAACCTGCGCAACCAGGAGGCCAACATAACAGAACCCGGCGAGAGAGAAGTGACTGAATCCCTGCAAAAGAACTTCCAGGAACTGCTGGCCAATCCGGAGGACTCATCCAACTATGTACAGGTGCGTGAATCCATCCGCATGATTAATGACCTGAACCAGGAAGCCATCCTTAAAAAAAATGCTATTGCCGGCGCAACAGCCGAAAGTGCGAAACTTTGGCTCACCATCATATTTACCACCCTCATTCTGATAGTGCTCACCTTCATCTATAATTTTCCGGGCGTTATTGCCGAGCCTGTGGCCAAGCTGGCGGATGGCATCCGGGAAATTGCCAACAAAAACTATGGCAAGCGTATTTACCTCAAACAGGAAGATGAATTTGGCGAACTGGCCCAGGCATTCAACAGCATGGCAGGCAAGCTGGATGAGTATGAGAACAGCAACCTGGCAAAACTCACCTTTGAAAAGAAGCGTATCGAAACCATCATCAACCAGATGCGGGATGGTATCATTGGTCTTGATGAAAAAGGACACCTCCTTTTCCTGAACGCAGTGGCGGAAAAACTGCTGGGACTGAAAGAAGCAGACATCCTGGGCAAATATGCGCCCGATCTGGCTTTGAAAAATGACCTTATGCGCACGCTCCTCCAGGAAGAGGGAACCAAAAAGGAACTGAAAATATATGCCGATAACAAAGAGAGCTACTTCAATAAAGACGTATTGCATGTGGTCAACAATGGCCAGGTAGCTGGTAAAGTGATCGTTCTACGCAACATCACCTTGTTCCATGAGCTCAATGAGGCCAAGACCAACTTCATCGCTACTGTATCGCATGAGCTCAAAACACCGCTTTCCTCCATCAAAATGAGCGCGCAACTGCTCACCGACAACAGGGTGGGGCAACTCAATACAGAACAACAGGAGCTTACCAAAAGCATCAGTGAAGATGCCGACAGGTTGCTGAACATCACCAGTGAGCTGCTCAACATGTCGCAGGTGGAAACCGGTAACATTCAGTTGAAGCTGCAACCGGCCCGGCCGGCAGCCATCATAGAACAGGCGGTGCAAGCTGTACAATTCCAGGCCCAGCAGAAAAACATCACCCTGCGCACCAACCTGCCGGAAGACCTCCCTGCCGTACAGGCCGACAAGGAAAAGACCTCCTGGGTCATCATCAACTTCCTCACCAATGCCATCAGGTATTCACCCGATACTTCCTTTATTGACATTGCCGCTTACCACAAAGACAACAAAGTATTCTTCACCGTCACGGATTATGGCAGGGGCATTGACGAAAAATACCTGCCCCGCATTTTTGACCGTTACTTCAAAGTGCCCGGTACGCACGAACGCAATGGCACAGGCCTCGGTCTGGCTATCTCTAAAGAATTTATCGAAGCACAGGGCGGCGCCATCTGGGTAAAAAGCCGCATCGGCGAAGGCAGCCTCTTCGGCTTTCATCTTTCACAGGCAAAATGATATATTTGTCTCAGTGCTGCATACAGTAGTTAGTACTTTTGCTGGCGCAAGTATGCAGCCCGGCACGGCGCGCAAGCGTACTTGTGCCAGACCTAACAACTAATCTCATGATCTTTAAAAGAATCCCTCCTCCTGCCGATCTCCAAAAGATCATAGACTGCTACTGGATCATTGAAAATGACGATCCCACCCCGCATCTGCAAAAGATCATTCCCGACGGTTTCTGCGAGATCATCTTTCATTACAAAGACCCTTACCGCATCTGCCTGACGGATATATGGGAACAACAGTCCATGCGCCTCGTAGCCGGGCAGATCAGTCGTTACTTCTTCCTGGAAAATACCGGTGCTGCAGGCATTATAGGCATCAAAGTACAACCTGCAACCCTTACCCACCTCTTCAACCTGGACATGCACCTGCTTACCGACAAAGTCCTTGACCTCCGGGAGGCGCTGGGCAACAGGCTGGATGCCCTGGAGCAGAACCTGCACAGTACCCATGATCATGACGAGGTCATCACCTTCCTCAATCAACACTTCCGGACAATACTGGTCAATGCCCGTTATGAGGAATCGCCTGCCGACAAAGCCGTCCGCCTCATCTTTGCACAAAAGGGAATGATCTCCGTGGCCGATATCACGGACAGCATCGGCGTCAGTGAGCGGCAACTGGAACGCCTGTTTAAAAAATACATTGGCCTATCGCCAAAATTCTTCACGCGCATCATCCGTTTCAGCACCATCTTTCAGCTTATTCAGCAGGAAGACCCGGGCTGGGCAGGTCTTGCGTATGAATCCGGCTTTTACGACCAGTCGCATTTCATCCGCAACTTCAAAGCCTTTACCGGCGAAGAACCCTCCCGCTACGGCTTTGATGAAAAGAACATGGCCAACTTCTTCCTGAAAAAGAAACCTTAACCCTTGTAATTTAACCGCTGGCCTTCAGCCTGTATTCTGCTCGCAGCTCGTAGCTCAGAGCTCGAAGCTTTCTTCCATGTCGGCTTTGTACAATCCCACGTCATCTTACCTCACTACATTCGCAATAAATTAAAGTATGGCCATGAAAAATACCCTTATTACCCTCTTATTAGCCGGATGTAGTTACGGCATGCAGGCACAGGATCTTGCCAAAGAAGCCACCGATAACTTTAATAAACTAAGCTGGCTGGCCGGTACCTGGAAGCGCACCAATGTAAAGGCAGGCCGCCAGGCGCATGAACGTTGGGAAAATGCCGGTGCGGGACAAATGAAAGGTGTGGGGGTTACGATGAAAGAGCAGGATACCTTGTTTGTTGAAAAGCTAAAGCTGGTCATAAAAGACAATGCAGTCTGGTATGTGGCCGATGTGCCGCACAACAAACAGGAAGTATACTTTAAGCTCACCGCCATCACGCCGGATGGATTCACCTGTGAAAACCCTGCGCATGACTTCCCGAAGAAAATAGTATACCAGCTCGAAGGCAACAAACTGAAAGCGACCATCTCCGGCGATGGTAAAGCGGTTGATTACCTGTTTGAGCGCCAATAGCACCTCTTCCCATCTCCGTTAGTTTTACTCTTATAATGGATATATTATCCGTATAGCGGATAATATATCCATATAACGGTTAGTAATCTGCTCCATTATCAAAATGAATGTTCCTACCTTTGATTTCAGCCTTTGAATTTGACCAACCTTCTTGAACTTCTTGTTGCCCTGTAAGCCCTTTTATTTTCATAATCGGCGGCATATACTTTCACCTGAGATCATAACTAATACAATACTATGCTATTGTATCAGGCTTCTAATCGTTCCAACGTAACCGATTAGCTTAACCTTTAAATATGTGCTTATGTCAAAAAGAAAATTTACCCTAAAAGAGAAAATCATTATTGCCTTAACCTTTTTTAGCTGCCTGATCATCATACTGGGCTTTACAGGCAAAAATGAAATAACAGCTACACACCCAACAATAGCTTTCTACGATGACCCCACAGATGATACAGATGGGGATGCTGTTCTTGATGGGACCGATGTAGATGATGATAATGATGGCCTTACCGACCTGTTGGAAAGCCCCACAGGACTTGATCCCCTGGGTGATGCCAATTCAAATACTGTACTCAATTACCAGGACAATACTATGACGGGATGGGTAGATGCCAATACTGATGGTATTGACGACCGTTATGATATGGACCGGGATGGCATTATCAACAGCTACGACTTGGATATGGATGGCGATGGTATTCCCGATGTAAGAGAGGCCGGTCTTACCGATATAGGTAATGATGCCCTTGTGGATGGCCCGATTGGCCCCGATGGCTGGAGCACCGTCGTAGCCGGTACGGTTGGTTTCGCGCCCGCGAATTCAGATGGGGATCCTATCCCCGATTTTCGGGACATTGATTCCGATAATGATGGCATTACCGACAATGTGGAAGGCCAGTTAACTAATCAGTACGTATTGCCCACAGGCACCGATACCGATGGTGATGGGATAGATAATGCTTATGATGCTGACGACAATGTATGGTATACCACCCAGGGAATCATGGCGGTGAACTTTCAGGGAGCAGTAGATCAGTTGGCAGATTATATTGATACAGATACAGATGATGATGGTAGTTTGGACATTGCTGAAGGGCATGACTACAACTTAAATGGAATTGCCGATGATGATATTGCACTTACAGGAACTGATACAGATGGTGATGGTCTTGATGATAAATTCGACCTGGATAACACAGGCCCCAATAGTAAGAACGAAGGCATGAATGGCTTAACGCCTCCCTTTGGTTTCGAGAACCCCCCGGCCGATCCGCCGGCCCCGCTGGGTGCACGCGGGCCTTTGCAGGAAACCATGGTTACTGACCAGGACCGAACCTGGAGAAACATCTTTGCAGGCATGTCGCTCTTGCCCGTAACGATTGTAAGATTCACCGCCGAAAAGGGGGAGGGTAACAGGATATCCCTCCACTGGCAGGTGGAAAATGAAACCGGTTTCAGGGAATATGTATTGGAAAGAAGTAGGGACGGCATCAACTTCACAGCCGTTGCCAACATACCCGGCAAGGGGGGGCTCCAGGCTTTCTATACCTATACAGATGACCTGGGGGGCGAAATGCCTGCCAAACTATACTACCGGCTTAAACAAGTGGACGCTAACAGCCGCTTTGTATACAGTCGTATCCTGCCTGTCACCCTCAAAAAGATAACAGGTATGACCATAAAAATAGCGCCTAACCCGGCTGGTGAAAACGTAACCCTGAACATCACATCAGATAGAAAACACCTGATTACTATTAACGTGATGGATAACCTGGGCCGGTTACTCATGGTGCAGCGGGTAAGCGTAGTGAAAGGCGATAACGTCATTCCGCTTTCAGGCGCTTATACGCTCCGGAATGGTTGCTATTCTGTTATCATTAATACCGGCGATGAAAAGCTAACGCAGCAACTCATCATACAGAAATAGTTTTTTTTAGGTCGGCGCATAGTAAGCAAATAAAGGGCTTCGCACAGGGAGCCCTTTAAAAAGTAAAAGCCTTTCCATTAACGGAAAGGCTTTTTGGTTTTCATATGTGAACCTTACTTTACAATGAGCTGTTGACTATAGCGTTCAGAGCGATCATTCACCACCACATGGTAAACACCAGGTGCAATACCTTCCAGTCCTATCACCTGTTTATCCGATACCTGTATGCTTTTTACAAGTATACCCCGCACATCATACAACTGAACAGTAGCCCTGGTTAATCCCGCCGGCAGGCTGATCCTGCATTGGCCCTGCGCAGGATTGGGATACACCCGCAGGCCTGCAACCTTCCCCTTCACCTCTACCGTTACCTGTTTGGAATATTCAAACCTGGTATTGTTGTCTACCTGCTTAACGCGGTAGGTTACACGGGCAGCAGTATTGGTTTTATCTGTAAAACTGTAATGATTACTGAGCAGGCTGCCTTTGGCTGCCAGGGTATCAAGTGAAACGAAACCAGTAGCCTCACCACGTTCCACTACAAAATAATGCGTATTCTGCTCTTCAGTAGTGCCCCATTCCAGCTTAATGCCTTCATTACTTTCTTTCGCAGTAAAATAAGCCCACTTTAAGGGTAAGGTGCTGGCGGTAGTAGCACTGCTGCTTAACTTATTCAGAATATTATAAACCGGCGCATCTGCACCATTATATTCAAAAATGGTGAAATGATAAGTCTTATTGGCATCAAGTCCGGTAACAGTTACTGAACTGCCGGTGTTTGAATACACCACAAACTCGCCCGGAGCGATCTGTACGCCATCTTTGAATTTGGGAGCAGCAACATACTTCGTCAGGTCGGCCGGAGTGACTGTAACATTACCGCCTTCCTTCATAACCACCAGCCGGCCTTTGCCGGGGCCATTCGTCCAGCTTATATCAATTGACTGACTGCCTGGCGTGGAAGCAACATCAGTAACGCCTGCTGCTGGTGTGCTGGCTGATGCTGCCTGGTAGGTCAGGGGAGTCATCAGGTAGCTGGTATTGGTCCCCGTTCCATTATACTCATACACGGCGAAATGATAAGTTGTATTGGGTAAAAGATTCGTAACCGGCGCAGCGCCGCTACTGCTGTTATAAACAATATATTGTCCGTCGCCCAGGTCAGTACCCTTGCTGAATTCAGCATTCTGTGTATAGGTGCTGCCGTTGGCCGGTGTAAAACTCACTGCAGCCCCTTGCCGCATCACTACCATCCGTTTTTCGCCGTTGCCTTCATCCCAGGCAAAGGTCAACTTATTGCCGTCTACCATGCTTAACCTTGGGTTTTGTCCTGCACTGGTAGGAGGTGGTATGCCTGCTGCTGCTGTTGTGAAACTATGCGTACCGCCCGGGGCCTTGTATACAGGCGCTGATGAGCCGTTAAATTCAAATACGGCAATATGGTATTGGGTATTGGGAGCAAGATCGGTAACTATAAAAGTGCTGGTCCCTCCTGTTCTGTAAACAATATAATTGCCGGTGCCTATCTCGGTGCTGGGAGTGCCGAAATGGATATTCGTATTGGAATAATACGTCAGGTCCTGGGGTGTAACATTCACCGGTGCGTTTGCCCGCATAATAAATATCCTGCCTGCTCCTGTTCCTGCAGCATAATTAATAGTGGCCTGGTTGGCTTGTATATTATTGGCAGTTACCGTAGCCTGTGAAACAGGGGCAACCACGGTAGAGGAACTGCCAGCCAGGAAACTGCTGAGCAAATAATCCGGACCAGCACCTGTTACATTGTATTCAAAAATAGCCAAATGATATACAGTGCCGATCTCAAGATTCTTTAAAGTAAACGCCCTTTCTTCTCCATCATGCACCACAAACTGGCCATCACCGGTGATAGGGCCTTCGCCAAAATCGTTATCAGGTGTATAGGTAGTACCATCTTGGGGAAATGCTGTTACTGCTGCTCCTTTACGGGCCACTACCAGTCGCCGGGTGCCATTACCACCGGTCCAGCTAATCCGGAAGGCGTTGCCTTCATGTGAACTGGGGCTAAAGCCGGTAGCCTTGGCGGTAGGCTCATTGGGAATAGTAACCTCGGCTGTTGCGCCAGGCCTTGCATACATAGGGGCATTATTACCGCTGAACTCAAATACAGCCGCATGATAAGTAACGCCGGGCGTAAGACCGGTAACAGTCAGCCCGGTTCCGGTCATTCCGTCTGACATAACATAATTGCCCGGTGTGATCTGGTATCCGGAACGGAAAGTAGCAGAGGCGTTTGAGTACCTGACGAGGTCAACAGGCGAAGCATCAACAGGGCTGCCTTCCTTCATTACCACCAGCCTTCTGCCACCACCCACACCAACATCGAACTTGATCATAGCAGAACTGCCGGTTATATTCTCAAAATGTGCATTCTTTGCCTGCGCGGTGGGAGTTGTAGCTGTACTGCCTCCTTTTTGCGAATAACTGCTGGTAAGATAATAAGGATAACCACTGCTGGTTACATCATAATCATATACCCGGAAATGATAGATCGTGCCTGGCTCAAGATGCGTAACCGTTCTGTCGTCACGAAGCGTATTGATCACAAACTGACTATCGGCAATGGCTTCTCCCTTGCCAAATTCGGTATTGGGTGTGTACGTACGGCCATTGACAGGTACAGCGGTTACCGCCTGCCCTTTGCGCACAATGATCAGTTGATGCATGCCATTACCTGGTCCAAAGTTTAACTGTAAACTATTGCCTTCAACACTGTAAAAAGTAATATTACCCGAAGCCTGCGTAGGTCCTGCATTGGTCAGTTGCTCCTTGGAAGTGCCTGGTGTCAGGTATACCGGATAGGAAGAACCATTAGCTTCAAAAATGGAGAAATAATAAGTGGTATTGGGCTCAAGTCCATATACAGTCGCCTCTGCGCCCGTTCCATCATACACTACATAATTATCGTTGTTGATCACATCCCCGGTGCCGAATGTGGTGATATGCCTGTATGCTTTGAAGTCCTGCGGCACGGCATTCACCGGGGCGCCCTTGCGCGCTATGATTGTTCGCTTGTCTCCATCCCCTTTCTGCCATTTCAGGGTTACCTTATTGCCGGCCACTACACTAAAAGTAATGCCCTGTGCTGGTTGGGTAGGCACCGCCTTCGTAACGATACTGTCATTCAAAGGAATGGTCAGGTATTCTGTACCAGTGCCGGTACCATTATAGTCAAACACACTTACATAATACCTGGTATTCGGTTTAAGGTTGGTAACTGTAACACTTACCCTGGAAGAGGAGGTGCTGTTGTTTTTGAGTACTACATACCCTTCGGCATTCGTAAATTCTGTATTGGGTGTTTCAAAAACCGCATTGGCAGTATAATCCACCTGGTTCACAGGCGATGCGGAGATATTCACCGCTTCCCTTACTACAACAATCCGGGAATTGCCATT
Source organism: Paraflavitalea devenefica (assembly GCF_011759375.1). Lineage (NCBI taxonomy): Bacteria > Pseudomonadati > Bacteroidota > Chitinophagia > Chitinophagales > Chitinophagaceae > Paraflavitalea > Paraflavitalea devenefica. The sequence continues at coordinate 708,416 of NZ_JAARML010000001.1, read as the reverse complement.
TCCTTTATCGAAGGCAAAAGTGAATCTGTTGCCTTCCACGGACGTAAAACCACCATTGGTAGCTGGCAGGGTAGGCCCCGTAGCAAAAACCCCGAGGTAGCCCGCCAGTAACAGCATAATACTGAGCGTAAACTTTCTTTTCATAAATAGTTTAATTGAATGATTACAGACTGATAAATGTTTTCAGGGAGTGATACTGGAGGGGGGAACCAGCGCAAAGATGTAAACGAAAACACAGCCGGTTAAAGGGTTATTGCATGAATTGCAGGAACATCTGCCTGAATTGTGCAGGAATTGATAAAGCAGGTAAATAAAAAACCTGGCATGAATTGCCAGGTTCCGGGTATCTATTGTATAGAATGCAGGATCAACTGCAGGCTGGTTATTTTACTTCAAACTCAAAGGAATAGCTGCCCGCATGTCCATTACTGTCAATGCCTTGTAATATCGCTACATACTTCCCTTTCAGGTCCGAGGTGAAGAAACGGACCATCGCCTTGCCAGTGCTGTCTGTTTGTATGTCCGGCGACCAGTACAGCAAATTCCTGAAGTCGGGTAAGCGGCTGGCCACCTGTTCCGGTGTTTCATACACCGGCGCGTAAAATTCGCGTTGCAGTTGCAGACCGTCATAGTCCAGTATAACAGCCTTGGTGTCGAGCTGCAGCTCATCCAGGTCGCCATGATAAGTAGTGAAACTGATAATGCCATCATACGTGAAGTCACCGGAAACATACCGGTCGGTAACTACCTGCAACTGGCGCAGCTTTAAAGGATCATACGTCATTATCTTCTGGATACTTACCGGAACGCCGTCCAGCAATACCAGCGGGCTCGTCTTATAATGCCGCTCCGTTTCCCAGTTGAAAATATACAGTTGGAACTGTCCGTCGCTTTTTCTTACGGCAACATCCGGAACATATTCCCGCAAGATCTCTTCCGTAGTGGTAAACCGTACATAATCATCCATCAGGTACTTCTTATAACCATTTCCGAAAAAGGGCATCGTGTCTATCTGTGGTACAGTAAACTGGCTCAGCCGCTCACTGAAGTAGGCGTTTTGAACCTGCATATTAATGCTCCCTTCTGTAAGGGTTTGTTGAAGCCCGGGCGAGAGGGAGAGCGGGAAAGACGCATGGACTGTATACTTTTCTGAAAAAGGGCTTTGCACATCCATGGTATAATTGCTGTCTGTCAATGCTTCTGCCTGCAGGATGATCTCACCGGGGCCGTAATAATTCCGTACATCAAACCGCATAGCGCCATTATCACCACTGAGCATAGGATAGAATTGCAGTTTAGTGCCCGCTACCGATAAATAGGTTTTTGCGGCTGCAATAGGAGCGCCGGTACCGGAATGGGTGATCTTCCCGGTAATAAAATGCCCGTCAAACTCAGGAATATATTCAAAAGAAGCTGTCTTATTATTCAATACCTCCTTCCAGTCAAACCTCCTCCAGCCATGCACCAGCATCAGGTTGTCCAGCGCGGCCATCACTGCCGGGCTTTGTGCCGAAAAATAATATTCCGGCGATTCAATAGTTCCTTTCAGATCAGAGCTGAGCCACAGGTAGCTGAGGATACTACCGGGATCCTGTTGTGACATTGCGTCTACCCGGTACACAGATAAAGACAGGTCGGCGGGTACCCCTTTGCCGGCAGCAACGGCCGTGTTCAGTGAAAAGCTTACGGGCTTCCGGCTATCATATTGGGGTGCAACGCCCGACGCGCCAATGGAAAGGACCTGCTGCAGGGGCTTAAAATACAGGCGCTCACATACCGGCTGCCTGGTGTTGTTAAAAACAGTGAATTGGGAAATGCCCTCGCCCAGTTTATTTCTGTCAACCGTGAAATGTGCTACACCATTTACGATGGATTGCCTGGCGGCTACTTTGATCACCTGCCGGCTATGGGCAAACAAAAAGACCTCTTCTGCTCCTGCAGGCATATTGGAGCGCACACTGATCTGCAACTGTCCATTGGCTTCCTCCTGTAATTGCATTACATATCCCTGCTCATGAATAACCGGTAATGCACGGATAATTGTGCTGCCGTTATCAGCGGTGATCGTTGCTGTATAGCTGTCGCCTGCCACCGGGGTAAACAGGAAATGACCAATGCCAAATTGCTCCGGCTTGAATTGCAATACCACCTCATTGCGCTGGTTGCTGAGTGTACCGGTAAAACCAATCCCTTTGCCATATTGATCAGTAACCTGGAAAGCCACCTTACTGTTAATGCCTTTTACCAGATTGCCTCCTTCCGGGAAAAATTTGGCTGCAATGCGGTTACCGGTATCGGCCGTGGACGGGGGCAGAGGTTTCAGGGAGTTGACAATAGTGACAGGTTGTTCAAAAAAATAATCAGGCCCAAAATTTTTCATCCAGTTCGTATAGGCCCTTAACGTATACTGCCCCGTATTAATAGAAGACGGGATATAAAAAGAACCATTGCCATGACCCGTTTTCAATGCTACCTTAGCCTGCATCACCGGTTTATTGTCCTTATCCAGCAGCTCTGCATAAGCCACCTTGCTCAGGTCAAATGGCCTATGGAAACTGCCGTCAACATAATATACTTTGAACCATAATAGCTCACCGGCCAGGTAAAAGCGTTTATCTGTATGGACGTATACTTTTTCAGTCAAAGCCGTTTTCCGGTACTCGTCAAACCGGGTATGGATGGCCTGCGTAAAATCCTGGGCGGCTGTATCCATGCTGCCCAACAGCAGGCAGGCCATCAGTAATAGCCATCCTTGTTTTGTTATCATGCGTGATGTCGGAAGCATCATTATATTTTAAATTATACTCGTGTATACATTCATTAAGGCCAGAACGAAGGACGCACATTCGTACCGGTAAGCGTACAATCTACGCAGGTAGGTCCGGAACCCCTGTATGAAAGAATGTCTCCGAATGGCGTCATTTCCTCTACAGAGGTAGGCATCAGGTAACTGTAGGCAAGAATGCTGTCCAGGACATTCGGCACTATGAGTTCTGTGCAGCCGGTGCGGTATCCCCAGTTGTTCATTTCGCTGGCCCGGATAAAGATCCTCTTTTCCTGCTGGTCAGCTACATCTACAAAGCCGATCACGATCTCATTAGGGTTGTTCTTAGCATGTATATTGCCCACCAGCTCCGAAGGCTGTGCGTCGAACAAGGTGCCTGTTTGCTCCGTATTCTTCTTCATTCTTTGCAGGAAATCATACCCTTCCCTGCTTACAGCATATTGTTTTACTTTAATACTATATAGTACACTTAATTTCACGGATCCCCGTGGAATAAAATGAAGGGGAAGGTCAATACTGTCCCTGCTCAGCTTGGCCGATGAGCCAATGATCAGGTTGGTAGAGCTACCATGTTTCCAGCAGTAATACTTGCTCAGATCATGATTCTGGTTAGGAAACCTGTATTTGATGCCGGTAATCTCTCCGGGCCTGCCATACGCATATTCAAGCTGGGTGGTGAAAGCAGAATGGAACTCCCAGGTCTCTTCCCATTCCCAGCGGTAATACAGCGTCTTATTTAATGGGTCGTGGGTATTAATATACAACTGCAGATCGCCTGGCTGCTCCCAGCGGATACTGTCAATAGGCGGAGTTGGGATAACCCTGGAATAATCAGATACATACTCTTTGCCATCTGAGGTCTTAATATAAAGGCGGTACTTCACATTCCTGCTAAGGGATAACTGGGGATGGCTGTACAATCCCTGCGCTACCTCGGCCAGCGGATAACTGCTGTTGTCTTCCCCTTCTACCCGCACCAGGGCATTCCGCTCATTATTCATCCGCGCGCTGTCGGCCAGGTTTACCGTGCGCGACAGCCTGATATTGGTAGACCCTGTTCCACTATTAATAATGCCGTCCACGACCAGGTAGCCATTGACAGGCGCGGTGACAGGCGGATCAAATTGCTCCTTGCAACTCATCACCAGTAACACCACCACACAACTATAAAAAAGCTTTTTCATGCCCGTAATATTTAGAAACGAATATTGTAATTAACAAAAGGAATAATGCTTCCGAAAATGGAGAGCTTATAGCCATTCACACTTCCGTTCTCGGAAACGAAATACACAGAATAGGGATTCTTCCTGCCGGTTAAATTATACAATCCGAATGTCCATGAATTATGGGTCTTCTGTTTTACCTTATGATTGCCTTCCACGATCATGGCAAAATCAGTACGGAAATAATCAGGGATACGGTAAGCATTCCTGTCCGAATACAGTGCCCGCCAGGAACCGCCATAATAATAACGGCCAATCGGTAAAGTCACCGGGCGGCCGGTACTGTACGTGGCATTCAGGGAAATGCTGAAGCGGTGGGTGAACCGGTAATTGCTCACCATCGTTACATCATGTGGTTTATCGTAATTGGCCGGATAATATTCTCCGCGGTTAATAATCTCTCCGGAAGTGGGGTCATCCATCTGTAACTGTATGCGGGAGTAGGTATAACTGATCCAGCCATTCAGCTTACCATTCTGTTTCTTCACCATCAGTTCAAGTCCGTAGGCTCTTCCTTTGGTGCCTATCACATCTGTTTCAATGTGGTGGTTCATCACCAGGGATGCGCCGCTCTTATAATCCAGGTAGTCCTTAATACGTTTATAATACACCTCAACAGACGTCTCAATAGAGTTGGATTTAAAATTCTTGTACAGGCCAAAAGAAACCTGGTCGCCATGCTGCGGTTTAATATTGGGGTCGCTCAGCTTCCAGATATCAGTGGGCGAAATGGCGGTGGTATTGGACAGCATATGAATATACTGGCGCAGTGAATTATACCCCGCTTTTACAGAAAAACTGGGTGTAATACTATACCGTGCAGAAAGACGCCATTCAGGTCCGTGATACGTTTGTATCACATCTCCTTTTTTATAACTGTTAACTGCTACTACATTGTCGGGGTTCTTGGGAAGTCCGGAGGCGTACCTGTTAATTTCACCTGGTCCCAGGTAGTGGTACAGGGAATAACGTGCCCCGGCCTGTACGGAAAGCTCGGGTGTGATATTCCATTTCTCCGATAAATAGATCGCACTTTCCTGTGCCTGCTCCGCTGCCACTTTATTGGGAACGATCAGCGATTCCTTGCCTACAGGTTCGTAATTGCCCGGATGAAGCTTATACCGGATCGTGCTTACACCAAAATCAACCGTATGCTGGGGACTTTGGTACCAGGTAAAGTCAGCTTTAACAGTGAACTGATTAATATCAAATCCCAGTTTATAAGCATTCACCTTATTCTTCTCACTGGATATATGATAGGCATACCGGTCATATCCTGCGGTGAACACGCCGGTCACTTTATTCGAGAAAATATGCTTCCACTTAATGGATAGGTTATTATTGTTGTACCCGTACGTGGTATCGCTGTTCAGGTTAAAACGGTCCTTGCTGGTATAGCCGGTTATATACAGGTTATTGTTCTTGTTGAATTGATGACTGATATGCAGGTTCACATCATAAAAAGAGGCCTTGCTGTTCTCGTATTCATCGGGCAGCAGTTTCAGCAGCCAGCGTGCATAAGTGGTGCGTGCCCCCAGGATGAACGATGTTTTTTCCTGCTGGATAGGCCCTTCTATATTAATACGGCTGGTTAATAGCCCGATACCGGCAGTGCCGGTAAACTCTTTTTTATTACCCTCCCGGCTGGAAATATCCAGTACGGAAGATAAACGTCCGCCGTATTTGGCAGGAATGCTGCTCTTGTATAACTCCACATCCTTCACAATGTCCGGATTGAAAGCAGAGAAGAAGCCAAAGAAATGCGATGGATTATAAATCGTGGCATCATTAAAAAGTATCAGGTTCTGATCAGCGGCCCCACCCCGTACATTAAATCCTGTGCTGGCCTCGCCTACCGATTTTACGCCGGGCAGGGTAAGTACTGCCTTGATAATATCTGCTTCCCCAAAAGCCGTGGGTATCTGTTTAATAGCCCTGATTGTCAACCGTTCTGTTCCCATCTGCACATTGCGGATATTGGCCAGCTTCTGTGCCGAAACGATCACCTCTTTCAGCGAGGTCACACGCTCTTCCATATCAATGTCCAGTTTTCCACCGGTGTACAACAGTATCTGACGTTTCGTATCCTTCATGCCAATGCCCTGTATATTCAGTACATACCTTCCTTTAGGCATCGTAATGGAATAATAACCGTATTGATCAGTGGCGGCGCCGATGGAAGCGCCTTGCACAGCTACAGCAGCGCCCACGACTGGTTCCCCGGTCTTCATATTGCGTACATAGCCGGCTACTGTAACATTGCCCGGTGGCGGATTGCTGGTTTTGGCGCCTATCTCAAACAACTTATTTTCAATAGAAGCATCAGCGCGTACCTTCTTCTTGTCGCCATAATCCGGTATGCCTGCCTGTTCCCTGCGCACCGTATCTTTTATTGTCCTGGCAAAAAAGCCGTCCGGCAGGGCGGTTTTGATGGCTACGCCTTTAGTGAGTAATACATATTGCCTGTCGGCGAGGATCGTAAAACTAAAACCGGTATTGGAAAAAGTTTGCTCAAGTACCTGTTGAAGCGGCTGGTTGGTGGCTGCTACACTGATGCGGATACTGTCAAACTGAACGGGGTCATAAAAGAAATGGTAGCCTGTTTGTTGTTCCAGCTCCTGGACAATCACATCAATAGTCGTGTCCTTGAAGGCAACACTCACCCGTTTGGGATCAGCCTGCCGGGCTATTGCCTGGCCACAACAACACATCAATGCAAAAACCAGCAGGACAAGGAAAGGTGGTCGTCTCATATCAGTTTTTTAAGGAGTCGTAATGGGTAGCCGCTTGCAGAATGGTAGTCTCTTTATCTTTTCTGAACTTCAGTTTTTGATTCCTCAGGTATTGTTTTACCTCGCGGGCACGGTCTTTCAACAGGGAGAAGAGGGCCTTCTTTGTTCTTATAATATGGTAATTGCCGTCTTTATAAATATAGTAGTGATATTGTTCAACAAACTTTCTTTCCAGTTGCTCCCTGACTGTCTCTTCAATAAACTTGCTTCGGCGGGCCAGCACAGCAGAGGGGCCGGTATACAATTGATCATAAAAACCTGTTTCCAGGGGTGAACGGCCCAGGCTGTCCTGTTCGAAGCGAACAAAGTGGTGGTTCATGAGCGAAAAGGATGTTACCTTTTCGCTGAACAGGGCCAGGCGGTAAAAGCCATTGAAGTGCAGGATGATCACACGGTCTTTCACCATATCATACATCATCTTTACCGTATCATAGGCGATGCCATCATACACAATACTTCCCCGTTGCCAGGTGTTTTCCAGGAAATAAGGAATGCCCTCGATCTTCGGAGAATAACCTATGTATTCAATGCCATTATAGAGGCGCGATTGTTTGTCAATATAGTGATGGTAGGAGGCCACTGCATTGTGCAGGGCGGTGGCGGTGAAACTACTATCGGCAGTAGTATCCTGCGCGAAGGCTGCATAACCCCGGATAAGGAGGAAAATGGAAAGCAGTCGTTTGGCCATTAGTTTTAATATGATGATTGTTAGGTGGTTGAGGCCAATTTACATTATTTCCGTTGAGTCCTGACCGTTTTTTCGATAAGGGATCAATTTCAGGGATTAATTATTTTTAATGTATTTTTAGAGAACCCAACCCCCCGCAATGAAGTACAATACGTTAACTACACAGCGTATTCTTTCCATCGATGTATTGAGAGGTATCACCATCCTCGTTATGATCTTTGTTAATGACGTGGCAGGTGTATCCGGCATTCCCGCCTGGATGAAACACGTGCCTGCTGATGCAGATGCCATGACATTTGTAGACGTTGTGTTCCCGGCCTTCCTTTTTATAGTAGGCATGTCATTGCCATTTGCCCTCAACAATCGCCTCGCCAAAGGCGATTCCTTCTGGAAGCTACAGGCGCATATCTTGTGGCGAACGATTGGCCTGCTGGTGCTGGGTATTTTTATGGTTAATGCGGAAGGCGGTTACAATGAGGCGGCCATGGGCATGTCTATCCATCTATGGTCGCTGTTGTTTTATGCATGCGCCATCCTTGTTTGGAATGTGTATTATTTTAAACAAAGGACCTGGGGCTACCTGCTGCAGGCCATCGGGGCCGGCGGGTTATTATGGCTTGGGTTTATCTACAAAGGCGGAGAGGATGGTTCGAAAGGGCTTACGCCACAGTGGTGGGGCATTCTCGGGCTCATTGGCTGGGCTTACTTACTTAGTTGCATCATTTACCAGTTGGTACGTGGCAGTATCAGGGGATTGCTGTTCATGATCCTGGTTTGTGTGCTGTGGTACATCGCGGGGAAACAACCGGCTGCTGAACACAATGCTTTCCTGCAATGGATGGCCGGCCAGTCAGGGCACGCTTCCCATACCAGCATCGTGCTGAGCGGTATCGTATTGTCATTACTATTTTTCGAAAGGAAGAAGATAGAGACCAATACCCAGCGCTTCATGCAGGCCATTATACTGGTGGTGGTTACCGCCATTGCTGCCTGGCTGCTCAGGCCTTACTACGCTATCTCAAAAATACATGCCACCCCTTCCTGGTGTTTATATTGTGTGGCCATCTGTTCTGCCCTGTTCAGCTTTTTATATTGGCTCATTGATGTAAAGAAATACAGTAGCTGGACAGCCTTCTTTAAACCGGCTGCCTCCAATCCCCTGCTGGTTTATATACTGCCCTTCATTATATACCATGTGCAGGTATGGCTTGGTATATACTTCATGCCGGAAACTTTCCACCAGGGTTGGCTGGGAGTTGCCTGGTCGGCCTGCTATGCAATCATCATCATGGGCATAGCCATCGTGCTCAATAAACTAAAGATCAGGTTGCATCTCTAATTCACGCCGCCCTTGCGTGTTGCTTTAGTTGGTGTAGGCCATGCGCCGGGTTCACCCGTTCTGGGGTTCACCGGTAAAACGCTTTTCTCCCGCGAAGTTTTAACAGGATCCTCACTGGCCATATAAGCCAGGATAGCCGTCAGTATCGCATTGCTGCGCACATCATCAAATACGATCTTATCATACGTGTCGCGGTTGGTATGCCAGGTATAAGTGCCGTATGACCAACTGGTAGAACTTAAGGAGAAGGCAGGAGCGCCTGCGGCTACAAAGGAAGCAAAGTCCGATCCCCCACTACCTGGTGAGCCGGGAAACCTTGTTTCAATGGGTGTGCGGATATCAGCCGGTACCTTGGCCAGCCACCTGCCCAGGTACTCATAAGCATGCAGAAAGCCCTGGCCCGCTAAATTCACCACCCGGCCTGTGCCATTGTCCTGGTTAAACACTACCTGGATATTCTTTACGATCTCCGGGTGATCTTCCACAAAAGCCCTTGACCCATTGAGCCCTTGTTCTTCACTGCCCCAATGACCTACGAGGATCGTTCTTTTGGGATGGGGGTATACCTTCTTCAATAGGCGCATGGCCTCCATCATTGTTAAAGTGCCGGTGCCGTTATCGGTGGCGCCGGTGCCGCCATCCCAGGAATCAAAATGCGCAGACAGGATCACGTATTCATCCGGTTTCTCGGTCCCTTTGATCTCGGCAATAGTATTAAAGGTGGGGACCATGCCCAGCTCTTTGGAGTCGGCGCGTACACTGATCTTTGGCTTCGAGCCGTCTTCTACCAGCCTGTACAAAAGACCATAATCTTCCAGGGCAATATCAATCGTAGGGACCTTGGTGGTATAAGCGCCGAAGATCTTGTTCACACCAAAGCCGTTCGACCAGTTGCTCATCACCACACCCACTGCGCCTGCTTTTTCAAGTGCCGGTGGGAGTGTGCGGGCAGTATAACCTGTTTTGCTGATCCGGTTACGCCAGGCGTCTGTTTGCGCGGTACGTTCCTTTTTCATCTTCTCTACAGATTCCTTGGTGCCAAATTCATCCCAGTTATAATCGGGTCTGCCGGTGGGTTGGGCCATCGAGATCATGACGAACTTGCCTTTCACGGCCGGCAGCCATTGCTGAAAGGCAACAGAATCTGCCAGGTCGGGGATGATCACCAGCTCGGCCGTGATCGTTTTGCCTGCTGTAGAAGGGCTCCAGGCCAGTTGCATTCCTTCCAGCGATTTCACCCGGGGATATACCATATCTATATGGGTGATGCCTCTTTCCCAGCCGCGCCATTCGCCCCATTGTTCGCTCCTGGCGGTGATGCCCCAGCTTTGGTATTTGGCTATGGCCCAGTCATTGGCCTGCTTCATCTGGGGCGTGCCCACCAGCCGCGGACCTATTCCGTCCAGTAATTCATGCGCCAGCTTTTGCAGTCGGGAATTATTGGTTGCCTCATCCACAATGCTTTTAACGATCAGGGAGTCTGTCGTTTGGGAAAAGGTGGCGTTGCCTGCCAGTAATAAAGCAAGGGCAAGGATCGTGGTATGTCTTCTCATAATGAACGATTGGGTTGTACTTAATGCACCGAAAGTATTAAGGAATGCATTAAATACAACCCCGTTCATAATTAAAATTTCATAGGCGCCTGTTAATCCACGTCACTGTGGCCGGGGAGCTTCCTGTACAGGAAGGGTGGTTGCAGAGGCCGCCTGTTTGCTTTGCAGCAGCCGTAACCGTACGCCAAGTCTTATCCATACCGGGAAAGATCCACGTTGAACAGTAGGCCTAAAGGGAGTCCCTATCTGGAGCGTGCCTGTCCAGGCCTTTGACTCGTAAGCGAGGTGAATAACGCCGCCTGACTGCGTTGAATTCAGGTATGGCGCTTCGTCTTTATGTACGCCATATAAGAGAGAGCTTGAAAGTGTGTCCGGGTCTTCGGCAAGGATTAATGCTTTGCGCCACTTGGATAAATCTACACCGAGTCCTGCCCACCAATGTTTATCTACCCGGTAGGTGTACTGCAGCCCGAATTGAGCACCGAAAACTTTCACCAGTTTTTTCTCTCCGGTAAACATACTGCTATCGGGTAGGATAATGATACCCGTTTCAAAAGCCTTATCAGGTAAAAGGGCGCTGGCAAAAGGTTTAATTTCTCCGGTGAGCCGGTGCCGGCACCTGGTGATGCTGGCCCAGATGCCCGGTGAAATGGGCTGATAAAACCTGTCTTTCGCTTCCGGGTTTTTAAAATATACATCGGGCGGATAAATAGGTACAGGAACTTCCACCTGCAATCCCATCGCAAAAATATATTTAGGGGCAGGCTTGTTACCGGAGGAATCATTAGACAATGATCCCTGCGGTAACCATAGAGGCTTCAGCGCCCTTGCGGGCTGTATAGCTATCAAAGCCTCATACCGGATGCCTGCCACTGGTGAAGGGCGTAAAGAGCTGGTGGAATGAGTTGCCTTCACACCATTAGACTCTTTTTCCAACAACTGCGGTGTACCAGGCTGGAGGGTTGTTGGTCCTGCCAGTTTTTTATTGTGGCGTTGCACAGGCTGAGCGATATTGTCGGTTATAGCGGAAAGTAAGGTTGTTGCTTTCTTTGATACCCCGGAATGGACAGGCGTATCATCATCAGGAGGAACAGGCGTAGCGTTATGTAACAACTGATGGTGAGTATCTGCCTGGTTAGCTGGTGCAGCCTGTTCATGCACGGGTAAGTTGCTTGCTGTTGCAGCAGGCGTTGAACGCTTGTTGGACTGATCCTGGTTTTGCGGCAATGATTCCCGCATAGCATACTGCCATATTCCATATCCTCCGCCCAACAGCAATAACAACAGCAGCGCACAGCCAACAGGAGGAAGCCAGAGCAGCATTCTTCTCTTCTTCTTTTGGGGCAACTGGTTATTCAGCTTTGCCTGCATAGCTTCCCAGGCATCATCAGCAGGAATTAACGGCACCGGGCTGTTTTCTTCAGTAAAGAAATTATTATGGAATTGTTGATCATTCACTGCTAAACATCTTTAAAATGAAAAATGCTTTTTAAGTATTGGCTGCATGATCTTCCGGCTTTCGCTCAAATGCCACTTCACTGTCCCAATACTGATCTGTAACTTTTCGGCAATCAGGGGTATCGTATAACTTTCCAGGTAAAACAAACCAAACACCAGTCGTGTGGCGGGCGGTAAATGGTCCAGGTAACGGTAAATGTCTTTCCATTCCAGGTGCTGCAGGATATTGCCCGTTATATATTCCGTTTCGTATTCATCTACAGCTACATCAACGACAGGGATTTTAATGGCCACTTTTAACTTATCCAATGCCGTATTGCGGACAATGGTATATACCCAATTGAAAATGGCGCCTTTTTCGCTTTTATAATCGGGTAAATGCAGGAAAACCTTGATCATTCCGTCATTAACGGCTTCCAATGCGGCATGGTCATCCCGGAAGAACTTTTTACACAGGCAAAACATAGAAGGATAAAAATGCCGGTAAAACTTCTCTTGCGCCAGGCGGTCATTGCTGACACATAGTTGTATGATCTCATTCAGGTTCTGCAACGCATGCTGTTTTAAAGGTAGCCATCATGTGCATGTTAATAATGTCCGAGTGAATAGGGGTGGATATATACCTCCGTATCGTCGGGCCAGGTAAATTCATATTTTAATTGGTAGTCCGACACTGTAAGGGTTCCGTGATATATTTTGTTGCCAAATGTTATCTCAATAGGCCATGAACCATCTCTATAGTAGGTGTTGGTAAGCAATACGCCTGTGGCCCTCATATTCCCGGGTTCACAGACGCCGGTTTTCCATATTCCGTTAAAGGAGGCTTTGATCGTATTGCCGAAGCCGGTATTACGAGCAACAATATAGGAATTAAGGCAGTTGTACGCAGCATTGGTCCTTAAAACAAAAGCTAAAGTAGAATCCGGCATGAAAAAAGGTATCAGGGAAAGCTTATCACCGGTAATTGATTGCGTTGAATTTTGCGGCAAATTATCAGGTACGGAGAAATAATCTCCTTTTACCTGTACCGCTTTGGAGAAAGATGCATAAGGGGTACCATTTTGCCACAGAGTTACCATAATGGAATCCAGGCCTGCCCGGGCATACAGTACGCGGATCTTTGAAGTATCCTGTATGGCGTCGAGGTCGAGGTGGTCGGGCACATACCACTCATAAGAAGTGCCGGGGCGGGGGTTTACAACTTTGGCCGTAACAAGCTCACCGGCAGCCACTACCGTTGCTGAGACGACGAGGTCGGTGGGTTCTTCTAAGGGGGCTTTCTGGCAGGATAATAGTCCGGTAAGTACACTGGCCCCTATCAATTGGATAAAAATTTTCATGCTAACGTCTTTATCCAAATGAACGGTGCAAAAAAGGAGAAAGGTTGGGTAGAAGCTAATATATTCTCAAATAAGCACAACAATTCTCCCCGGCAATACGGCTATCACCAGGGAAATTATCGGTTAAGCAGTTTAAGATAGAAGGAGGGTGTTTACCAGACCTGGAATATCTCCCGGGAACCGGTGAGGTACATTTCCGTATACCCGGACATCTTCTCCGTCATTTTCTTCATGGCCTCAGGGTCTTTTTGGTATTTCTCCCAGCTCTTCTCGTATCCGGTGAGGTTTTCATATTTGGTAACAACGATCACCCGGTTGAACTGACCGGTTGCATCCGTCATAATATTCACCAGCTCCTCATTGCCGGTCATCACTTCCTTAAACAATTTGGCCAGTTTGGAGGCATTGCCGGGTTTGCAAACGAAAATGTCATGTACAATAATCATAAACTATACTTTTTGATGAATAAATGATTGGTCAGGCGGCTGAGTGAAGGGGCAATACAAAGGTGGGAACTATCTTTTTCTCAGAGGAGGTGTAAATGCGACAGTTTGAGGGATGTTTTTGGCCAATTACCGGGAGGCTAAGTACCACAAGGTAGCCATGAGCACGCCGGTATACAACCAGATCCCCAGCTTTGCCCGTAACAATCTGAGCGCTCCTTTCACATGGCTTCTGACCGATTGCTCGCTCAGGTCCAGGCGCTCAGCGATTTCATGGTGTGTCATATAAGACTTGCGGCTTAGCTCAAAAACCTGCCGCATTTTGGGTGGCAGAAGACGGACCTGTTTTTCTATGATAGCGGCAAGCTGGTGTTCCCGTACCAGGTGGTCCGTGATGGCCTCTGTAGTGGTGGATTCCTGGAAGGTTAAAAGAAATTTATTTTCTACACACTTGTGCGCGAGTATATTAAGTACCCGGTTCCTGACAGCAGCATAGAGATAGGCCGTAAAGTTTATACCGGAAGGCAGGTCTTCCCTTTGAGTCCAAAGTCGTAAAAAAAGGTCCTGTACAAGGTCTTTTGCTTCATCCTTATCTTTCAAACGATGGAAAGCGTGCAGGTAAAGCACACTGAAATAACGGTTATACAACGCTGCAAAAGCATGCTCATCACTGCTTTTGATCAAAGCAGCCAACTCCGTATCCTGCATGCAATCGTAGCCTGCCATTGTTGAAAGCTTAAACGTTTTAGCGCTTAAAACTACAGCTATTTTTATCAACTGCCATCCCGCACACTCCTGAAAGTATTTGCCCTCCTGAAAAAATTATTATTGTTTACCCCCCTGCCCCATATGTTCCCTGTTATTAATACCAAAGCACCATCCTGCATGCAAACGACGGAAATCCGGGACTTGTTAGAAAAATATAAAGAAGGCACCATTACAAAAGAAGAACTGGTATTGCTGGAAAGCTGGTACCTGCAATGGGAACCGGAAGCGACAGAGATCGCCCCTGAAGAATTGGAAACATTAAAAGACGAAGTGTGGCACTCCATTAAACCCAGGCATCAGAAAGTGGTGCACAGGCCCCGGTGGAAGCCACTGGCTGCAGCCGCTTCGGTCTTATTGCTTATTTCATCGACGCTGTATATTATGCTCACCAGACAGGCCCCAATAGAGAGAGCAAAGGAGCCTTCAGAGCTGGCAGGTATTCCCCCCGACTATAAACCTGGCGCTCATAGGGCCGTATTAACGCTCTCTGATAACCGGCAAGTGGTTTTAAAAGACTCAAAAAACGGGATGATCGGCGAAGATGCAGGCATGACCATTTACAACAATGTCGATGGAGAGCTGAGTTACAATCGTTCAGCTAACCAAAGTGGCATGTCAGCAGGAAAGGATTTTTACAACACGTTGTCAACGCCTCGTGCAGGACATTTCCAGGTCACACTGGCAGACGGGACGAAAGTCTGGCTGAACGCAGCCTCTTCAATAACCTATCCGTTGCCCTTCAGCAAAGAGGAAAGAAAGGTCAGCGTTATAGGGGAAGTATATTTTGAAGTAGCTCACCGGGAAAACCATCCTTTTAAGGTGATCTCGGGCAGGCAGGAGATCACCGTACTTGGCACCCATTTCAATATCAGATCGTATGATGATGAGCCAGGTATTAGTACCACATTGCTTGTAGGCAGCGTCAGGATCACCAATACAGCAAATGGTTCTTCGGGCTTACTAAGGCCGGGACAACAGGCAAGCCTGTCACGCACCACCGAAAAAATTGATATCCGGGCGGTAAATGCGGAAGATGCCATCTCGTGGAAGAATGGTTATTTTCTGTTTGATAACCAGGACCTGACAACCATCATGAAAAATATCAGCAGGTGGTACGATGTAGATGTTGAGTTTACCGGGGCTTTAGGTAAAGAGCGATTCGGTGGGACCTTCTCCCGGTCATCCAACCTGAGCCAGTTACTGCAAAACATGGAAAAGATCGGGAATGTGCACTTTCAATTGTCAGGACCCAAAATTATTGTCTCCAAAAAAGTGAACCAATAGCTGGGTCTAAAACGGATAAGCAACCCCATTTCTAAACACTTATAAAAAAGGAGCCATATCGAAAAACAGCACTAAGACAATTTGAGCAGACTACAAAAACCAGGGACGTCGGAAGCGTCCCTGATTATCAGCCTGAGGCTGAGTCAGGTAGTTACTTAACGATTGATCACATTAAATTAAAACCTAACAATCAAATGTATAAAAAAATTACTGAACTACTGTTCAGACGGCATCTTTTTGCCCATACCAATCTATGCCTGAAAATGAAGCTGACTGCCATTTTATTGTTTGCCACCTTTGTACAAATTAAGGCTGAAACCTTCGGCCAAACAGTTTCTATAGAAACTAAAAATGCAAAGTTTACAGAAGTCATCGCCCGGCTTAGGAAGCAGACGAACTTCGATTTTCTTTACAACAACGAGACGATCAAAAACTTAAAGCCCATTAATATCAAGGTAAAAAATGTACACATTACCAGGGTACTTGATATCTGCTTTGAAGGACAACCGATCGGCTATTCTATTTCCAACAAGACAGTACTGATCTTTGCCCGGTCGGCTATACGGCCAGACAGCATTAAAAGGGACGAGCGTATGCCTGTGATATCCGGGACTGTACGCGATGAATTGAATAAAGAACCATTGACCGGCGCCTCGGTAACCCTCGAAGGCACTTCCATTGGCACGAATACCAATGAAAAAGGTTTCTTCTCTCTCGATATACCTGCACAGGGTGGCGTATTGGTTATTTCCCATCTGGGATTCCGGACGAAAAAGGTCATCATCGGGGAAAAAACAACATTCGACATAAGCCTGACCAGGATAGAGGTTAACCTTGATGCTGTTGTAGTGGTCGGTTATGGCACCAGGGCCAAAGGTGCTATCACGGGCGCCATCTCAACTGTCAAGTCCGAAGTCTTTGAAAGCAGGCCTTTAAACAATAGTTATGACGCGTTGCAGGGTGCCATTCCAGGCTTAACGATCACCAAAGCAAGCGGGCAGCCGGGAAGCACTACCTATGGTTTCCAGGTCAGGGGGTTTTCTTCCGTGAATGGTAATGAGCCATTGGTCCTGCTTGATGGGATACCTGGCGACATCAATACGATCAATACCAACGACATTGCCGAAGTGACCGTTCTTAAAGATGCAGCAGCAGCTATTTATGGAGCAAGGGCAGCCAATGGCGTGATCCTTGTTACAACCAAACGCGGTCGGAAAGGCCCTCCTTCTGTGACCTATACTGCCAACGTGGGCTATAAGACACCCACCTACTTAAGAAAGATGCAAAACACCCTTGAGTTTGCTGAATTCATGGACGAAGGCTTGCGCAATGCCGGCATCAATGGCTTCCCGCAGGAAGTCTTCGACAAAATAAAGAACAATGCCGCACCAGATCCCACCGGATGGAACTATGGAGTTACTAACTATCCCGGTTTTTATGGTTATACCAACTGGAATAAAGTGGTGTACAAAAACGCCACGCAGCACATCCACAATATCAGCGTTTCCGGTGGCGGGGACAATAATAACTATCTTTTGTCTGTTGGCTATGTCCGTGATAATGGTGTTGTACGTTATGGGGTCAACAAATCCGATGGGTATAATCTCCGCCTGAACTATGATTTCAAATTGAGCAGCCGTTTGTCGGTTGAAACGAGATCGTACTTTGACAACCGGGCAGTAGTTACCCCAACCCTGTTAGGTAGTGCCCTCACCAATGTAACCAGGCAGTTTCCCTATCAACCTGTCTATAACCCGCTGGGGCAATTCTATGGCTATCAGGGCTACGAAGGTCCTGCCCAGTATTTGGAAGAAGGAGGGACCAGCTTGAGCAACCTGTCGAGATTTGGTTCAAATATCAAAATAGATTACACCATTATACCGGGTCTTAAACTAACGGGTCAGGCAGCAGTGAGACTGGATTACCAGAACCGCAGCACCACCAACCGGACGATCACCCGCTACAATTGGGCGGGCGGGATCCAGGACGTGCGTAATACGCCCAATTCCGCTAATTACGCCAATGATAAATCTTTGAACAAGCTATACCAGCTATACCTGGATTATACCAAAGATCTGGGAGGCGACCATCGTATAAACTTCATGGGAGGCGCTTCGTTGGAACAGACTAAACGGGAAGGCCAGTCCACCAACGGCTATAACTTTACAAGCAATGATATTTTTACCCTTAATCTGGCAGACAGGACCAAGGCGGCTTATGCTAACTTTTCCGGCTACCTGAACAACCAGGCGCTTGCCTCCTATTTCGGCAGGCTAAGCTATACTTTCAAAGAAAAGCTGGTAGTGGACTTTACCGCCCGTGCGGACGGAAGCTCCAAGTTCGCGCCGGAAAAACGCTGGAGCGCCGTATTCCCTTCCGGAGCTTTAGCCTATAACCTTTCAGAAGAAAATTTCATCAGGAACCTCAAGGTCTTCGACTTGCTGAAAGTGAGATTGTCTTACGGTAAAATGGGCAACCAGGAAATAGGTCAACTGGGTCTGTATGATTATATCCCGTTGGTGACCATTGGTGGCAACTATCCACTGGGCGCTCCCAATGCAGGATTAACCGGGGCTAATGCAAACCCGGCATCTTCAGACAGGACCTGGGAAACAATCGAAACCCGCAATATTGGTCTTGACCTCTCCGTCCTCAAATCGAGGCTGAGCTTCTCTTTTGATTACTACAACAAAATTAATAATGACATGCTGGTGAATGTCGCTGTTCCTGCGGTTTACGGCGCCACACCTCCCTCTACCAACCAGGGCAAGCTGGATACAAAAGGTTTTGAAATGATCGTTACCTGGAAAGACCAGGTTAAAGATTTCAGGTACAGTGTTACGCTGCAGTTGAGTGACAATAAGAACAAGCTTGTTGAATTGAAGAATACCGACAATTACGGAGAAGGCCTGAACCAGTTCAGGCAAGGTTTTCCTATCTACTCTTATTTCGGTTATGTATATGACGGCATTATCAAAACACAGAAACAACTGGATGATTACAAAAAACTGCAGGGCATTCCTTCCCGGATAAGCTTCGGGGATGTGATGTATAAAGATGTGGACGGCGACGGCAAGCTGACTGCATTTGGAGACAAAACCAAGGGGCTGGCAGGAGACATGGTTTACCTGGGTAACCTGATGCCGCGGTTCACTTATTCTGCGAACTTTAACGTAGGCTATAAGGCCTTTGATCTGCAACTGTTCCTGCAGGGCGTTGGTAAGCGTAATGTTATTTACGAAGGGGCTATCAGTCAGCCTAATACTTTTTTCTGGCCTTCGCTGCAATACTATTACGGCAAGACCTGGTCTCCTGACAGGCCCGATGCACCTTATCCCCGGTACCTCCCCGGCAACGTGGGATATGACGACGTAAAGAACTATAACTATCGCCCCTCCGCAATGACACTGCAAAATGTATCGTACCTGCGTGTAAAACTAATTACCCTCGGTTATACACTGCCCGCTTCAGTTACCAATGCCGTCAAAATAAAATCAGCGCGCATCTATTTCAGCGGACAGGACCTGTTTACCTTTTCAAAAGGCACGCTGGGCGGAAATTTTGATCCTGAGGACGGGTATCGGAATGAAGGGACCTATCCATTCAACAAAGTGTATTCATTGGGTTTAAACGTAAAATTCTAATCTACGCAACATGAAAAATAATTCTTTTTGCTGGAAAACGGTTTGGCCGGCGCCTGTTAACAGGTATAGGATGTACTGGCTGTTGCTCGCCGCCATTGCCTGGAGCGGTTGTAACAAAGACCTTAATCTGGTATCACAGGACAGTGTGACCGACGCTACATTCTGGAAAACAGGCAATGACTTCAAACTCGCCGCCAATAATTTGTACAATGGTTTAGACAGGTTTGGTACGGAAGATACCGAATCCGATATCGCTTTTAATGTTCCCAATACGGTCAGTAACGGATCTTACCAGCCTGCAGAAAATTCAGGTCAATGGAACGGCAGCTATGGTAATATCCGGTCTGCTAACAAGATCATTGAAAAAGGTGCCGGCTCCACTGACGCGGAAATAAAAAGATATGTCGCAGAAGCAAAATTCTTCCGGGCCTGGTATTATTGGAAACTGTTAAGAATTTATGGAGGTGTTCCCCTGATCGCCAAAGTACTTTCCACCGGCGACCCTGAACTGTTTACTCCCAGATCAAGTCGCAAGGAAACCGCCGACTTTATTCTCAAAGACCTGGAAGAGGCCAAAAACGATTTGCCGGCTCAGTCTGCCCTGCCGGCTGGTGATGTCGGCAGGATCACCCAGGGCGCCGCACTGGCATTGGCTTCCCGGGTGGCCCTTTTTGAAGGTACCTGGGAAAAGTTCAGGGGCGATGCCAGCGCGGACGCCTACCTGGACAGGGCCATTGCTGACTCTCGCGAATTAATCAACAGCAATGTTTATGAGCTCTACCAGGGGCGTGGCGCAGAAAGCTACCGTTACCTTTTTCTCGAAGCCGGAGACGATTCAAAAGAATCCATTTTAGACCGGCGGTATGCACGCAATATCCTGGGACACGACGCGCCTTACATGTATGATCAGGATGGTTATAATCCTACACGCAAGATGGTGGATATGTACCTGGATAAAAACGGGCTTCCTATTACTGTCCCCGGCACTGTATTTCAGGGGTACCAAACTTTTATCAGCGAATTCCAGGATAGGGACCCGCGCATGACAATGACCATGATCATTCCTGGCACTTTAACCAACCGCGTATTCAATCCGGTTAATAAAGTGGCCAATTGGCCCGACAAACCGCAACGAAATTTTAATACGGGCTATATACTTTATAAGTACATGTCGGAAGACCCCGTTGCCAATAACTCCGGACGTATGGGTGATGGAAGCCTGTTTGATTTCGATCGTCACCTCATTCGTTATGCGGAAGTTCTGCTGATCTATGCAGAAGCCTTGTACGAGAAAAATGGTATCATAACCGATAATGATCTTGATCTTTCTATCAATAAGCTCAGGGACCGGGTAAATATGCCCCATCTTACCAACAGTTTCATCACCGCGAACAGCCTCGATATGCGCACCGAGCTGCGCCGTGAACGCACGGTTGAACTAGCGCTGGAAGGTTTCAGGTACGATGATATCCGCCGGTGGAAAACTGCCGAAACCGAATTGCCGCAGGATGTAAAAGGCATAAAGATCACAGGTACCGACTGGGCCACAAAGGCGCCTTATAACGATCCCTCCTTTCTGTCGAGAGTGGATGCCAACGGTTTTTTGATTGCAGAAAAGGGGCGCAAGTTCGATCCGGCAAAGGATTATCTTCAACCCTTACCAACCAAAGAAGTTGCATTCTATGCTGCGAACGGCAAAAAGCTGGAACAAAACCCTAATTGGTAATCATCCCAAAAACAGGCAGGCAATCGTATGTTGCCTGTCTGTTTTATGTCAGCATTTCTTCATTACGATACAACCTATATGATCCTGATAAAAAGAGTATTCATCTGTTCCCTGACCATTACTTGTTTTTGTTTTCATGCTGCCGGGCAAAAAGAAATTAATAACAAAAAGACCCCGGAGCCCAAGATCGTTAATGTCGTTAATTTCATCAGGTTGCTGGAACCCCGGGACCCCAGGATAACCCAGGATGTTTTATACCAGACTGTAGTAAAACAGGTAGAGATCATGAAGAAATACCGGGTTCCCGGCACTTTCCTTTTGCAATACGATGCCCTTATAGACACCCGGTATCAAACGTTGTTGAAAAGCCTGCCTGCAGATTCTTTTGAAATAGGCGCCTGGTGGGAATTGCCCCAGCCCCTGGTTGAAAAGGCCGGACTTAGATGGCGCGGCCGCTATCCCTGGGACTGGCATGCAGACGTTGGTTTTTCTACCGGCTATACCCCGGCAGAACGCGAAAGGATTGCAGATGTTTACATGGAAGAATTCAAACGCATTTTCGGTTACTACCCCCGCTCGGTAGCCTCCTGGTTTATTGACGCGCACACCCTGAATTACCTATGGGAAAAGTATCATATCACTGCTTCAGCCAACTGTAAAGACCAATATGGAACAGATGGCTATACCCTATGGGGCGGTTATTGGAACCAGGCCTATTACCCCAGTAAGATCAATTCCTATATGCCCGCACAGCATGCAGAGAAACAAATACCTGTTCCGGTATTCCGCCTATTGGGAAGCGACCCTGTACGCCAGTATGACCAGGGCATCAATTCCCGGAGGCAGGGCGTTATAACGCTTGAACCCGTTTATGACCAGGCAGGTGGTAACGAAACCTGGGTTAACTGGTTCCTTACAACATTTGCCAACGACCCGGCCCTGGGCTTTAATTATACACAAGCCGGACAGGAAAATTCCTTTACCTGGAGTGGGATGGAGAAAGGTTTTGAGATCCAGATGCCCTTGCTGGCAAGTTTGCGGGAAGCAGGGAAGATAAGACTGGAGACAATGGAACAATCAGGTAAATGGTTCAAATCAAATTACCCCATAACGCCTCCCACTTCGTTTGCTGTTACCAAAGATATAAAAGGTAGCAACCGGAAGACCTTATGGTACAACAGCCGTTTTTACAGGATCAATATACTTTGGGAAGATAGCACTCTGCGCATCCGGGATATACACCTGTTCAATGAAGATTTTGAAGATATATATACGACAAAAACTGCCACCTCCAACGAATGCAGCTTTTTTACACTGCCTGTTGTGGACGGATATCTCTGGAGCAAGCCCGATCAGTTAGCAGGTATGCGTCTTATGGGTGTTACCAAGGGAAAGGAAGTGCTGCTCAAAGGCGACGACCCCTTTATTACCAACGTTGGTAAAGAAACCGTGTTTGTTTCCTGGCCACTCAAAGCAGGAGGAAAGCTTCAGATAGAGCTTAAAGAGAAAAACATCTACATCAGGTTGACAGGCAATGCTGCTGTCAATTGGTATTTTGACTTGAATGTGGCCCCTGGTGCCAAAATACCCTTTAACAGTATATCGCAGGAAAAACTGGCATGCAGCTTTGAAAATTTTGATTACCAGGTTACTGCCCTGTCAGGAAGATTTTCAAAGCCCGGAAACGGGGTTGTATTCAGGCTTAGCCCGAAAAGAAATACAGTAAGTTTATCAATGCAGGCCAGGCCTCAAAAATAGATTGAATACCAGGAGCCGTACCCAAAACTGGACAGTCAACTACGAAAAAGCGTTCGATCGAACGCTTTTTCAGTTTGTGGCCGGTATCCTTGTAATTGGGAACCCCAATACGCAAGAAAAAAGGCTGCCTGTTTAAGGCAACCTCATCATAACTTAAGGCCTATCGAAGTGGCTTCGCCAGGAATCGAACCTGGATCTGGAGCTTCGGAAACTCTTATACTATCCATTGTACTACGAAGCCAAATACACTATTTGATCAATCCGCCGACATTGCTTGCAAAGATTTTTACGGCAATGGCGAGCAAAATTACGCCAAAAAACTTTCTCACCGCCAACAATCCTCCCGGTCCCAAAAGTTTCGCAATATAGGTCAGGGATTTCAAAACAACGTAAACAATCACCAGGTTAATCAAAATACCGAAGAAAACCACCCATTTGCTGTAATTGGCCGGCAGGGAAATAATGGTGGTTAGCGTACCGGAACCCGCAATCAGCGGAAAAGCAATGGGTACAATGGTGCCGGATTTGGCATCCGCTTCACTTTTAAAAAATTCAATGCCCAGCACCATTTCCAGTCCCAGGATGAAGATCACGATAGCGCCGCCCACGGCAAAAGACCCCACATCCAATCCCAGCACTTGCAGGAACTTCTCGCCGACCAGCAGGAACAGGATCATCAGACCACCGGATACGAGCGTGGCCTTCCCTTCATCAATGCCGCCCATTTTCTGTTTCAGCGTAATGAGCAGGGGTATAGACCCCAAAATATCAATGATCGCAAATAAGGTGAAGGTAACAGTTATCAGGTCTTCCAGGCGAAAGTTCATAAGTGTCCGGTTTATGCTGGCAAATGATCGTACAAGGTACTATTTATAACTCGGCTTATGCTGCTCCTTACCGGTACTGATATTGGACAGCATTTCATAAACAAGGCCATTTTCCTGCCGGTCAATCTTTACCACACAGCCATAATGCAGTGAAAAAGCGGCGAAGGAATTGAGCAGGGAGGTACCAGTAATATGGGCCAGTATACTCCTGATCACGCCGCCATGGGTAACGATCGCCGCTTCCTGGCCGGTGGCTGCTACCGTATCAAAACAACGGGTCACCCGCTCATACAGGTGCACATAACTTTCGCCGCCCGGTATACACACATTCACATAATCACTCATCCAGGGGTCAATCACTTCCCGCGGAATATCATCCCAGTGCAGCAATTCCCATTCCCCGCAATTGATCTCTTTCAGGTCATGGTCCAGTTGAATACGATGTTCCGGGAATAAATGCGCTGCCAGCTTCCTGCACCGCTGCAGCGGACTGGAATAGACCTGTTGCAGATCGGGCGGAAGGTATTGACGGATAATGCCAGCCTCTTCTTCGAATTGCTCTGTAACGTCAATATCAGCCTGACCATAACAAATGCCCTTTTCAATCAGTGGTGTGGTATGGCGGATCACATAAATGCTCATGACGCAATAATACGGAAGAATCCAGAATCCAGAATTCAGAATAGGGACCCCCAATCAAATAATGTATCGCCAAACAATCAATACTCCAAGATAGAAGGTTAATTCGCTTACCTGTTGAATGGCGCCCAGGCAATCGCCGGTATAGCCGCCGATCCATTTTTTAAAGTAGCCGGCCAGGCGATAAGCGATCAGCACTACAGGAATGATTGCCAATGCAAAATGCCAGCTTAAGAAAGCAAAAGGCAGCAGGGCAAAAAGCGCGGCGATCAATAAAGTAACTATTGAAGGTTTGCTGCTGGTAACCGGTTTGGATTTGCTGCCATCCAGGTCGGTCACGTACTCAAAAAAATAAATGGTGAGCACGCCCATCAACCGGCTGATGGCGTGCGCTGCTACCAGCACCAGTAAAAAGTTCTTATAGTTGAGGAAGATATTGAGGGAGGGATCAATAAGATCGGGTGTAAACTTGGGCAGCTCTTTCAGCAGCAGGAATTTAGCTGCCAATATGCCAATAAGACCCGTAACACCATAGGTGCCCAGGCGACTGTCTTTCATGATGGCCAGTATTTTCTCTTTTGTCCAGCCGCCGCCAAAAGCATCACATACATCAGCAAAACCATCTTCGTGAAAAGCGCCGGTGGTGAAAATACCGGCAATAATGGAAGCCAGTATGGCGATATCCTCACTCACATATTTGTTGAATACCAGGAAGGTGAGGCCGCTGATGGCGGCAACGATCCAACCTATGAGTGGGAAGTACCTGGCCGACTTCTCCAGGTATTCGGGCGAGTGATCGGTAAACTTTGGCACCGGCAGGCGCGTCAGGAACATCAATGCCGTAAAGAATATGCGTATCTCTTTTTTCATATTACTCCTTATTCGACACGCCGGCCGATTCGAATGATGCCATTTCCTGCAGGAATTTAACGGCAGATTGTATTAAAGGAATGGCCAATGCCGCACCGGTACCTTCTCCCAGCCGCATACCAAGGTGCAGCATTGTTTTTGCCTGCAGGTGCTGCAACATCTTTTCATGCCCGCGCTCACCACTGGTGTGGGCAAAGAGACAATATGTCAACAGGGAGGGGTTGATCAGTTGCGCTATCAATAAAGCGGCCGAAGCAATGAACCCATCCACCACGATGACCATCTTCTGCTCTGCTGCTTCGAGGTAAGCGCCCGCCATCATAGCGATCTCAAAGCCGCCTGCTCTCGACAATAAAGCAACCGGCTGATCATGGAGCAGGTGCAACTGGTGTAAGGCATGCACCTGTTCCAGCGTGCTTATCTTGATTTCTAATTGTGCATCATTAACACCCGTGCCCCGGCCCACACAATCGGCTACCGGTATGCCGGTAACAGCGCTCATGAGCAGGGATGCCGAAGAGGTATTGCCAATACCCATTTCTCCAAAGCCAATGCAATTACAGCCTTTACCGGCAATGGTCTTTACAACAGCCTTTCCCTTTTCAATAGCTGCCAGGGCAGCCTGCTCACTCATGGCAGGCCCCTCGAGGTAATTGCCCGTACCGTATCCCATCTTAGCATCGAGAAAAACTTCGCCGCCCTTTACTTTAAGCTGCGAGGAAGGAGGAATGAGCTCATGGTTCACCCCGGCATCCACTACCTGTAAGGTAATATGGTGCTGGCGGCAAAACACATTGATAGCAGCGCCCCCATTCAGGAAGTTCAATACCATCTGGGCGGTGACTTCCTGCGGATAAGGATTCACCAGGCCGGTTTTGGCAATGCCGTGATCGCCTGCAAAAACAACAATATGCGGAAGGCTGATCACCGGCGAGATGGTTTCCTGTATCAATCCCACCCGCAGGGCAATCTCTTCCAGTATGCCCAGTGAGCCTGGTGGTTTTGTCTTGTTATTGATCTTATGTTGTAGCTGCTCCTGTAAGGAGGTGGTAATAGTATTTGTTGTCATGGCATTAATAAATCACAAAAGTAAAATCCATAGGTGGACGGTTGGTCCATGGGATTACAGGAATTATCAGTCGTTTGCGGCGCTTCGTAGCGCCTGTACACGATTTCTCCTTTGGTATAGGGAATGGGATGGTTGAATATAGGCCCGTCAAAGACAAACGAATGGTATTCCCCATTCTCGCCGCATACATCCACGTTGGCCGGCAGGTCGCGCACAAAGGATTCATCAATCAATCGCCCACAGAAGCTCTTGTCGAGGAACTTCTCATTCACACATACAATAATAGCCTTGAATCCCCCATCAAGAAACTCCCGCATCAGGTCCTGCGTAGGTATCTTCCATAAGGGGAACACACATTGCATATCCACGGTGGCCAGCTTTTGCTCCCGGTACACCTTCAGGTCTTCCAGGAAAATATCACCAAATACGGCTTTTGTATAGCCTGTTGCTTTCAGGGTGGTTACCTGTTGCAGCATGGCCTGCTCATATTCCTGCATGCCGGGTTGCTCCGGCAGTTCTATCGTATGCAGCGGCAGTCCAATAGAGGCTGCCTGTGCATTCAATAATTCCCTGCGCACACCGTGCATAGAAATGCGGTTATGCGCAGCATTTACACTGGTAAGCAGGCTGTCAATGCTGTAAAGGTCATCCTGCAGTATCTTATGCAGGCACAGGGAAGAGTCCTTGCCTCCGCTCCAGTTCATATATGCCTTGATCTTATCCATGTACATTCTTTATCTCCATCGGTATGCCACTCACCATGAACACTACTTTGTCGGCTACTGAAGCAATATATTGATTCACCCAACCCTGCAGGTCGGTAAACTTGCGGCCAATCTCCGTTTCGGCATGTACGCCCATACCGATCTCATTACTGATGATGATGAAAGTGCCTGCCTGTTGCTGCAACTGGTTAATCTCCTGCTTGCAGGCTGCCAGGCATTGGTCAATATCATACTTGTTATCAATAAAGAAATTAGTGAGCCAGAGGGTAACGCAATCTATAACGGCTACCTTATTGGTGAGGTCGAGCCGGCTGATGTGTTTTTCTTCTTCCACAGCCGTCCAGCGCTCATCACGGTCATCCTGGTGGCGTTTAATGCGTTGCTGGAAATCCTCATCCCACTTACGGGCAGTAGCCACGTATACCGGCGCCGGGCTCAGTTGTAGGGCCAGGTCCTGTGCATAACGGCTTTTACCGCTACGCGCCCCGCCGGTAATAAATACAATACGGGGGGAGGCATTACTTATTGGCATCCAGTGAATATTTCTCTGTAAACAAAACGGAACGTTGTTTCAGTTCCAGTAAGCAATTCCTGCACAGGCAATCGCTGTAGCGGCCTTCTATAAAAGTTTTCTCTTCCTCGGTAAATTGAATGCCGAAGCACTGGCATTGGAGCACATCGCCTACTTTGCATTCAAAGGCCTGCCGGCAGCGGGGACAGCTTTTTTGTTCATGCTTGCACATAGGCGTTTGTTTTAAAGAGGGAGGAACATTTGTGTTGCAGGTGGGCAGGTACGGTAAAGAGATCGGGGTGGAACATGGCCGCCAGTATTTCAATACCATCTGTGAGCGTGCCGGCACTGGGCTGGGTAAACAGGTCATAATCGGCGGTGTACACCGCCTCTTGCTGTACTGCTGCCAGTTGATTCCATTCTGCCTTGTTCGTGAGCAGGTGCAGTTCTTCGGCCGTACGTTCAATGGTAAAGCCGCAGGGTGCTATCACCAGCACTTCCGGGTTGTACCGCACGATCTTTTCCCAAGGCGTTACAATACTGTCGCCACCGGGATTGGACAACATATCAATGCCGCCCGCATAAGCTATCTGGTAGGGAATCCAGTGACCACAATTGTAAATGGGTTCTACCCATTCCATCACCATGACTCTTTTTGGGGGCGCTTTGTGGGCGCGTAAGGCATCTATAATGGCATCAATTCTTTTCTGTAAGGCAGCGAGATAGGAATAAGCTGCTTCTTCATGGCCCAGTGCTGCAGCAATGGTAATGGCCGTGCCAAACACATCCTGCAGGTTATTGGGGGTGAGCGGCAGCAGTTGGGGCTGCTTTTCCAGTTTGGACACGGCTGCTGCTGTGCAGGCCGTATCTATCTGGCATACTTCACATACATCCTGGGTGAAGATCACATCCGGTTGAATGGATTGCAGCAGTACCTCATCCACGTAATACAGGCTTTTGCCCTGCGCTTTGGAAGCCGAAAAGATGCGGTCTATTTCAATACTGCTGTAATGTTTCCCTTCCAGCACACAACGTACCACTTTGCTTTTTTCGGCCAGTGCCACGGAAGGGCATTCAAAGGTAATACCGTGCAACAGGTGTTGCAGGTTCATATCATAGATCATTTGTGTAGCGGCGGGGAGGAAGGAGCAGGCGACCATATCAGTATGATTATAGGATGAACAGAAATAGTCTTTTTAAACAGAAGAGGCAGGTTAAAAAAACGAGTGGCGAGCAGGGCTGTACAAAAGCCTCCACTTGCCACCCGTCCCGCCTCCCGGCGGGGCCATTAGTTATTAGCCTTGACAGGCTTCAAAAAGGTATACTTCTTCTGTGCCAGTTCAAATATGCCAAACATAACAGCACTGAAAAAAGCAGTGCCGCCCAGGAACCTCAGCTCATACGGAATGGCAGTAACGAGGCGGTTGAGGTAGAAAGGCAGCGTGAGCTTGTTCTCTACCACACAGGCGCCAATATCACTTACCAGCCAGTGAATGAGGGTCGCAGTGATAGTTGCCAGGATGATCCTTGTAATGGTTACCTTTTTCAGGATCAGCTTGCCGGCCACTGTCATCAGGGCGAAAGCCAGATAAGTCCAATACCAACCACTGTACAGCAAACCGGTCCGGAATTCTGCAAACAGGGTGAAAGACAATATCAGGTCACTGATAAACAGGGTGAGCAGGGGAAACAGGTAAGGTTTTACGTGGCCGCTGAAATAAGCAGCGCCAAATAAAGCCATCGCACCCAGCGGTGTAAAATAGGTCAATGGGCCCATATCAATAAAAGATAACAGGCGCAAAGTGGCTATCACTACAATAATGAGCAGTAATACTGCATTCCTCGGGCTAAATGTTGACAATGACATAAGTATAATTTATAAAAGGAACTTAAAATTATAAATTAATCCTGAATCCTCCCTGTATGTTAATACCTGGTGTATTATAACCATACACTTCTGTATAACTGGCATCGGTGAGGTTTTTGGCATCCACAAACAGCCTTACCTTATTATCCAGTAATTTATATTCTGCATAAGCATTCAGCAAAGTATAAGCTTTCAGGTTAACAGGGATAGTACCGTAAGGGGGCACTGATTCAAAGAACAGGTCGGTCCTTTTACCCAGACTTTGGGCGGCAATACTGATGTACAGTTGTTTGGTTGCCTGGTAACCAACGCTGGCCACTATAGTGCTCTTTGGCCTGCGCAGCAGGTTATAGTAGCTGGTATCTTTACCGCTGCGGGTTTGATAAATATTACCGGTTACATAAGTATAAGATGCCTTGATGCTCCACTTTTCATCCGGTGTTACGGTTACCTCCAGTTCAGCGCCTTTATCTTTCTGTTCGTCAATATTAATAGACTGGTTGCCTACATACGCGATCAGGTCCTTAATATCCCTGTAAAAACCGGTAGCTGTCAGTTGCAGTTTATGTTGCCATGTTTGTAACTGTACGCCTGCTTCAATATTGGTTGATTGTTCAGGCTTCAGTTTAGGATTGCTGCCATAAAAAGTGGGGCCGAATAACTCAAATACAGTGGGCGCTTTGAAGCCGCTTGATATATTGGCAAAGACTTTCACCTCCTGGTTGATCAGGTAGGAAGTATTGAAACTATAAGTAAAATGGCTGCCAAATTCTGAATGACGGTTATACCTTCCGCCCACTTCTACGTGAAGGCCATTATCGCTTTGTATAAAGAAAGAGAGATAAGGGCTGATGATGGATGTTTCGGGGTTCTTCTTTTCCAGGGTAGTATCCAGCAACTGGTAGCTTTGGTAGTTAACGCCTGCCAGCATTTTTACCTGGCCGTTCAATGCCTGGGTAAGGTATACATCGCCGCTATGGAATTTTCCACGGAAGAAAGAAGAGCCGAAACCTGTAACATAATTCCTTTTGGAATAGGAATAACCATAATTGGCCGTGATGGTGCCTTTGGGCAGGGCTATCGTAGCAATGGCGCCTGTATTATTCAGCAAAGAACGGAACGTATTGGTACCATCTGTAAAAGCATCTGCATCAAAATCGCCTTTGTAGTGGCTATACCTGTAGTAAGGCGCTATTTTTATCTTATCGTTTACCCGGAAGGCGAGATTAGCCTGTACACTTTGCCTGGTAAAACCATCTTTATCAAAAGCTGCTTTACCGGTAGTGTCTACAGCTTCTGAAATACCATCTGTATTGGTATAGCTATAGTTGATGTTGTAATCCACCACCTTGGTGTGGCCGCTCACACCTGCATCACCGGTAAAGGTGTTAAAGCTGCCATACGTAGCGCCGCCATTGAAGCCGATCGCTTTAGTGCCTTTTTTCTTTGTAATGATATTGATCACACCGGCTACCGCATCTGAACCATATAGGGTAGACTGGCTGCCTTTCAGTATTTCAATGTGGTCAATTTGTTCTACGGGAAACAGCCGGAGGTCAAATGCACCGCCCGATCCGGAGGGATCATTGACAGGAATACCATCCAGTAAGATCAATGTATAATCATTGGAAGCGCCCCGTAAGAAAATGGATTTGTCCTTACCGGGGTTGCTGTTGGCGCCATTGACAATGATGCCGGTTTGTTCTGTTAAAACCTGTGCGAGGCTTTTGCCGCTGCTGCGTTCAATTTGCTCACGGCCAATAACCGTCACTACTTTACCCGTTTCACTGAGTTTAACCGGGTATTTGGTAGCCGTGATGACTACCTGGTCCAGCGATTTAGCGTTTGTTGAGTCCTGTGCCTGCGTATACATGGCTGCCAGCAGGGCCGATAATGTGAGTAACCTTCTTGTCATGCTCATAGTTTGTTTGTGTGATGAACTATGAGCCTTCGGAAAAAATGAATACAAACAGAAATGAAATGTCTTCTGCAGTAAGACTGTTTCATCCCGGCTTTTCACCCGAAAGCTCGTCGATGTTATTGCTGATAACTGGCAGGTCTTCTGACTTGTTTCCCTGTTCAACACCTTCCCGTCCTCCTTATGGGACAGTGGTACGAAGAATGAACAGTTTTGCGAAACTTACAGCTACGGGGATAGCACCGGATTTACACCGGTTTCCCTTTTCATCCAGTCCCGTCTTGAACGGGAGCGGAAACCAATTACGCGGCAAATGTAAGGGTTTACCCTGGTTTTATGGGAGTTTCCTGGGAGATGCCTGGCAGGATTGTCCTGGTAAGATGCCTGGCTTTAAGTACCTACCATGTACCTATCAAGTACCTCCCATCCTAGGGTCATCTTAGGGTCATCCTAGGGTTTTCTTAGGGTTTTCCTGGGCTTTTTACCTGAAGATTACCCCAGGATAACCTCAGGAAAACCTAAAGAATACCCTATAATCGCAGGACCTTGATCGAAGGATGTTACTACCTTAACAGGAGAAATGAGCTAAAAAAGAGAGAGGTGGCATCTTTCGTCCCGCAAAGCAGGAGGAAAGATGTCACCTCTGAGTTTCTAAAGAATTACCTCTTAAATGGTTGATATCCAGGTTATCTGGCAGTAATAAATTGCAGGTTGATGCCGCCAAAATAGTTGGCGCCTGCTGCGGTATTGTAATACCGGTTGGCGGCGGCATTAATATCATTGCCCAGGCTATAGCGTACGTCGAACAGGTTGTCGGCGCCGGCAAAGATATCGGCAGCGATACCCTTGCACAGACGGGTGCGCCAGCCGATGCGTCCGCCACTAAGCTGGTAGGAAGAAGCGATTACTGTATTGGCATCATTCAGGGCAATGGGATCGCTGTAATACCAGGTGAGGTTGGCATACAATCCCGGCCGGGTACTTACATCCAGTCCGGCAGTGAGGGTATGGGGCGCCACACTGGGCAATTGCTTACGGGAGAAATCGGTAGCGCCCTGTTTAAAGTCCTTGTAGCGGAAATGGCTGTAAGTATGGCTTACCCATAAACGTGCATTGGATATAAAACCTTTCCTGCCCGGGATTAACTGGTAATAAGCCTGCGATTCAATACCCCTTTGTTTGGTAGAGCCTGCATTCACAAAATAATCGGCATTGCTACTATCGCGCCGTAGTACAATGGCATTTTGCAGGCGGTAAATAAAAGCATTCACCTCTACATACAGCCTTTGCTGCAGCCAACTGCTTTTGATACCGGCTTCATAATTCACGCCCTGTTCTGCATTCAGTCCGGTACTGATAACCGATGTGGAAGGCAATACTTCCTGTGTGGTGGGCGGGGAGAAACCTTTGGCTACACTGGCATATAATAATAACTCCGGGATGATCTTCTTGGAAACAGCCAGCCGTGGCGCCCATTCATTGCTATAGGTCCTTTTTACGGGAACGAAAGAGGGCACAGAAAGACGGGTAATGGTAATGGATGATTTGTTGAAGCTGATGCCTGCATCTACATTCCAGTCGCCGGGAAAGCGCAGGCTGGCTTGTGTGAACAGGGAGTAGATCCAGCTATCAATATCATCATCGGTCAGTAGGGTATCGGGACGGCCCTGTTTATTCTGAAAGGTTTTGGTATTAAAGAAACCACGTTGCGCTTCGGCTCCCCACGATACTTTAAGTTGCGTGCCATTCAGGTCATGCAACCAGTTAAAGAGCGTGCGGCCACCAAAATGGGGCTCTGATCTTTTTTCATAGTTGCGGAAGGTAGGGTTCCTGATCAGCGAAAAAGCGCCATATACCACAGAACTGTTATCGAGCCGGTCAGTTAGCTGGTACGTGTGCGTCAATCCTGCCAGGAATGTTTTCTGATAAATGGCTGTCTGTAAGGCATCGGCATTGGGGCGGGCGCCGCGGGGATTATTGTTGTATTCAGTGAGGGTGAGGCCGCCGGGCGTTTCATAGTACAGGTCGCCATACAGCACACTGGCCTGCAGGGTCTGGCGGTTATTTATTTTCAGCCTCGTTTCCCAGGTTGCTACATCACGCCGCATATTGGTATGATCGCGGTAGCCATCACTGGTTTGATGGGTATAGCCGAAAGTATTGCGGTTCTCTTCACTACCTACCCGCACCTGTGCATGCAGGTTGTGGAGGTTGTAACTGCCGTACAGGTAACCAACGTCCACGCCTTTTGTCCATTGATCGGGCTGGCTGTTGATCAATACCGCACCGCCGGTGCCTGCTCCATACAGGCTGCCGGCAGGGCCTTTGATCACTTCGATAGAATTTACATTGTAATAGCTGAGCTGGTTGAGGTAAGTGCTGCCGCCCGGATCGGTGAAGGGGATGCCATTCCAGTACACCTTCACGTTGCGCACCCCAAAGGGAGAGCGGATGGTGCTACCCCTTACATTGAGGCGGAAACTGCCAGGCGAACGTTCTTCCATGTGCACGCCGGGTGTGGTATTCAGGGCCGGGAGCAGGCTGGTATTGTTGAAGCGTTCAAGCTGTGATTTGCCGATGAAGTTGATGGCGCCTGAAACTTCTTTCAACTGGCGGTTTTGTTCATAGGCTTTGACAATGACAGGTTGTAATGCTTTGGCTGTATCATCAGAGGCTGTTTGTTGGGCATGCAGGCCATTGACCAAAAGGCTGGTCAACAGGATAAGCAGGATATGTTTCATTGGTGTAAAAATAAGAAAATAGCTACTTTTCTTTATCTTCCACGAATGAAGTCCAAACTAAGCTTGTTCGACCTCACCATGATCGTTATTGGACTGGTGATCGGAATGGGCATTTTCAGAACTGCTTCGAACTCGGCAAAGGATGCTTTAACCCCCGGTGTTTTCTTTACGGCCTGGATAGTAGGTGGCCTGGTGGCGCTTTGCGGCGCCCTCACCTATGCAGAGATTGGTTCAAGACACCCTGCTACCGGCGGCTATTACCGTATCTTCTCTTATGCTTATCACCCCTCCCTGGCTTTTTCCATCAACTGTATTATTCTTGTTTCCAATGCAGGCTCACTGTCGGGCGTGGCGCTCATCGGCGCCGGCTACATCAGTAAAGTAATGTTTGCCGGCCCGGTGTCGGACCTGACCAAAGTATTGATCGCCACAGTGGGCATTGTCATTTTTTATGGGGTGAACCTGCTGGGGCTTCGCATGAGTGCGAAGACCCAGAATATATTAATGGTAATTAAGATCAGTATGGTGGTGATGCTGATCGCGGCTTTGTTCTTCCCGGTCCTGTACCATGATAATACGGCAGCCATGGCTGCGCACCCCGAAGCTACCTGGGACCAGTATATAAAATCCTTCGGCATGAGCCTGGTGGCGGTGTCCTTCACGTATGGCGGGTACCAGCAAACCATCAATTTTGGCCATGAGGTGAATAATGCCTCGCGTAATATTCCCCGGGGTATTTTTATTGGCATTACGGCCATCATTATCCTGTACCTGGCAGTGAACTATAGTTATTATAAAATAGTTGGATTTGAAAACCTCAAGAATACCAATGAAATCGCCTCTGTAATAGCCTTCAAGTTACTGGGCCAGGAAGGCGCCAATGTATTTTCGGGCCTGTTATTCCTCTCTGTACTGGCCTATGTGAATGTGCAGTTGATGAGCAACCCCCGTGTCATGTTTGCCATGAGTGAAGATGGCGTATTGCCCGCTGTGTTTAAAAAGAAGTCGGCCAAAAAAGAAGTGGTGATCACTTCCCTGACCGTCTTTTCCATTGTTTGTATCATCGTATTGTTCTTTGCCAAGACCTTTGATGAGATATTAAGCTTTACCATTTTCCTGGATTGCTTTGGCATGGCGCTGTCGGCCGGTTCCATTTTTATGTTGCGCAAACGCACCAAGCACCTGAACGGAACGGGCATTTATTCCATGAAGTTGTACCCGCTGCAGCCCATCATTTTTATTGCTGCCTATATCTTTGTATGTATTAGCGTTGCTATTAATAAGCCTATGACCGCTTTGATTGGTATATCGGTACTGGCGGGCTTTATGTTGTTGTATTTTTTAACGCGGAAAAATAACCTATCGAAAACTGATACTTAGATGATGTCTGATTATGATCTGTCATATATCCTCAACGAGTTGGGGGAGGAAAGGGAGCAGTACTTCCGGGCCATAGCGCCGCCTATTATGCAAACCAGCAATTTCGCCTTCAAGAAGGTGGATGAGCTGCGTAAGGTTTTTGAAGATGAGTACAGTAATTACCTGTACAGCCGGGGACTGAACCCTACGATTGATATCCTGCGCAAGAAGCTGGCTGCACTGGACGGGGCAGAAGATTGCCTGGTATTCAACAGCGGCTCTTCGGCTATTTTCGCCTCCGTGTTTGCCAATATACAATCGGGCGACCATATCGTGTCTGTTAATAAGCCCTATACCTGGGCGCAAAAGATGTTTGACAATGTGCTGCCCCGCTTTGGTGTGGCCACGACGTATGTGGACGGCACACAGATTGAGAATTTTGAAAGGGCCATCCTGCCCAATACAAAGGTTATCTACCTGGAATCGCCCAATAGCTGGGATTTTGCCCTGCAGGACCTGCGGGCGGTGGCCGAGCTGGCCCGGGCGGAAGGTATTGTGACGATCTGCGACAATAGTTATTGCACCCCGCTTTACCAGCGGCCCATTGAAATGGGCATTGATATGGTGTTGCAGTCGGCTACCAAGTATATCGGCGGGCATAGTGATGTGGTGGCCGGGGTACTGACCGGCACCCGTACGATGATGAAAAAGATCTTCGACAATGAGCTGCTGAATATGGGCAATGGGGTATCTCCTTTCAATGCCTGGCTGCTGATCAGGGGCCTGCGCACCCTACCCCTGCGCCTGGAACATATTTCCCGCACCACCCGGAAGGTGATTGACTATTTTAAGCAACACCCTGCTGTAGAGGAAGTTATTTTCCCCCTGGATCCCAATTTCTCCCAATATGACCTGGCCAAAGCACAGATGGCAGGCGCCTGTGGCCTGCTGACAATTGTCATGAAAGCAGAAAAAATGGAGCAAATTGTAACCTTCTGTGAATCATTGCGACATATACTCATGGCAGTAAGCTGGGGTGGCCATGAAAGCCTGGCCATTCCGCGTTGCGCCTCCCTGCAGCCGGAAGACTTTAATGCTGCCGACAGGGAACACCGGATGATACGCTTTTATATCGGGCTGGAAGAGGCGGAATACCTGGTGGCCGATATAGAACAGGCTTTTGCTGCAATATAAAGGAAAGAGCTTTTGATTAGTTACACCTTTCCCTGGCGATGCCAACGAAAGGTGTCACCTCTCAACACTGATATTGCCGGTTTTAACTATTATTTTTTTATGCTTTGGGGGGCATGCTGTATTTTGTGTGGTTACAGTTGAGCGTTTGCAGTTTTTACTATTAGCCACCTCCTTCATTACAATCAGATTTGTTCTATGAAAAGGAAAATTCTATTACCTGTTTTACTGCAATTGGGATTTATTGGTACTGTATTTAGCCAGGACAAGTGGGACCTTCAGCGTTGCGTGGAATACGCCTGGGCCAATAATATTACTATTAAGCAAAGTAAGATACAGGCGGAGCTGGCCGAAGTGGACCTAAAGCAGAGTCAATGGAGTCAGTATCCGAGTCTGGATTTCAGTACCAGTACAGGTA
Source organism: Paraflavitalea devenefica (assembly GCF_011759375.1). NCBI lineage: Bacteria > Pseudomonadati > Bacteroidota > Chitinophagia > Chitinophagales > Chitinophagaceae > Paraflavitalea > Paraflavitalea devenefica. The sequence goes on along the minus strand of NZ_JAARML010000001.1, from coordinate 671,480 downwards.
TGCAATGGGGCCGTTCTATTGACCGTACTACCAACACATACACCACTGTTTCCTCCCTATACCAGAGTTTTAGTGCAAGTGCCGGCATTACTGTTTTTAACTGGAACCGTATCAAAAATAATATACTGGCCAGCCGCTATGCCAATGATGCTGCCGGTATGGACGTGGAAAAAGCCAAGAATGATGTAGCCCTGAATGTGGCCACTTACTACCTGCAGGTATTACTGGCCCGCCAGCAAATGGATATTGCCAAAGTGCAGATGGCGCAGACGATGAGCCAGATACAATTTACCCGCAAGAAGGTGGAAGCAGGCGCTGTACCTGAATTGGATGCCCTTACCCTGGAAGGACAATATGCTACCGACAGTTCCAATTATATTACCGCGGTATCTAATGTGGACCAGGCAGTACTTACTTTAAAGATAGCCCTGAACCTGGATGCCGGTGCTGTTTTTGATATTACCAGCCCTCCTGTAGAGCAAATACCGGTAGAGCCTATTCTTCAGTTGCAGCCCCAAGCTGTTTTCGATATTGCTATGAAGAGTCAGCCGGCACAAAAGGCCAATGAATTAAGGATACAATCACTAGCTACTTCAGTAAAGTCCTCCAAGTCTTTACTGTATCCCACTATTTCGGTTGGCGGCAGCCTGGGGACAAACTTTAACAACCCTACCAAAAGCTATAGGCAATTTATAAATGGCGTCGATACTATTGCGCGTGCAGACGCGGGTTCTGTGCAATACCCTGTATATATACCCACGACTGGTACTGTATCGAGCAAAAAGTCTTTTAGCGAGATATGGGATGGCTGGGGAACGCAGATCAATGGTAACTTTGGCCAGGGTCTTGGCGTTACTTTATCAGTTCCCATCCTTAGCGGAGGGCAAGCCCGCTTCAATTACCAGCGGTCAAAGCTGAACCTGAAGAATGCGCAGGTTACCAAGGAACTGACCGATCAAACACTGAAGAACGATATTTATAAGGCCTATTACAGTGCCTCTGCTGCCATGCAAAAGTTCAATGCTTCCAAAACCTCTGTTGAGATCACACAAAAAACATATGATTTTGCGGTGAAAAGGTATGAACTGGGATTGCTCAATACTTTTGACCTGCTGACCAGCCAGAATAACCTGACGCGTGCCAAACTGGACAGGGCATCAGCACAATTTGATTATGTTTTCAAAATGAAAGTCCTGGAATTTTATAAAGGACAAGGGATCAAACTGTCAAACTAACTAAGTAGAAACAACCAATTTTCGCATTATGAAGAAGAGAAAAATATGGTGGCTTATTTTAGGCCTTGTTGTAGTGGTAATACTGCTGGTGGCCCTCAAATCGAAGGGCGTTATCGGCAAGGAGGAAGGCTTGAAGGTGTCAACAGAAAAAGTAACGAAACGAACGATTATTGAAACCGTTAATGCCAGCGGTAAGGTATATCCTGAAATTGAAGTGAAGATCAGTCCTGACATCTCCGGTGAGATCGTGGAATTAAAGTATGATGAGGGAGATAGTGTAAAGAAGGGCGCCGTGCTGGCGAGGATCTATGCCGATATTTATTCTACCCAGCGCAACCAGGCCGCTGCGGTGGTAGATCAGCAACAGGCAACGGTTGAGAACAGTAAAGCGCAACTGGAAAGTCTGCTATCGGCCCAGGAACTGGCGCAACGTACGTATGACCGCCAGAAGCAGTTATTGGCCGAAAAAGTGATCTCTGATGCTGAGTTTGAGCAGGCTCAAAATAACCTGCGTACTGCCAAAGCCAATTATAATGCCGCCCTGCAAAATATACGCAGCGGCCAGGCTTCCATTGCCAGCGCCCAGGCCAGCCTGGAAAGAGCCGATAAAGACCTTGGCCGTACGGCTGTAGTGGCTACTATGGATGGCGTGGTATCGCTGATGAATGTAAAGAAAGGCGAGCGCGTAGTAGGTAACTCTATGATGGCGGGTACCGAAATGATGCGCATTGCCGATATGAGTGTGATGGAAGTTCAGGTAGATGTGGGCGAAAATGATATTCCGAAGGTGAGCCTTGGCGATTCGGCGCTGATTGAAATTGATGCTTATAATAACCGGAAATTCAAAGGGCTGGTTACCAAGATTGCCGCCAGCAATACCACAGCCGGCAGTGCGGCGGCTACTTCTAGTTCAAATGATGTGACGAATTATAAGGTGCACATCCGCATTTTACCGGAATCGTATAAAGACCTGATAGATCCTTCCAAACCCAGGAAGTTCATCTTCAGGCCCGGTATGAATGCCAGCGCAGATATTCAAACCACCACCCGGCCGAATGTAATAGCGGCTGCTATGAATGCCGTGACTACGCGTGAAAAAGGGACCGATAAGGTAGCCAATAGCCAGAAGGATAAAAAAGAACCAGAGGAAGGCATGCAGGAACAGGCAAAAGCCGGTTTGTCAAGTGATCTTGATGAAGTGGTGTTTGTGCTGCAGGCCAATGGCACCGTAAAGAGGGTGAAGGTAAGGACCGGTATACAGGATATTGGTTATATTGAAGTGCTGGGCGGATTGAAAGAGGGTGATGAGATCGTGACGGCTCCTTATAATGTGATCAGCAAAACCCTTAAAGACGGGATGAAGGTGAAGGTGGTGCCGGCTGATAAGTTGTTTGAAGAGAAGAAATAACTATAGCGGTTAAGGTGAGTCGCCCTGCCGCGCTGCAAAGTGCCGTACTGCAGGGCGGCCCACCTTTAACCTAAAGGATACCCAAGGCTCAGGCGTTTTCGTCTGAGCCTTGTGCGTTTCGCCCGTTTTCTTACTTTTGAGCCAAATAATGATTCATGAGAGTTGGTGTTATCGGCAGCGGAAGCTGGGCAACAGCATTGGCAAAGATCCTTACCGACAATAAGAAGCCCATTCATTGGTATATACGTAAGGAGGCAATTATTAAGCACCTGCAACAGCGCCATCACAATCCCCATTACCTGCATTCTGTTTATTTCGATACTTCTTTATTAACCCTCAGCACAGATGTGGCAGCCGTAGTAGCCGCCAGTGATTGTATCCTGATAGCAGTACCCTCTGCTTATATCCTGGATACATTACAGCCCTTGGATAAGGCCGCCTTCAAAGGCAAAAAGATCATTTCTGCTGTAAAAGGCATTATACCACAGCATAACCTGTTGCTGAATGATTACCTGGCCAATGAGTATGATGTGCCCCAGGCGGATTATTTTACCGTCATGGGCCCCTGTCATGCGGAAGAAGTGGCGGCAGAGAAGTTGTCTTACCTGACTTTTTCGGGGGTGGATGTAACAATAACAGAAGAAATAGCGACTTATTTTACAACAGAGTATATCAATACGATCGTAAATAATGATGTGTATGGGGTACAATATGCCGCTATCCTGAAGAATATTTATGCGCTGGGTTCGGGTATTGCCCACGGACTGGAATATGGCGATAATTTTCTCAGTGTACTCATTGCCAATTGTGCCGATGAGATGGCTGGTTTTCTTAAAAAGGTAGGTATCCGGCACATTGAAGTAGGTATTCATGAAGAAGACCCTGTTACGCACCGTAAGGCGGCTAATTATTCGGCTTCGGTGTACCTGGGCGATCTGCTGGTGACCTGTTATTCCCTCTATAGCCGTAACCGCACTTTTGGCAATATGATCGGGAAAGGCTATTCGGTAAGGGCTACCCAGTTGGAAATGAATATGGTAGCCGAGGGGTACAACGCCTGTAAATGTATGTATGATATTAATCAAACGGTGCAGGCCGAAATGCCTATTGCTGCCGCTGTATACCGCATTTTATGGGAAAATGTTAAACCTGGTGATGGCTTTAAACAAATAGAGCAGGTACTGGTCTAAAAAGCGTAACTTACTATTATAATATGCCTTTCTCTTACTCATCATATGGCCCTGTAGTGATCCTCCTGATTATAGGAGTTCTCTCAGTTGTGGAACTGGTGAAATACCTGAGAAGCCATAAGCGGCAACATTAAACAAAAAGGTCGCCAGCAATACCATCTGCAAATAACTTCCCTTGTTTGGTTAATACGAGTCTTCCGTCTTCTTCCCGGAGTAATTGTTGTTCAATGAACCGGTGGCTATTCTTTTGTAATGTCCTGCTCATTTTCTCTCCGCTTAATTGCTGTACATGCTGCAGGTTAAGTCCTTCCATAGTGCGCAGGGAAGTCATGATGTATTCGTTGAGCCTTTGATCCGGTGTGAGCAGCTCCACTTCAAAAGGTACAGCGCCTTGTTTCAGGGATTGTATGTACAGGGCGTTGTTGGCAATATTCCATTGCCTGCCCTGTCCGTTGAAGGAATGGGCCGAAGGCCCGAGACCAAGGTATTTACTGCCCTGCCAGTAGGCGCTGTTGTGGCGGCTGCGGTGACCCGGCAACGCAAAGTTGGAGATCTCATAATGTTCATACCCTGCCGCCTCTGCCCAGTCCATCAGCAGCAGGAACTGCCTTGCCTGGTCATCGGGCTGTACATTGCTTATCTGGTGTTTTCGTATCATGGTGTCCAGCGCCGTTTTGGGCTCTACCGTCAATGCGTAACAGGACAGGTGTGGTATGCCCAGTTCCAATGCCTGCAGCACATTCCGGCGCCACCTTTCATCGGAGAGGGTAGGCGTTCCATAGATAAGATCAATGGTGATATTATCAAAATAGCTGATGGCCAGTTGCAGGTTGTCAATGGCCTGTGCCGCTGTATGCGCCCGGTTCATCCATTCCAGGTCTTCTTCAAAAAAGGATTGCACGCCTATGCTCAGCCGGTTAATGCCTGCCTGCTTCCAGTGGGTGAGCGTTCCGGCTGAAATATCATCCGGATTGGCTTCGAGGGTAATTTCAGCGTCACGGCTGATGGTAAAATAGCGGGTGAGGGCTTGCAGGATGCTTTGCAGCTCATCCATGCCCAGCAGTGAGGGGGTGCCTCCGCCGAAATAGATGGTTTCTACGGTTTCATTGCCCAGGTAGTTTCGCTGTAATTCAATTTCTTTCAATAAAGCGGCTAAAAAATCGTTTTTTAAACCCAATGAAGTAGAAAAATGGAAGTTACAGTAATGACATGCACGTTTGCAAAAGGGTATATGGATGTAGATGCCTGCCATTGCGTTCCGTATTTTTATCGGATATTACAGTTCAATTGTTGAAATGGATAATGACAAAGGTAGCAGTATATAAGAACATGTGCAGAAGGGCCGTTTTTGTCATCTTCTTCCTCCAGCCATTGCTGCTCCTGGCGCAATACCGGTTACAGATTATACCGGTAGACAAGGATTCTGCTTTTTTGCAGCGCCAGCTCCGGCTGCAAACCGACTTCAGGAATAGTGTGCTTTGCCTGGAATATGTCAATAGTATCCCTTCGCTGCTGCAGACCAAAGGCTACCCTGCCGCGTCGGTAGACAGTACTTTTTATGATACCCTGTCGGCTGTGATACACCTGTATGTAGGCGAGCCCCTGAAATGGACCCGGTTGAATACCGATTCTGTTGACAGGAAGATACTGGAGCAGGTAAACTGGGGCAATAAAAAGCAGGGCCTGCAAAAGCCGGTGGATTTTTACCAACTGCAAAGCCTGCAAGAGAAGATCCTGGATTACCTGGAGAATAATGGGTATCCCTTTGCCCGTATAAAGCTGGACAGTATCACCCTGGAAGGGGACAATGGTTTTCAGGCCTCCCTGAAGGTAGATAAAGGGCCCTTGTATAAGATTGACAGCGTCCAGAATAAGGGCAGTGCTAAATTGACTACCAATTACCTGCAGCATTACCTCAGCATTCCCAATGGCAGCCTTTTCAGAAAAGACCGGTTACAAACGGTCAGCAAAAAACTCAGTGAACTGCCTTTTGTACAGGAACAGCAACCCTGGGATTTAACGATGCTGGGCACAGGTTCTATCCTTAACCTTTACCTGGCCCCTAAGAAGAGCAGCCAGATCAATGTACTGGTCGGTTTCCTGCCTGCCAATGACCAGTTGGCCAATAATAAATTACTGGTAACGGGTGAAGCCACGATTAACCTGAAGAATTCCCTGGGCGCCGGCGAAACGATCGGGCTGAACTGGCAACAGGTACAGGTAAAATCGCCCCGGCTCAATTTAGCTTTTGCCTACCCTTACCTGTTTAATTCTCCTTTCGGGATCAATTTTGGTTTTGACCTGTTTAAGAAGGATTCTTCCTTTGTGAATATCAGCCTGCTGTTGGGCATACAATATGCGCTGGCCTCCAACCAAACAGGCAGTGTGTATATTCAAAACCTGAGCACGAACCTCCTGACAGTGGATACCTTACTGGTGAAAAACTCACGCCGCCTGCCTATAGAAGCCGATGTGCGTTCTGTGAATATTGGTATTAATTATGAATGGTTCAATACTGACTACCGCTACAATCCCCGCAGGGGCAATGAAATTATGATCAATGCTTCTGCCGGTACCAAGAAGATCAATAAGAACAGTGCTATTGTCAAGCTTCATGATGACAGTGATCCTTCTTTTGACTTTAACAGCCTGTATGATACGATGAACCTTAATGCCTACCAGTTTAAGGTAAAACTGGCGGCTGCTCATTATTTCCGTCTCACCAGGGCTTCCACGCTTAAAATGGCCGTCAGTGGCGGATGGTTCGAGAGCCCCACTATATTCAGGAATGAGTTGTTCCAGATCGGCGGTTACCGTCTGATGCGGGGTTTTGATGAAGAAAGCATTTTTGCTTCCCGCTATGCGGTGGGTACGGTTGAATACCGGTATTTACTGGGTCAGAATTCGTTTATGTTTGCCTTTACCGATTGGGGCTGGACGAAGAATACGGTCCCTTCTGTTAATCTCAGCAATACTTTCCTGGGGTTGGGCCTGGGGATGGCTTTTGAGACGAAAGCCGGTATTTTTAATATTTCTTACGCTGCCGGTAAACGTGATGACGCCAAATTCAACCTCCGGCAGTCCAAGATCCACCTGGGTTACGTAAATTATTTTTAAATAGCTAATAAGGTGAGTCGCCCTGCCGCGCAGCTTTTGCAGGGCTGCAGGGCGGCCCACCTTACACAATCTTTATTATTTGGATAATGAATTAATATACTTCATCGTTCTCCATTCCATTATTGCGGAATCTTAAATACTTTTGCACACCCAATCTGAGCTGGTGAAAAAAATTGTACTATTTGTTTTTTATTGTATCCTGTTATTTCAGTTTTCCTTTGCCCAAACCCAAAGTGATTCCACTTTGCGGCAGCCAGATACGGTAGTGCCTGACCCACAGGTGGCGCCGCCGGTTAAAAAAGATACTACTGTCCGCAGGGCGCCCATCCTTAAAAAGAAAGCAGATTCCAGTGTACAGGCAGTAAAACCTGCTACCGACAGTATAAAGCGCGCGGCAGATACGCTAATTCCGGCGCCTCCGGTATCCCCGCTGAGGGAGGAAGCCCGGCCGGCCGAAAATACCCTCCCGGCATTCCAGGCAGCTTTGCGCGATCATCCTTATTATCATTTTAAAGGCAAGCCCCGGGAGCTTTTCCTGAAAGACACCGGGGAAGGAAGGTCTGACAGTATGTTTTATTTTCTTTTCGGTCTCCTGTTCTATTTTGCTGTTGTGCGGGTGTTCTTCCGGAAGTATATGGACAATATTACGACCCTGTTTTTCCGCGCCACGATGCGGCAGCAGCAACTGCGGGAGCAATTGTCACAGGCGCCTTTGCCCTCTTTATTCCTGAATATACTTTTTGTTTGTGCTGTTGGTATGTTCCTGGCATTTGCATCCTTGTATTATGAGATTATGCCAGAGCGGAACCTGTGGCTGTTGTGGGGATATGGCTGCCTCCTGGTATTGGCCATATATATGGGCAAATTCATTTTCTTAAAGATCATCGGCTGGATTTTCAATGTGAGTAATGCAACCGATACTTATATCTTCATCATCTTTATGGTCAATAAGATGATCGGCATTTTCCTGGTGCCGGTAGTGGTGCTCATGGCCTTTCCTTATGAGCCTTTTTTACCGGTGGTAATGACGCTGACGTTTATTATATTGGCTTTATCCCTGGTGTACCGGTTCTTAATTGCTTATAAACCAATAAGGAATGAAATTAAAGTAAGCAGGTTCCATTTTTTTATTTACCTTTGCGCCTTCGAAATAGCACCCCTATTGCTGATTTACAAGGGGTTATTGATTTTTGTGGAAAGAAGTTATTAATTTTGCGAAATCCATACGGCACTAATATGGTTAAAAACGGGGCTAAAAACGTAGCAACTGATCCTAATTCGATTAGTGTGATTAAGAAAATATTAATCACCCAACCCAGACCAGAAACCGATAAATCACCGTACTTCGAGCTTGCCAGGAAGTACAGTGTGGAATTGGATTTTCATCCCTTCATCCGTGTTGATGGTATTCCCTCCAAAGAATTCCGCCGGCAAAAGATCGAGATTGCCCAATACTCAGCCGTCATTTTCACCAGCCGCAATGCTATTGACCACTTTTTCCGTATCTGTGAGGAGATGAAAGTAAGCGTATCACAGGATACCAAATACTTTTGTATCACAGAGGCCGTAGCCTTATATCTTCAGAAATTCATCCTTTACCGCAAACGCAAGGTGTTCTATGGCGCCGATGGCACCAACAAGAGCATGTTTGATGTGGTGAACAAGCATAAGGAAAACGAAAAGTTCTTATATCCCTGTTCCGAGAACCAGCAGGATAATGAGATCGTGAACTGGCTCAAGAGTAATAATTGCGGATTTGCCACGCCTTTTATGTACCGCACGATCAGCAATGATGTAAAGGAAGTGCTGGACAAGAATGAATATGATATTATCTGCTTCTTTACGCCCAGTGGTGTAAAAAGTCTTTTTGATAATTGTCCCCGGTTTAAACAGAATGGCACCCGTATTGGCGCCTTTGGCAGCAATACTTCCCGGGCCATTGAAGATGCCGGTCTTACATTGGACATTAAAGCTCCCCAACCCCAGGCGCCTTCTATGGTAGCTGCCCTGGAACAATACCTGGCCGGTATTTTGAAGAAAAAGTAGGAGATAGCTGCGTTCATTGCCTATCTTCCCTATTATGAAGTTTACCAATCGTCTTGCTCAGGAAAGCAGTCCGTATCTTTTACAGCATGCGCATAATCCTGTGGACTGGTACCCGTGGGGTGAAGAAGCCCTGAACCGGGCCAAAGCAGAGAATAAGCCCATCCTGGTCAGCATTGGCTATGCTGCCTGCCATTGGTGCCATGTGATGGAGAAAGAGAGTTTTGAAAACGAGGCTACGGCAGCGCTCATGAATGAGCACTTCATTAATATCAAGATTGACCGGGAGGAAAGGCCCGACCTGGACCATATTTATATGGATGCGGTACAAACGATGACCGGCAGCGGCGGATGGCCTTTAAATGTATTCCTCACTCCTTCCGGTAAGCCTTTTTATGGCGGTACTTATTTCCCTCCCAAAGCGGTCTTTAACCGGCCCTCCTGGCTGGATGTACTGGAGGGCGTATCGAATGCTTTCCGGGAAAAACGGGAAGAGATTGATGCCCAGGCCGAAAGCCTCACCCAGCACCTGCTGCGCTCCAATGAGTTTGGTATACAGCAAGCGGCTGGTCCGGACGCTGATTTTGCCGTTGCTTTCAGTAAGGAAAAGGCGCACCTGATGTTCGTCAATATTATGAAAACGGCCGACCAGGAGGAAGGAGGTTTTGGCCGGGCGCCCAAGTTCCCGCAAACATTCACGATCCGGTTCCTGCTTCACCATTATTATTATACCAAAAAGCAGGAGGCCTTACAGCAGGCCTGTCTCAGCCTTGATAAGATGATCCTGGGCGGCATTTATGATCAGTTGGGTGGGGGCTTTGCACGTTATGCTACTGACGGGGCCTGGCTGGTACCCCATTTTGAAAAGATGCTGTACGATAATGCCTTGCTGGTTATTGTGATGAGCGAGGCCTACCAGCTTACCCGGGATCCTTTGTATGAACGGGCCATCCGGCAAACACTTTTCTTCGTGGAGCGGGAAATGTTGTCGCCTGAGTATGGGTTTTATTCGGCCCTTGATGCCGACAGTGAAGGGGTGGAGGGCAAGTACTATGTATGGGATAAAGCCAGTATTGATGTTATCCTGGGCGATGAGGCGCCGCTGTTTTGCGCCTTTTATGATGTCACTGAACGGGGCAACTGGGAACATACGAATATCCTGCATATAAAAGTGGCTCCGGCTGAGTTTGCTGCGCAGCATCAGCTCACGATTGATGAGTTGTGGCGGCAAATGGACAGGTGCCGCGGGCTGCTTATGCAACACAGGAACCGGCGCATACGGCCCCTGCTGGACGATAAACAATTGCTGGGCTGGAATGCCCTGATGAATGAAGCTTATTGTAAAGCTGCCGCTGCCCTGGGCGATGATCATTACCGGGAGGTGGCTATCCGCAATATGGACTTCCTGTTCCAGGCTTTCGGGTTGCCGGACGGGTCTTTCCATCATACTTACAAGGAAGGGGTGGCCAAATACCCCGCTTTCCTGGACGATTATTCCTGTCTGATCCAGGCATTGTTGCAGTTGCAGGAGGTAACCGGTGATACCGCTTACTTGCAGAAAGCCCGTGCGCTCACCACCTGGGTTCTTGATAATTTCAGCGAACCTGATACAGGTTTTTTCTACTTCACACCAACCGGACAGCCCGATATTATCGTACGTAAAAAGGAAGTGTATGACGGAGCTGTTCCTTCGGGTAATGCGGTGATGGCCATGAATCTCTATTCCCTGGGTATTATTTTTGATATACCCGAATGGCATGAGCGCAGTGTAAGGATATGCTCCCTGCTTCACCAGGCTGTTAACCGGTATCCGGGCTCTTTCGGTGTATGGGCCACGATGATCCAGGCCCTCACTTATACCATACCGGAGATAGCAATTATTGGCGGGAATTTTGCAACGCTTCGCGAGGATGTCTTACGACGATTTGTGCCTGTTCATGTACTTCAGTCTGCTCCCTCTGAACCTTTAAGCCAGGATTTTCCCCTGTTAGCCCGAAAGCCTGATGCCTCCGGGACAATGATTTTTCTGTGCCGGGCATATTCTTGCCAACAGCCTGTAAATGAGGTAGATGCATTGATGCGGCTAATGGAAAATGTGTAAAACTTAATCTTTTTTGGATACAATAATCTGGTTTCCTGCACCGTTTATTCCTATGCTGGAGTTCTGTATTGCAGTTTTAAAAAATAAATTCTAAACTTGTGATGAAGTCGGTAAAACATTATTTTTGCCCAATACCCTTTAATATGATGAAAATGAAAAACCTATCCGCCTTTACAGCCATTGCGGCAATGTTTTCCATTGCCACTGGATGTGGGCTGGGAAAAAGTTCTAAAGGTTTGCCGAATGATGGCCAGCTTCATGGAGTATCTCCGGCAACCAAGTATAATCTCGCCAAGCCTCCTGGCATGGTGTATATACCACCTGGAACTTTCCACATGGGGCCCAGCGATGAAGACGTCAACTACGCTTACACTGCAAAGAACAAGCAGATATCCATCAATGGTTTCTGGATGGATGCCACCGAAATTACCAACAATGAATACCGTCAGTTTGTGCAATGGGTCCGTGACTCTATTGCTGCTGTAAGGTTGCAGTATGGTAAAGAGATAGATGGCGTATTTGTAATTGACTGGAAAAAAGCCAAAACCATTAAATGGAATGATAAGGCTACTGTTGAGAAGATCGACCAGATGATCCTGACCCCTGAGAACAGGGTTTTTGGCAGGAAAGAGATCGATCCCAACAAGCTTGAATACCACTCTGAAACATTCGACCTCAAGGAGGCCGCAAAAAGGGAGAATGTAGGCGTTTCCCGTTCCAAGTTTATCAAAAAGAAGGATGTAAAGATCTATCCTGATACACTGATCTGGATACGTGATTTCAGCTATTCTTATAATGAGCCTATGACCAAGCGTTATTTCTCGCACCCTGCCTTCGGGAATTACCCGGTAGTAGGTGTTAACTGGAAGCAGGCTACTGCTTTCTGCGAGTGGAGAACGCACTACCTCAATTCATTTCTCGAAAGTAAAAAGAGGCCTACTGAGTCGGATTTCCGCCTGCCTACAGAAGCTGAGTGGGAATACGCAGCCCGTGGTGGCCGTTCACAATCTATGTTCCCCTGGGGTAACTATTACCTGAGGAACCGGAAAGGTTGTCTGCTGGCCAACTTCAAACCTGGTCGTGGTAACTATCCTGAAGATGGCGGTTTCTATACCGTACGCGCTGACGGATACTGGCCCAACGATTTCGGTCTGTATTGCATGGCCGGTAACGTAGCCGAGTGGACTTCTTCCCTGTACTATGAAGGTGCTTACAACTTCCAACACGATATGAATCCGGATATCCGTTTTAATGCGGATGACGCTGATCCCCCCCGTATGAAACGCAAGGTGATTCGTGGCGGTAGCTGGAAAGATGTGGGTTATTACCTGCAAACCAGCACCCGTAGCTACGAGTACATGGACACTGCCAAGTCTTACATTGGTTTCCGTTGTGTAATTGACTTGCCTCCTATGCAGAGAAAATAAATTCCTGCTTACGAGTAATTTTCTGGCTGCTTAACCGTTATTGATGCCGGTGCAATGCACTGATATCATAACTGGATGGTATTGTTTTCACTATTTTAACCCTATAAAATCCGTTTTCTAACCATTTAAACAATTAAAATTATGGCTGGAGTTTCTAAATCTACCGAAAGAGTGGTGAATGTAGTAGTTTGTATGGGCGCTGCTATCGTAATCTTTGGCGCCTGGCAAAAAATTACTCACCAGGCACTTGCTGACTTCTTCTTAACAGCCGGCCTCATAACTGAAGCTGTTATTTTCGTGGTGTATGCAATATTACCCCCTCCCGGTTCCGAAATGCATGCAATTGCAGAAGCATTACCCAAACTGGCAGGTGGCGCATCATCAGCCGGAAACCCAGCTCTTGATAAGATGGATAAGATGCTGCAGGAAGCGGATATCACTCCGGCTAACCTGAGCAAATTGAGCGATGGCTTTAAAAAATTAGGTACTTCTGTTGATAAGATCGCTGAAGTGTCTGATGTAGTAAAAGCTACCAGCGATTATTCAAAGAAAACAACAGAAGCTGCCGCAGCACTGGAGTCTATGAAAAATGCCTATCAGGGAGCTACCGCTACCATTACGCATTTTAACCATGCTGCCGACAGTACTAAACAATTCCATGAGCAGGTTCAGGTATTAACCAAGAATTTAGGTTCCCTGAATGCTATCTATGAACTGGAGTTGCAGGATACCAATAACCACCTGAAGGCGATGAACACCTTCTACAGCAACCTGGCTGAGGCTTCTCAGACTATGAAAGGCAGCGTAGATGACGCCAAGAAAGCACATGAACAAATTGCCAAACTGGCTGGTAACTTAAGCAGCCTGAACACTGTTTACGGCAATATGCTCAATGCTATGCAAGGCCGCTAATGCAGGCTGGTCCATATCCTGTATCCATGAAACAGAGAAGCTCCGTTAAAAAGAATTGTTTAAACTGAAAAACCTAAATCTATGGGTTTACCCAAAGAGCCCCGGCAGAAGATGATCAACATGATGTACCTGGTGCTTACAGCCCTGCTGGCACTCAACGTATCATCAGAGATCCTGAACGCTTTTAAAGTCGTAAACGTCAGTATTGCGAATTCAAATGCCGTAATCACTGAAAAGAACGACGTTACCTATAAGTCTTTTGAAGAAAAGAAAAAAGACCCTCAGACAAGTGCGAAAGCGGCTGTCTGGGCGCCTAAAGCAGAATACGTAAAGAAGATATCTGCCGACCTGTACACCTACATCGAAAATCTGAAGCTGGAAATGAAAAAGAAATCCAAGCTGGAGATCAAAGATGGTGTTGAACACTACTCGGAAGATAACCTCGATGCGCCTACCGCATTGATGGATAAGGAAGGAAAGGGTAAAGAACTGTATGATAAGCTGGCTGCTTACAAGTCGCAGGTCATTGCTGTTCTGAAGCCTGAAGAGTTTGCTGACAACCCAAATTTCCAGGCACAAATGAAAAAGGATATTGAAGGTTTCCAGAAGTCAATTCCTATCAACATGAATGTGCCCAAGAGCCAAACCGGTAAGGAGTACAGCAATGATGCGAAAGGTTGGACTACCAACTATTTCCACATGACACCGACGGTAGCGGCTTTAACTATCCTGAGTAAGTTTCAGAATGATATCAAGAGTTCTGAATCACAAATGGTAGATTACCTGCATACCCAGATCGGTTCTGTAAAAGTAATATTCGACCAGTTCCAGGCTATTGCCCAGGCTAATACCAGCTATGCGATGCCTGGCGATAATATCGAGATCACTGCCGGCGTAGGAGCTTTCAGTGCTGCTGCCAAGCCTAAGATCACGATCAACGGCCAGCCTCAGACATTGACTCCTGAAGGTACTGCGGTATTTAAAACTACCGCCAGCGGTACCGGCGACCATGCAGTAGATGTTCGTATCGAATATGCAAAACCTGATGGCAGCATTGCAACTGTCAATAAGAAGGTTAATTACACGGTAGGTGTTCCTTCAGGCGCCTCTGTATTCCTTCAAAAGATGAACGTACTCTATGTTGGTGTTGATAACCCACTCACTATTTCCGGTGGTAGCGTAGGTAGCGAAAAAGTATCAGTAAGCTTTTCCGGTGGTGTGCCAGTAACCAAAGCAGGCGGTGATAATTATATCATTAAGCCAAAGAATCCCGGGGAAGCTAATATTATTGTAAATGCCGATGGTAAATCCTTTAAGTTCCCTATGCGGGTGAAACTCCTTCCTCCTCCTACAGGTTTCATAGGTGCGAAGAAAGGGGGCAGTATTTCCTCTGCGGAGCTGAAAGCGATCGGCGCTGTCATCGCGAAACTGGATTCTGATTTCCAGGCTGCTTACAAGGTAGTAAGCTATCAAATAGGTGCAGTAGGCGGTCCTATCCAGATCTATGCTATTGCGAATAATTCAGGCAATCGCTGGACTGGTGCTGCAGAAGCCTTGATTAGCCGTACAGGTCCCGGATCACGTGTATTCTTTGACCAGATTCAGGTGGTAGGCCCTGACGGACGTCAGGTGGAAATTCCCAGCATGATGTTCACGCTTAAATAATAACTTTTTAAACAAGGGATAATGAAGAACCGTATTATCAAATTGTGTTTGTTGCTCACTGTGATGGCGTTTGCCACTGCTGAAGCAGATGCGCAGGCCAAAAAGCCCAACAGGACCACCAAGAAACGTACTACCACTGCTAAAAAAGGTGGTACTACCAACAGGACCAACAATGCAGCCAACACTGCAGCCATTGCTCCTCCGGTGGATACTGTAAAGCCGGCCCCTCCTCCCACAGCGGAAATCAAGATTCCGACTATCAAGAGGTCATTGCGCAATGACAATGCCATTGAGCGGAACCTGGTAAAAGACCGGCTTCCCTTACCTTATGAGCACATTCGCGAGGATGATGCGGCCTATATGCAGCGTGTATGGAGAGAAATTGACGTACACGAGAAGATGAACCTGGCATTTGTATACAAAGCAGATGGTGACCAGGGTAACCAGCGGTTTATTAATATCCTGCTGAATGCTGTTAAAAATGACAGTATTACTGCCTTCTCTGCAGATGATGACCGGTTCACTACACCCATGACCTTCCAGCAGATCTCTGAACAACTGGTAGCCAAGCCGAGGATTATCCAGGTACCTGACCTGGTGGCAGACCCGTTGGGCGACAAGGGTATCATGCGGGATACAACCATCATCGAGGAATTCAATCCCGATAAGGTAGAAAGATATTGGATTAAAGAAGACGTTGTGTTCGATAGGGAATCATCGAGGATGCATACACGGATCTTAGGCATAGCCCCCCTGAAAACGATCAGCAATGATGACGGATCTTTCCGGGATGTTACCCCTGTTTTCTGGGTTTATTACCCCGATCTGAGGCCGGTATTTGCCAAGCATGAAGTGTATAATGGCAAAAACTATGGCGCCCGTATGAGCTGGGAAGAGCTGTTTGAAAGCCATATGTTTTCCAGTCGTATTATCAAGTCTACGATCAGCAATCCGAACGATGAGTTCATTAAATCCTACGTTAAAGATCCTATTCTCGCCCTGTTGGAGGGAGAAAATATCAAAGAAAGGATCTTTAATTATGAGCAGGATCTCTGGTCTTATTAAACTTAATAATAATACTTAAAAAAGGCACCGTAGTTTTACGGTGCCTTTTCTTTTATATTACAGGAACTACGTAACCCTTTATAAATGAGGGTACTTTTAGCCGAAAGCCGGGAATATTTTTTTTTAAAATACCCACTATCAGGTATTGTTTTGTGGGTATGATTCACTATTTTTACAATGGTTTTTCATAGGATATTGGATTTTAAAAACGGGGCTGGATTTCTATCCGGGCCCCTTTTTTTATTATAGCTGGTTGTTATATGTAGTTGGGGTTTTTACGCTACCAATTGCAGAAATCACTATTTCTTGTTGGGGATTATGCGCGGCTTAGAAATTCCAGACTGGATTTTTTACATCATGGTAAAAAAGAAAGGTCCATTTCTCTTCTTCCCCCTGTTTCCACCATTGTTGACGCAATTCCATACACTTTTTGCCATCATAGTCATATTTGGCTACAAAGCGGCTGCGCATTTGCTGTAGCTGAGGCGCATCATCACCCCCAAAAAACACCCTTTCACCGCCATCTACTATCCAGAATACCTGGTGCCAGGGACTGTGTGCGGCTGTTATCTCATATTTAATATACCCGTCAATAACACCATTGCCATCGAGCCAGGTTACCTGCGGAGAAGTGCGCAGCACTTCCAGTTCTTCGGGTATATAAGAAGGAAAGCCTTTTTGAAAAGCAAATTCAAATTCCTTTCGCTGGACGTAATAAGTAGCTTTGGGGAAGCTCAATTGGCCGGAGGAAATATCGGGACTGCTTACACCCCCTGCATGGTCCTTGTGCAGGTGGGTCATTAAGACTTTGGTCACCTCGGCCGGGTTGATGCCATTGTTGATGAGGTTTTCATGAAGCTGTAACCTGCCTGCAGGAGTGGTGAAACCCAGACCTGTATCCAACAGTAATACATCTTCCGGCGTAATGACTACAAAAGGTTGTACCTCTACCAGCAAACTGCCTGTGGGCCTTTGTTGCAGCTCATCTGTGGAGAGATCAAAGGGAACGAACAGCTTTGTTTTGTCGATCGTGAAAGTGCCTTCGCTGAGCGGAATGATTTTCATCCTGCAAATTTGCAGGTAATTTTTTTATCTCAGCACCATTTGCCGGTCGGCATCCAGGCGGATTAATATAAATAACATGGTAGAAAAGGTAAGTAAGGAAGTTCCTCCGTAGCTGATAAATGGCAAAGGAATACCAATTACAGGGGCCAGACCGATGGTCATGCAAACATTGATGGCAATGTGAAAGAAGAATACAGAGGCTACGCCATAGGCATAGCAACGGCTGAATACACTTCGCTGCCGCTCGGCAATGTTCACTATCCGCAACAGGAGGAAGAGGTAGATACCCAGCATGACCGTACAACCCAGGAACCCGAAACCTTCACCTATGGTACAAAATATGAAGTCGGTACCCTGTTCGGGCACAAAATCAAAGCGGGTTTGGGTGCCTTTCAATAAGCCCTTTCCGGAGAAGCCACCACTACCAATGGCAATTTTACTTTGGCGAACATTGTAGTCCGCATCTTTTTTGCTGGTGGCAGCAGGCTCATCTCCTTCCACTGTATTGAGCCTGGCATAGGGATTCTCTTTACCGATGAGTGAGAATATCCGTTCTACCTGGTGCTTTTGCAGCACTTTGGTAAAGAGGAAGGGCACCACAAATACAATGGTGATGATACTTAGCCCCCATATCATGGCTATGGAAAAGAGGAGTCTTCTTCTGCGTTTGATCTGCTTCCTTAACAGGTAGATCATGATGATGCCAATAGCTGAAAGCGCCAGCGCCAATATGATCTTGTCCACCAGCAGGGTGGCTACTACCAGCACGCCAATAGAAAATCCTGCAATGAGGTAGCCGGCGGGAAAACCTTCCCGGAACATAACCAGGAAGAAGGCCAGGAATACCAGGGCCAGCCCGGTTTCTTTTTGTGCGATGGTAATGGCCGCTGGTACCAGTATGATAGCGGAAGCAATGAGGTGGGAACGGGGCGTGGAAAAATCGGTCTCCACCCGGGAGAGGTATTTGGCCAGCGCCAGGTTCACAAACACTTTACACAGCTCTGCCGGTTGCAGGTTGAAACCGCCCAGCCGTATGATGGATTCGGTCCCTTTTACTTCAGTGTGAAAAGGGAATACAAGCAATAACAGGAAGATACCCACTGCATACCAGATGTTGGCGGTGGCTGTGAAGAATTTACTATCGGTAAGCAGGATGAAAAGTCCCAGTGTAAGAGAGCCAATGAAAAAGTAAAACTGCTTGCTATAGTTGGTTTTAAAACCAAGGAAGCTCTGGATCACATTATCTCCTTCATGGTACGTAACGGAGAATATGCTCAGCAGGCCAATGGCCACCAGGGCGAGGTAAAGCCAGATGAGTACCCAGTCAACACCTTTTGATATAGCAGGATTTCTTTGGCTCATACCGGTTTATTAAGCAAGGATATTTTTGGTGAATAATCTCGGATCGGGCAGTACCAGTGCATGCCTGGAAGATTTTCCTTCCTTAGACTTCGGGAAAGGAGGACGGGTACGTTCGTGCAGGAACTTCTTGATCATCGAACTGTCCTTATACCGCTTTAACCAACTGCCTGCCCTTGCAGAGTCTTCTATATACTGCAGGTACGGAATATAGGAAGGCAGGAGGCTGGAGTTGGCGATCCTGTCTACTTCTTTTTTCCTTTCAGCAGAGAGGCTGTCTTTTAGATATCTTTCCAGCATAAGACCTGCAATGGGCGCTGCCCAGGTATTACCATAACCACTGTTTTCCACTACTACGGCCAGTGCTATTTTAGGATCTTCCCGCGGAGCGAAACAAACGAATACAGAGTTATCTTCCAGTTTGATCCGCCTGCCCTGGATGACGCGGTATTTTTCGGCTGTACCTGTCTTCCCGCAAATGGTAATGCCGGGAACCTTTGCCCTGGAGGAAGTGCCTTCAATTACTTCCTGCATACCGCTGTGTACCGCTTCGTAAGCGTCGTCTGGTATCTGGGTCAATACTTCGTGTTTGACCTTGAATTTATTGAGGATGGTATCGGCTGCCGCCTGTCCGTCTATTTCGCTTACAAAATGCGGCGTATAGTAGTACCCTTTATTGGCGATGATGCAGATGGCGTTGGCCAACTGGAGGGGCGTTGCCTGCATCATATCCTGTCCGATACCCAGCGTAAGGTTGGTACAGGAATTCCAGGAGCCGCGGTATTCCCTGTTGTAACGCGTTGTATCGGGGATCAGCCCGATGTATTCACTGGCGAGGTCAACGCCGGTGCGTTGTCCCAATCCAAATGCATTCAGGTAATCCCGCCATTTTTCATATCCTTTTTTTACGCCCCTGTAGGCCGGGTTATCTACCGAATTCCTGTACACCTGTACAAAGTAGGAGTTGCAGGAATTGGCAATTGCCAGGCGCAGGTTGGCGGCATGGCCGGGATTACTGTGTGTACAGGCCGGTTTACCATGTCCGCATCCAAAGTACCTGCCTGTGCAGGGATAACCGTAGGATGGTGTGATCACGCCTTCGTCCAGTGCTATAAGTGCGCCGAGGGGCTTAAAGGTGGAGCCCGGCTCATAATATCCCTGTATGGCCCTGTTGAGCAGGGGACCGCCTACATCGAGGGTAAGCTGGCTATAGTTCTTTTGTTTATTGGGACCGGTGAGGCTGTTGGGGTCATAGTTGGGACCGGAAGCCATGGCGAGGATGCCGCCGGTTTTGGGATCTATCGCTACTACGGCGCCTACTTTGTTATTGATGAGCTGTTCGGCCAGTTGCTGCAGGTCCATGTCAATATAGGTGCGCAGGTTGCGTCCTGCAATAGCGGCGGTATCGAACCGGCCGTTTTCGTAGTTGCCAACGAGGCGGTTCCGGTTGTCTTTGATCATGTATTGCACTCCGCGCTGTCCCATCAATATATGTTCATAATAGGCTTCCAGTCCGCTGCGGCCTACATAATCGCCCATCCTGTAAAAACCGCCTGAGCGTTTGATGATGGGGGAGTCTGCTTCCGTAATGTAACCCAGTATATGCGCTGCTGCGTTGAAGGGATATACCCGCACAGGACGTTCCACGAGGGCAAAGCCGGGAAATTTCCAGATGTTCTCATCCAGCCGGGCATGCAGTTCGGGTGTGAGCAGGTCTTCAAAAATGGAGGGCCGGTAAGGGCCATTTTTAAAACGTGCTTCCAGTATTTTCTTTTTGTATTCGGCAGTATCTATTCCCAGAATTTCACAGAGGGCAAAGGTGTCGGTTTGTTTGGATTCATTGGGTGTTACCACCAGGTCGTACATGATGGTATTATTGAGGATAGCCCTGTTCTTACGGTCGAAGATAATACCGCGGTCGGGATATTTTACTTTGGGGAATACCGCATTGTCCATGGCCAACTGCTGGTATTTGCCGGAGATTACCTGCAGATTTAGTAATTGTACCAATATAATGAGGAATATTCCCAGGAAGATGAGCCGGATAATATTACTGCGGGATTGGTTAAATAGAGCCATAGGACAGCGTACATGAATCTTGTATCAATGTACAAATTAAGTGTGAGTGTAATGATTAATTTTTATTGTTTTAAGCAGTGTTGGTCCTGAATTTTTCTTTACGGTAGAAAAGTAGTTCAGTAATGAGTATTAACAATAAACTGATGCCGGTTGTTGCCAATACTTTTCCCAGGAAGTACCAGAAGGAACCAAACTGCA
Organism: Paraflavitalea devenefica; assembly: GCF_011759375.1. Taxonomy (NCBI): domain Bacteria; kingdom Pseudomonadati; phylum Bacteroidota; class Chitinophagia; order Chitinophagales; family Chitinophagaceae; genus Paraflavitalea; species Paraflavitalea devenefica. Next base: position 650,616 of record NZ_JAARML010000001.1, on the reverse strand, counting down.
GCCATTCCAAAAATACGAGGTATGCATTGTGTAACAACGTTAAAATAAGGATGTAAGTGGCATAGGGCGCTAATCCCATACTGGTGATGGAGGGCGATTTATAGTTCTGCTCGGCGCCTTCCTGCGGGATGAGGATGTTTACCAGGAAGGGACGCAGGTAGGCAATCAGTACGCAGGGCGCTGCATGCAAACCGGGCGTGCTGGTGAAGAAGTCGAGGGTCATACCAAAGAGAAACCCTACCAGTGTTAAAGTGCCACGGGAAATGCGGAAAGGCAGCCACAGGATGTACAGGAAGTAGATGTAGGGAACAATGAAACGGTGTAATGGCGGTATCTGGAATAGCACATACACCTGGATGAATATGAATAAAGCGAAACGGATTATATTTTTAACAAGATCACTCATTGGTTTTAATGGCTTCCTCCAGTTTTTTTTGCTCTTCTTTTTGCAGGTTTTCTATCACGTTAACATGCTCTATATTATAAAAGTCGGTAGCGGCTTTTAATTTAAGGGTGTAGAAGTTGCTGGATTTGTCGTCCACTATTTCTGCCACAATGCCTATCAGGATGCCCTGTGGGAACCGGCTGGAATACTGGCTGGTTATGATGGAGTCGCCTTTATTTACGGGCATGCTTTTGGGCAGGTTGATCATGGTGAGGTAAGAGGCATTTTTCCCATCCCACAACACCTGGCCGGTTTCACCGCTTTTCTTGAGTTTGGCGCTCAAACGGCTCTGGCTGTGCAGCAGGCTCATGACTACAGCAAAGTTGCTGCTGGTAAAGATGACAGAGCCGGCAACACCGGAAGGGCTGATAACGCCCATATCTTTTTTTACACCCTGGTTCTCACCCCGGTGAATGGTAAAGTAGTTGTTCTGGAAGTTGACGGAGTTGTTGACCACTTTGGCTGCGCGGAACAGGTATTTCCGGGTTTGCCCCAGCGTGTCGCGGAAAAGGGAATCACTGACTACCTGTTTGGTGGTATCGGGTGTTTCGAAGTTCTGGAGCAACTGGTTGCGTAACTGCTCATTTTCCTTTACGAGTGCTTCGTTGGTCTTTTTGAGCTTGAAGTAGTATTCTACGTTGTTATATTTTTCATTGACACGGCCTGTTACCTCACTGGCTACGCCCATGAAAGCAGCTTCGTGGAAACGGTTGTAGTGAAACAGGATATATAATGCCACCATCTGCATCACCATGAAGAACAGGAAGTTAAAGTACCTTCTGATGAAGAGAAATATATTACGCACCTACTGTAAAGTTTTATAATTCGGTATTCTAAATTCAAAAAGCGTACCTGTGGGGAAGCACGATGCTGATTTTAGAATTTTTTATCGCATTACGAAGGGATAATGTTCATAATTCTTTAATGCCAGTCCGGTACCCCGTACAACACTCTTCAGCGGATCATCGGCCACATGCACCGGCAGTTTGATCTTTTGGCTAAGCCTTTTATCCAGTCCGCGCAGTAAGGCGCCACCACCGGTAAGGTATAAGCCACGGCGGTAGATATCGGCTGCCAGCTCGGGCGGCGTCATTTCAAGCGCTTTCAGGATGGCTTCTTCTATTTTAAAGATGCTTTTGTCCAGTGCTTCGGCGATTTCCTGGTAGCTTACCATGATCTGCTTGGGAATACCGGTTACCAGGTCACGGCCGTTAACAGGGATATCATCGGGTGGGTTGTCCAGGTCTTTCATGGCAGCGCCGATGTTGATCTTGATCTGCTCGGCAGTGCGCTCACCGATGAGCAGGCTATGGTAACGGCGCAGGGCTTCCATGATGTCGGCGGTGAATTCGTCACCGGCAATCCGGATACTCTGATCACAAACGATACCTGCCAGGGCTATTACGGTAATACCGGTAGTACCACCACCGATATCAATGATCATGTTACCAACGGGCTCTTCCACGTCAATACCTATACCCAGTGCCGCTGCCATCGGCTCGTGTAAGAGGTATACTTCTTTGGCGCCTGCCTGTTCCGCACTGTCACGTACAGCACGTTTTTCCACTTCCGTAATGCTGGAAGGGATGCAGATCATCATACGCCAACTGGGGGGGAATAAAGGTTTTTTGGGATAGATCATTTTGATCATTTCCCGTATCATTAGTTCTGCGGCATTGAAGTCGGCAATTACACCATCTTTCAGGGGACGAACGGTGCGGATGCTTTCATGGGTCTTCTCGTGCATCATTAATGCACGCTTTCCTACGGCCAGTACGGTTTTGGGGTTATTTCGATCCAGGGCAACGATGCTCGGTTCATTCACTACTACTTCGTCGTTATGGATAATGAGGGTATTGGCTGTACCCAGGTCTATGGCGATCTCCTGGGTAAAAAAGTTGAATAAGCCCATTTTAAAAGGTCAGATTTTTGGATATGAATATAATGCCTGCAAAATTGATGCAAATAATCCGAATTAACAAAGTGTAATCCCGCTGGAGGCGCGACCGGAACAGTATTTTTTCAACAAGTGTGAATTCTGTTTAGGGTACCTCACCCACTATGTTGGCAGAGATTGTGCATTTGACAATTGCGGTTGCCTGCTGTTGCACTAACGTGTGATATCACTGTTAATTGTTTTACAATGTTTATTTCGATAGATTTTTGTAGAGGCAATGAGGCAAAAAGGCATTAGCATTGAGGCAACAAGGCAGTGAGGGCTTCCCAATTTCTCGTTGCCTTGTTGCCTCAGTGCCTTTATGTCTTGTAAATACTTTCTTAAAGTACCTGCACGTTTTAAACCAAATGGGTTAATTTTATTCGAATTCATGCTATTTACCTAACCACCTATAAATGCTAACCTATGGCGGTTACCACCCAAGACAGTGAGTTGTTGGTGCAGTTCCGTAATCCTGCTACCAAAGAAAGTGCGTATACGTCCATTATCCGGAAATACCAGGAGAAGTTATACTGGCATGTTCGCCGGATGGTGATAGAACATGAAGATGCCAATGACGTATTGCAGAATGTGTTTATCCGCGTGTGGAATGCCCTGGAGAATTTCAGGGAGGACTCACAGCTTTATACCTGGCTTTACCGCATTGCCACGAATGAGTGCCTTACTTTCCTGGAGCAGCAGAAGAAACGCAGTGCTGTGCCCCTGGGAGATGTGGAGAGCGGGCTGGAAAACAAGATTAAGGCCGATAAGCATTTTGATGCTTCCAAGCTGGAATGGAAACTCCAGTTGGCTATTCAGCAACTACCTGAAAAACAGCGAATTGTATTTGGTTTGAGATATTATGATGAAATGCCCTATGAGGAGATGGCCAAAGTGCTGGAAACCTCGGAAGGAGCCCTGAAAGCCTCTTACCACCATGCTGTAAAAAAAATTGAGGATTATATACTAAATCATTAAACTTCCATTAACAATAACGGTCTCATATATTGCTCATGGATCACAGTGTCAACATATTAAACGAATTACAAGCTATCAGCCCGGAAGTGGCCCGGATCAACCGGCAGCTTCCTTACCAGGTTCCGGCCGGTTATTTTGACGGTCTGGCCGCCCGGGTAATGGAAAGGATCAGGGCTGAAGAAGCGGCATTACCACCTGTATTACAGGGGGTAACGACTAATCCGTTTACTGTTCCGGCGGGGTATTTTGATAACCTGGCCGATAGTATCCTGCAACGTGTAAAGGCTTCGGGCGATACGCTTACCCCACAGGAAGAGTTAGCTGCTCTTTCGCCCCTGCTAAGCAAGCTGGATAAAAAGCTTCCTTTTGAGGCTCCTGCTGGTTATTTCAGCGATCTTACAGAGAATGTGGTGTCGGGCGCTAAAGCCATTGATTTTGTCAATGAAGAGCTGGAAAACCTTCCGGCTGTATTGGCAGGGCTTAACGATAAACAGGTGTATGAAGTGCCTGCCGGTTATTTTGAACAATTGCCCGGCCAGGTATTGACGCAGGTGAAGCAAGCAGCAACGCCAGCCAGGGTCGTATCACTTTCTGTCGGTCGCAAGGTAATGCGCTATGCCGTAGCAGCAGTGATAGCCGGCGTAATGGCCATGACTGCCTGGTGGTTTACCGGTAGGCCTGGTACAGATCCGGTGACGCCTGTTGCCAGCACTGAGAAGTTACCTGTAAAAGAGTTGAATAGTATCCCGGAAGCAGAGCTGGAAAGCTACCTGGACAACCAGTCGGTAGCGTTGCCCGCAGAATTGCTGGCTGCCAACAGCCAACCCGAGATAGAGGCCGATGATATGCAGGACCTGTTGCAGAATGTATCGGATGCGGAAATTCAAAAATACCTTGAACAAAATATGCTCACCAGGCATGTTGCCACTAACTAATTTCTGATCATGAAAAAGTTACTTTTAATAATCACCCTTTTCCTGACCGTAGGGACTGCTGTAATAGCCCAGGAAGGCGACGACGACGACAAGAAGAATAATGGCGGTAAGATAGAGGCGCTCAAGATCGGCTACCTTACCCAAAAGCTGAACCTGTCTGCGGAAGAAGCGCAGAAGTTCTGGCCTATTTATAATAAGTATGCGGCTGAGATCCGTAAGGTACGGGGAGATGCCAGGCTGAATAAGGAGAAAGAAATTGATACGGAGGAGAAGTTACTCAGTATCCGTAAAAAGTATAATGGTGAATTTACGAAAGCGCTTTCGGCCGAAAAGGTGAACTCCTTTTTTAAGGCAGAGAAAGATTTCGGTGGTGTGCTTCAAAGGGAATTGATGGAACGCCGCCAGCAACGGCTGGATAACCGGAAGCGTCTTAATAATTGATCAAAGATCTCACTTAGGTGTTTTTTCATAGGTTAGCATGGCCTGCTCTTTTCAGAGCAGGCTTTTTTCGGCCCCTCCGGCTTGTGTAAAGTGATCACGGATAAGCTTTGCTTTGGAGGCGCCTACTGATTTTATCAACTCTTCTTCCGGCAGTTCCTTAATACGTTTTACCGATTTAAATTCTTTGAGCAGCTGGTCGGCTGTGTTTTTGCCGATGCCTTTTATTTGTTCCAGTTCATTTTTAAAGGTGCCTTTACTGCGTTTCTGGCGGTGGAAGGTGATGCCAAAGCGGTGTACTTCATCGCGGATACGGCGGATGAGCTTAAGACTTTCGCTGTTATAGGGAAGTTTTACTGATTCCTGATCGCCGGCAAAGAAGATCTCTTCCTCATTTTTGGCCAGGCCCACCAGGGTCATGGTGCCTTGCAGTCCCAACTCTTCAATGCTTTCCAGGGCAGCCCCTAACTGCCCTTTACCGCCATCAATGATGACCAGTTGCGGGAAGGATTGCTTTTCGTCCTGCAGCCTTTTATAACGGCGGTATACCACCTCTTTCATGGTGGCAAAGTCGTTGATGCCCTGTACTGTTTTTACATTGTAATGCCGGTAGTCTTTTTTGCTGGGCACTCCATCTTTAAAGCATACCATGGCCGAAACCGGGTAGCTGCCCTGGAAGTTGGAGTTATCAAAGCATTCAATGTGCACAGGCGCTTCGGGCAACTGCAGGTCTTCCTGTAACTGGTATAATACTTCTTTTCTTTCCCAATCGTCCTTTCCTTCCAGCCGGAGGATTTTTTTCCTTTTCAGTTCTTCCCGGAAGTAGTTAACGTTCTTTTCTGAGAGTTCGAGCAGTTTCTTTTTATCCCCTCCTTTCGGAATGGTGAGGATGACATTGGGCTCGGCATATTCCAGTTCAAAGGGCACAATGAGCTCTGAAGAAAGGCTGTTAAAGGTGGTACGTATCTGCCCGATAGCAAAGGATAGTACTTCCTCATCCGGCTCATCGAGATGGGTTTCCAACAGGGAAGTATGCGTTTGCACAATGGTGCCGTTCTGTACCATGAGGTAGTTCACATAGGCCTGATCGCCATCCCGTAGCAGGGAGAATACATCCACATTGGTAAGGCGGTTGGTGGTGATGATGGATTTGGCCTGGTATTGCTCCAGGTGGTCAATTTTTTTGCGGATGATCTCTGCCTTTTCAAAGGCCAGTTGTGCTGCCGCTGCTTTCATTTCCTCTTTGAAATGCTGTATAACCGGGCTGAGATTGCCTTTCAGGATGTTCCGTATCTGTTGCAGCCCTTCCCGGTAATCGGCTTCGGTTTGCAGCCCTTCACAAGGGCCTTTACAGTTGCCGAGGTGGTATTCGAGGCATACTTTGAATTTCTTTTTCTGGATGTTGTTGGCCGTAAGGTTGAGCTTACAGGTGCGCAGGGGGATGTTGTTACGGATGAAACTGATGAGCTCCCGTACCCGGCCTACCGAGGTAAAAGGCCCCAGGTACTCCGAGCCGTCGGCAATGACGGTACGGGTAAGGAAGATACGGGGGAAGGGCTCTTTTTTGATAACGATGTATGGATAGGTCTTATCGTCTTTGAGGTTGATGTTAAAACGTGGCTGGAACTGCTTGATGAGCGAGTTTTCCAGTAAAAAGGCGTCCTGCTCTGAATCTACAATGGTAAATTCAATGTGGTGGATACGCTGTACCAGCTCATGCGTTTTGTAGGAGGTAAAGGTTTTAACGAAGTAGGAACTAACCCTTTTGCGCAGGCTTTTGGCCTTGCCTACATAAAGGAGGGTATTCTGTGCATCGTAATATTTATAGATACCCGGATTGACCGGTATGGTATGTGCAATATTTTGGAACTCCTGTGCCGTCATATCTTATCTGCCACGCGGTAGGGCAGGGTGCAAATTAGTGAATCCGGGGTGAAACACGAATTGGCGCCAATTACACGAACCGAAACGATTAATCCCCAAAATGTTCCGGGTCCCAGATCAGCTTTTCTATGCTGGTGGAAGGGGCGCCTTGTTTGGGCTGGCGCATGGTGATGATGTAAAAGTATTGATTGGTCTTCCAGGTGAGTTTTTGCTGTATGAGGGTATCACCTGCTGTCCATTCCCTTTCGAGGTAGATACGGCTTACTTTATCGCCGGATCCCGAAGGCGTTATGTAGGCCACTACATTCCGCACGGAAACAGCGGGATCTTTGGGCGTATAGATGAATTGTATCTGTTCTGTAGACTGGTCCATGAAGGAGTTTTCTGTAAATGAACGGCGGAAGGAGGTGGTTTCCAGTTCGGGCAGCAGGAAGGCGCGGGCAGCCTCGTGAAGTGCCGGGGGGCGGATGAACACCGAGTCCTTTTTCCCATTGATGGTGGACTTTTTCAATATGCCGCCTGCAAAGGAGTCCACGTGCTGGAGGTCCTGGCGGATCAGGTCTGCTATGGGCAGGTAGGAGATGGCGGAATCGCTGACCCTGGCAGAGTCCTGCAGGGTGGTGGTGGTCTTACCGGGCTCGCCGGCTTTGTTTTTACAGGAAGACGTTATTATGAGCAGGATTACCAGGAATGCCAGAGGAAACTTCATATTGGAATGATAGATGAAAAATAAAAGCTGCTGTTGTGTTATAACGGCAGCTTTTGTTGATAATTGTGTATATGCCTTAGCGGATAGTTTTGGTTACAGCTATTTTAATACCATATTCCATCAGGTATTCGCGGATGGGATATTCACTGACATAGCTGGAGAATAGCTGGTAGCGGAATTGGGGGCCCACCTGCCATTTAAGATCGCCTGATTTGTAGGCGAGGAATATTTCTGCACCGGTATTAACATTCCATCTTTTTACGAGGGAAGGTTCTTTGGTATAGTTCTTATAGTCGGTAGTGATCAGGTAGGTTTGCCTGTTGATGAGGTAGGTAGGCTGCACGGTGCCGGCGGCGCCTATCTGGATCTTACCACTGCCCAGCAGGCGCAGCTCCAGGCCTACCGGTATGGATAGCTGGAAGTACTGGTTCTGGAGGTTTTCTGATACATCGCCTCCGAAGTTGCGGATGCGGGTATAGTTGGTAATGGAATCTGTGTTGTTGGCGCTGTTAAGGGCGATGGTAGCCCGGTCTGATGAATAGGACCCATAGGCCTGGATAGCATAACGGGAATAGTTGAACTGGGCGCCTGCCCTGATCTGCAGGCTCTTGTTGACTGCATACAGGAAGTGAGAGCCTAATTCAAAGCCCAGGGCTGGTTTATGATTGACCAGTTGATTGGGATCGCTGGCTACATTGCCAGCCATGGGAACGTTCTTGATATCAGAAGGGGCGGAGCCATTGGTGCCGCTCAACTTCCGGTAGTTCATAGTGGGTGCAAATGCCAACTGCCAGCTCAGGCGTTTGAGTTTAGGCACGGCAAGGTTGTATACGGCATATTGCTGCAACCAATCGATCCTTTCTTCATCTTCTGTTGCCGCTGCATCAGGAGGAGCTGTTTGTCCGGGATGTGCAGGTTTTTGTTCTGCATCCGGGGGCGCTACCGCCGACAAATCGTTGAAAACGATCAGCAGGTTGTTTTCAACAGACGGCTGCCCGTTTTTATTGTTGGCGGGAATAGCTGTGAGCTTATCGGCCAGTAATGTTTTGGGGGATGTGGCTTTGCCTGTATGGTCGGCTATTGCTGTTTCTTCAGCGGTTGTATTTTTACCTGCTTCCGTCAGCGGATCAATGCCTTCAATGGTTACGATGGTGGGCGCTATGCTGCCTGTTGTTTCGCTGGCGCTGAAGTTATCCGGATTGATAACGAATGAACGCGGGGTACTTGCCTGGCTGCTGCGCGCATCTCTCTGGTTCGTGTGGGCAGAGAATGGAATAACTACAGCCGGTTTGCCGGTATTATTATTGGCTGCCGTTGTATGCGAAGCCGGGTTATTGATGTTGGTAGCCGGTTTCCGGTTGCCTTCGGTGGGTGCTATTAACTGGAGGATGGCATAGTAGCTGATACCGGAGAGAAAAAGCAGGAAACTGAGCCAGTACCATTTGCGGCGGGTATGTAATGCACGGTGTACTCCTTTCCATACCTGATCGGAGGGATATATTTTGTATTGATCAGCTTTTTGCTTTATCAGCTCTTCAAACTCGTCATTGTAAAAACCGCGCTCCATAATCGTTGGTGTTTGTACGGGTAAGTGTTTTGCAAAGGATTGGTTTCATAGCAACAATCAGGTGTTCTCTTATCACTTATCACTGTCCCGCGGTCATTCCAAACCAGCTGATCTTTTCTTTTGGCTTTTGAATGATTCTCTTTTTAACCAGTATGTCTTCCAGCATCTGCCTTGCCCTTGTATATTGGGAGCGGCTGGTACTTTCTTCTATATCCAACATATCAGCGATCTCTTTGTGTGAATATCCCTCTACAGCATAGAGATTCAATACTGTCCGGTATCCTATCGGCAACAGGCGGATACATTCAACTACCTGTTTGGCCTGCACAATGGACGGGACTGATTCTTCCCGTACCTGCATCGTATTGGCGTGTATGATATCCACGCTTTCATTAAACTTCTTATTTTTCTTCAGGTGGTTGATGCAGGTATGAACAATGATACGGCGAATCCAACCTTCAAAAGCGCCTTTATTCTGGAAGGTATGTATCTGTGAGAATACCTTGATAAAACCTTCCTGCAACATATCCTCTGCATCTTCCCGGTTGTGGGCAAACCGGTAACAAACTGACAACATCTTTGGGCTATACCGTTGGTATAATTCCCGCTGGGCAGTCGTATTGTTTTGTAAACAGCCTTGTAAAATGGCTTCTTCGGTCATATAAACCGTTTGGTTGCCCTGTAATTTAGACAATTTCCAGCAGTAAAAGCTGCGTCCCGGGGAAAAATAATGCTGGCCTGATAAGGATTTGCAGTGGCACAAGTACCCATCCGCACGGGCACTAGCGGCATACTTGCGCCAGCAGCTAACTAAGAAGAAGGGGTAAAAATGACTAAGGGTTGGACTAAGGGTTTGGATACGGTAACCGGCGGAAGAAGTGGTTGAATTGGACAGATGGTGTATTGATAATCAAATAGAAACGGGATGGCGGATATTTCTGTCCGGCATCCCGTTTTTTAGTAAAATGCGCCTTTAATATAGGTATGGTATAGGGTTGGTATAGCGTATCTATAGAGTATGTATAGAGTATCTATAGCCTATCCACGGTTGATCCCGGGAGCACCTGGTTACTGCCTTCAGCTTATCCGATCAGCACCTCCCCGGTCATTTCGGCCGGGATGGGCAGGCCCATTTTGGTGAGGATGGTAGGGGCTAAATCGCCCAGTTTGCCGGCCTTTACGGTACCCTTCCAGTCTTTGTCAATGACGAATAAAGGCACCAGGTTGAGCGTATGGGCCGTATTAGGGGTGCCATCCTCATTGATCATGTAATCGGCATTGCCATGGTCGGCGGTGAGGAAAACGGTATAGCCATGCGCCAGGGCGGCAGTAACGACCCGCTCCACGCATTTATCTACTGTTTCCGCTGCTTTTATAGCCGCTTCCCAAATACCTGTATGGCCCACCATGTCGGCATTGGCATAATTGAGGCAAATGAAGTCGGCACTTTCTTTTTCTATTTCCGGAACAATGGCGTCTGTTAATTCAAAGGCGCTCATTTCCGGTTGCAGGTCGTAGGTGGCTACTTTGGGCGAAGGGACCATGATCCGGCGCTCGCCATCGAAAGGTACTTCCCGGCCACCACTGAAGAAGAAGGAAACGTGCGGGTATTTTTCTGTTTCGGCAATGCGGATCTGTGTCTTGCCATTTTTAGCCAGTATTTCCCCCAGGGTATTGTTCAGGTTATCATTTTCAAAAACAACCTGTACGTTTTTGAAGGTTTTGTCGTACTCCGTCATGGTAGTATAATGCAGGGACAGTTTCTTCATACCATGGTCGGGCATATCGGTTTGGGTGAGCACCTGTGTTATTTCCCGGCAACGGTCGGTGCGGAAGTTGAAGCAAATAGCTACATCGCCATCTTTGATGGTGATGAGGGGCTGCTGATTATCGCCTGTAATAACAGTAGGCTTTATGAACTCATCAGTAATGTTGTGCGCGTAAGATTGTTCAATGGCGGCGATGCCGTCGGTTGCTTTTTCGCCGGCGCCATTTACCAGCGCATCATACGCCAGCTTTACCCGCTCCCAGCGTTTGTCGCGGTCCATGGCATAATAGCGGCCACTTACGGTAGCGATCTTGCCGGTGGTTTTGTTGAGGTGTTCCTGCAGGTCTTTCAGGTAACCAAGGCCGCTTTTGGGGTCTGTATCGCGGCCATCAGTGAAGGCATGGATATAAACTTCTTTTAATCCTTTTTTGGCGCAAAGGGAAACGATGGCCTTCAGATGCAGTGTATGGGAGTGAACGCCGCCATCACTGACCAGTCCCAGCAAGTGCAGGGGTTTCTTATTATCCAGGGCATATTGTATGGAATTTAACAGTACCGGATTCTTATCAAAAGAACCGTCCCGTACGGCTACATTGATGCGCTGTAATTCCTGGTATACGATGCGTCCGGCGCCCAGGTTGAGGTGACCTACTTCACTGTTACCCATTTGTCCGTCGGGCAATCCTACTGCTTCGCCGCAGGTAACGAGTGTGGTGTTTGGGTATTTGGCATAAAGGGAGCTTACAAAGGGAACGTTGGCGTTTTGGATGGCGTCTGAAGTCTTTACTTTACCCAGGCCCCAACCATCCATGATGATTAAAATTGCTTTGGCGGATGACATATAACGATATGATTATGTTAGCTTTGTTGAAATAACCGGGGGCAAAGGTAAGTAATACACAGGGATTAGTATTTTTTCAACGGGTTCTTACTTTGGCATGTTTTTAGCCATTTCTAATGCGTAAATCGTTGCACTTATGATAAAACATCTGAGGCTGGCGACAATGGCCTTTTCGCTATTCCTGGTCTCATTCACTTCGTACTACTATTCAATCGATGATGTAGTAACTGCTATGCGCAGCGGCAATGCCAACCAATTGTCCAGGTATTTTGACAGCCGTGTGGACATTTCCCTGCCCGGAAAGAGTGATAATTACAGTAAAAGTCAGGCTGAAATGATCCTGAAAGACTTCTTTTCCACCAATAAGGTGAAGAATTTTCAGATTAAGCACCGGGGGGAGAATAAAGATGGATCCTTGTTTTGTGTAGGGACCTTACAAACAAGCAATGGCAATTACCGTACGAAATTCTTTATGAAGCAGAAGGGAGAGCAGCAGGTGGTACAGGAAATGGGCTTCGAACTGGTTGAATAAAGTCATTTATCCCTGAAAACACGTAAAGACCTATAGCAGGAATGTTATGGGTCTTTTCTTTTGCCTGGACCACGATACCGGCTGCGGGACTGCAAGTCCCGCAGAGCAGTTTAGTGGTCTGCTGCTTATCTTTGCGGCATGCTAACTTTTGATGAGCAATTAGATGTATTGATCAGGTCTGCGTTGGCGGAAGATATTGGTGATGGGGACCATTCTACTTTAAGCTGTATCCCTGCCGATGCCAGGGGGAAAGCCGTATTAAAGATCAAGCAGGATGGCATACTGGCCGGGATGGAGGTGGCCCAGGCCATTTTCCGGTATAAAGAACCCGCTGCTGTTTTCACTCCCTTTAAGAAAGATGGCGATGCCATGCAGTATGGTGAAACTGCCTTTGAGGTAACCGCTTCTATCCATACTATTTTGCAATGTGAGCGCCTGGTGCTGAATTGTATGCAACGTATGAGCGGCATTGCCACACTCACCCATCAATACAGTGACCGGATAAAAGGATACCGGACAAAGGTGCTGGATACCCGCAAAACCACTCCCAATTTCCGCCTGCTGGAAAAAGAAGCTGTCCGTATCGGCGGCGGACACAATCACCGCATGGGACTGTATGATATGATCATGCTGAAAGATAATCATATTGATTACTGTGGCGGCCTGGAGAAAGCGATCGAACTTTCCCGGCAATATGTAGAACAGGTAAACCCTGCCCTGAAGATTGAAGTGGAAACACGCAGCCTGGACGAGGTAAAAAGAGTAGTGGCATTTGGCAAGGTAGACCGTATTATGCTGGATAATTTTACACCGGAAGGATTGAAGGGCGCCTTACAGGTGATTAATGGGAAGATAGAAACAGAGGCAAGCGGCGGCATTAACCTTGACAATATTGAAGCGTATGCCAAAACAGGTGTAGACTATGTAAGTGTGGGGGCGCTGATACACCAGGCGAAGAGCCTGGACCTGAGTTTGAAGGCGGTGGTGTTGTGAGTGGTGAGTTGTGAATGGTGAGTGGCGTTTGCTTCGCAAGCAGATTTCACCCGCTTAGCCTGCTGATGAGGCAGGGGCATATGGCGGGTTCGAAATGACAAAATAAGGTAACATTACATGCTTGCAGAACATTGAAAAAGAGTAACGCGAATTAAAATAATGGACGATGAGTAAAAAGAATAAGCCCGACAGTAAAGGGTTTGTATATAGTACGGACCCCAATTTCCGGTTTGAAGAAGAGCCGCAGGAACAACATGCTACGTTGCCTCCTGCGCAGCAGTTACTGAAGGTGCGCCTGGACACCAAAAACCGTGGCGGTAAAGCAGTGACACTGGTACAGGGGTTTGTAGGTACAGATGAAGACCTGGAAGAGCTGGGCAAGAAGCTGAAGAATTTCTGCGGTACGGGTGGCGCCGTTAAAGACGGGGAGGTGATCATCCAGGGAGATCAGCGGGACAAGGTAATGCAGTGGCTGCAGAAGAATGGGTATACGAAAGCGAAAAAGTTATAAATGGTTCGTGTCCTCACGAACCATGGCGATAAATAATCACTATCAAAATCTATCCTTCAAAGTTGATCTCTTTGTGGCGGCCATCGCAGAAGGGCTTGTTGTTGGAGGAGCCACAGCGGCATAAGGCTATTTTGCCATTTTTTATTTCCTCGCGTCCATCGGGATATTTGATGATGCATTGTGTATTGATGAGGTAAGGACCTTTTGGACTCACTTCCACTTTTATGATGCTGCCCGCTTCTGCTACCGGGTCCTGGGCTGCTCCTGTTTCATTGAGGTAATAGCTCAATGCACCGCTGGGGCAATGTCGTACCTGTTGAATGATCTTCTCTGTGGCGGCGCCCTGTATGTTGACCCAGGGTCGTTTGGTGGGATCAAATACTTCCTTCAGCCCCTTCCAGCAAACTTTTGAATGGATGCATAGTTCAGGCTTCCAGACTACTGTTACTTCGTTGTTGGTGTATTCTTTTTGCATAACGTTTCCCCTATCTGAAAGTTACGACAATCCTTAAGAGTTACCGATAGTTATTCAGATAAAAAGAGTCCGCAACAGTATTCTTGTTGCGGACTCTCCTATTAGTTTGATTTACTGAATTATTGTCCCTGTGCGAGGCTGTATGCTTTCTTTTCGCCCCACATGTTCAGCAGTTCTGAAGAACAGATCTTGAAGTTGCCGCTGAGGCTTACGTATAAACCAAGGATGTCCTGCTGGCTGAGTGGCTCTCCATCGAGGGATTCAAACCGCACATTGTATACGTTTACCAGGTTGGTATATACGGAGCCTGTAGGCCATACCTGTGTTCCCCTGTTGCTGATGTTAACGAGCTTGAATTTAACACCTGCGTGGCGCTGGCATTTGGTGGCAATGGACTGAGGCTGCAGGTTGCTTTCAATGAACATGTCAACACCCACGATGTTTTCATTGCCGATCTCTTTAGACTCCATCATGGCATTCTCCTGCAGTTTGAACGGAGTAGGTGTGCCCGGCTGATTGGGGAATACCGCTTTGGGGTTGTGCGCCGGCTGTTTGCCGAAGTTGCTGATGATGGCATCTGCAAACTGGGTGGTATTGACAGATGCTTTTGACTTATCGCCAAAATCGCCGGTATGTACGCCGCTTTCTAGGGTATAGAGTAAGGCATTTTCGATGATACCAGCATTCTCTGTTAACCCCAGGTGCTGCAACATGGAGATGCCGCTTAGTAATAAGGCGGTAGGATTGGCTATGTTCTTTCCGGCAATATCGGGTGCAGTACCGTGTACAGCTTCAAAGATGGAGATGTGATCACCTACGTTGGCCGAAGGCGCAAATCCGAGACCTCCTACCAAACCGGCGCAGAGATCGGATACAATATCGCCCTGGAGGTTGGTGAGCACTACCACATCGAAGGTATCCGGACGGGTAACGAGTTTCATACAGAGGTCGTCTACAATGATGTCATCTGCCTTCAGTTCCGGATATTCTTTGGCTACTTC
The DNA here is from genome assembly GCF_011759375.1 of Paraflavitalea devenefica. Classification (NCBI taxonomy): domain Bacteria; kingdom Pseudomonadati; phylum Bacteroidota; class Chitinophagia; order Chitinophagales; family Chitinophagaceae; genus Paraflavitalea; species Paraflavitalea devenefica. Next base: position 635,603 of record NZ_JAARML010000001.1, on the reverse strand, counting down.
ATAGAAGCATTCAAGGAAGAGGCCATCGGTGAGCTTCATGATGTTGGCTTTATGGCCGCAGGTGATACGTTTTGCTTTTTTCTGTTTGGCCATTTCAAAAGCGTAGCGGATAACCTGCAGGCTACCAGGCCTGGTGATGAAACGGCGGCTGAGGGCAACGTCGTGGGTGAGCATGTGCTCAATGCCGCCATAGGTATCTTCAATGTTTTCGCGAACAACTGTTATATCAATAGGAATGCCTGCTTTGGAGAAAACGGTATCCACACCGTGGAGGGTTTGAAATACCCTTTTGTTGGCAAAGGTGTTCCAGGTTTTACGGGCCGTAACGTTTACACTTTTTACCCCTTTGCCTTTGGGCGTTTCCATCGGTCCTTTGAAGAGCATGCCCAGGCTTTCAATGGTTTGCTGTGCTTCGGGGGTCATACCATTGGAAAAACCTTTATCAAATACCCATTTACCCATTTCAACGACTTCATACTCCAGGGGGACTTTATTGGCTTCGAATATCTTCAATACAGCTTCCATGATTTCCGGTCCGATACCGTCGCCTTTCGCAACTGCTATTTTCATAAGTGAATTATTTAATGTAAGTGGGTAAAATTGAAGAAAATGCTTAAAAGCGGGGCAAAATTAGCATCTACCCGCAATAAAAGCCATTAAATCTTGCCAATTACTACACCCAGCCTTTATTTTTGTTTACCTTTAAACGGGCAAACAGCTAGTAATGGTATCTAAAATCTCCGAAGGCATTGAGATCAGCGTAGAGACTTTCTACCAGCCGGATTATTCCAACCCGGTGTCGGGGGAGTATATGTTTGCCTATCGTATTACCATTGAGAATCATAATAATTTCCCCGTTAAGTTACACCGCCGCCACTGGTATATTGTAGACAGCAATGGCAGCAACCGCGAGGTGGAAGGGGAAGGTGTGGTAGGTGTTCAGCCCTCCCTGCAACCGGGCGAACGGTACCAGTATGTTAGTGGCTGCAACCTCCGCAGCGAGATGGGTAAGATGTACGGCACTTACCTGATGGAAAACCTGCACAGCAAGTCTACTTTCGATGTGAATATCCCCGTGTTTGAGATGATTGTTCCCTTCAAGATGAATTAGGAAAAGCTGCGAGCTTTGAGCTACGAGCTTCGAGCCGTTTGCTTCGATCATAAAAAAAGCCACGAACCTGGTAAGGCTCATGGCTTGAAGCTTATGATCAGTGGCTTTGTTACTCCAGTTTATTTTTTTGCAGGCCTGTCCTATAGAGGATGAATGCCATGATGGCAAAGAATAATACACCGAGGAGGAAGTATCCATTCCGGCCAAGGCTTTCTGTCAATCCATGTTCCATATTGATCTTTTGCAGTCCTGCATTGATGCTGTCACTGGCTGACAGGAAGGCAACAATTACACCGGCCAGCGCACCGCCTGCTACCAGGCCGGTGGCAAAGAGGTTGCCTTTGCGCAGGTCTTCCTCTTCTGCTACTACGGAATCTCCGCGTTTCTTATGTTTCCAGTCTACAATACCCCGGATGGCGCCACCAATAAAGATAGGCAGGGTAGTAGCCAGTGGCAGGTAGATACCAATGGCAAATGATAATGCTTTAATGCCGCACAGCTCCATCATCACAGCAATGGCAACACCTACTAACACAAACTGCCAGTCGAGATTGAAAGACAAAATGCCTTTGATGAGGGTTGCCATTAATGTTCCCTGTGGAGCAGGGTACTTGTCGGTACCAATGGCATGCGTGATACCTTGGTTAACCATTTCTTGTGTTGGTGAATCAAGCACTTTTATTGTTAAACCTATGGCTATGGAGGAAACGATAGCGCCTATGAATAAAGCTATCTGCTGTTTTTTGGGAGTGGCACCTACGAGGTAACCTGTTTTCAGGTCTTGTGAAGTGGCACCTGCATTGGCGGCAGCAATACAGATAAGGCCTCCTACTACCAGCGCCATAGGTTCATACACTTTACCTGTCCAGCCAACAGCAATGAACACGAGGCAGGTGCCCATGAGGGTAGCAATGGTCATACCGCTGATCGGGTTATTGGAAGAACCGATCAAGCCCACAATGCGGGAAGAAACGGTAACGAAGAATGCGCCGAATATAACCACGAGGATACCGATGAGTAATTTACTGCCGATGCCAGTGCCGGGCAGTTGAGGTAAAACAGAAATGAGGAGTACCATGGCCAAACTACCGAGGCCTACAACTTTCATGGAAAGGTCGCGGTCTGTACGTTGCACGCCTGCTGTAGAAGCGCCATTTTTCAATGAGCCAAGGCTTCCTTTGAAAGAAGAGATGATGGTAGGGATGGTTTTAATAAGCGTGATAAATCCGCCTGCTGCCACAGCGCCCGCACCTACCTGGCGTACATAGGCCCGGTATAAAGCGGTAGGCAGGTCGGTAAAGGTATGGGTGGCAGGGTCCCAGCCGCCGGGCCCGCCGGCCTGTGTGACGGAGCTGAGGTAACCTAATTTAACCAACTGGGTGGCCACTACATCCCCGGGTACCAGTGTGGCCAGGAATGGAATGAAAACATACCAGCACAACACACTACCTGCTACCAGTACACCACCAATTTTGGGACCTACAATATAACCTACCCCTAAATATTCCGGCGTGATCTCGGCAGCGGTACGGGCAGAAGGGAAATATTTGTTGGTTTGCTTACTGATGTAAACAGGTGCTTCTGCTACGAAGTGCAGGATCTTTTGCAGGAATGCATAGGCAAAGGCAACGCCCAAACCATAGAAGGCTGTTTTTGCAAAGTCACCGCCCTTCTCCCCTGCTTTGAGCACAGAGGCGCAGGCTGTGCCTTCGGGGTAAGGCAATGTATCATGCTCTTTTACGATCAATGGTTTCCGCAAAGGGATCATCATTAATGTGCCGAGGATACCACCAAAGATGGCCAGGATGAGGATGGTGAAGTAGTTGAAATAATCAGCACTGCTTTTTTCGCTGAGGAAGAGGAATCCGGGTAAAGTAAACACCACACCGGCTGCAATGCTTTCACCGGCGCTACCGGTGGTTTGGATGATGTTGTTCTCAAGAATGGTGGTGCGCAGGAACAACCGGCTGAGGGTGATGGCTATTACCGCAATGGGTATGGAGGCCGAAACAGTGAGGCCTGCTTTTAATGCCAGGTAAACCGTGGATGCGCCAAAAATAATTCCGAAGGCTGAGCCTACGAGGACCGACTTTAAGGTAAACTCGGCCATGTTGGTTTCGGGTGAAACAAACGGCTGAAATTTCTTTTCCGCCATAGAGCAATCAGTTTAAATTAATCGTGTAGTTTTTGTATAGAGAAAGAGCCCACACATGCTAATGTGTGGGCTCTTTAAGTCACTTATTTTACAGTTCCCATGCGCTTTTCCATCCAGTAGGATAGCAGGAACAGCAACAACGCTGCTACACTGCTCATCACTACAAACAGCATGAAGAAGTCGTACAGGTTGTTGATGGTATAACCTGCAAAGTTGGTGGGTCCTTTACTGGGTAATAAAGCGCCCAGTTTGCCGCCAAATTTATTGGCCACGGCATTGGATAAGAACCATACTCCCATCAGCACGGAGGTAAAACGGGCCGGCGCCAGTTTATTCACCAGGGATAATCCAATAGGCGATAAACACAGTTCACCTACTGTATGCAGAAAGTATAAGCCCAGCAGCCAAAGCATGCTTACCGAGCTGGTAACATCTTTTACCCCATAAGCTATGAGTAAATAACCTGCGGCAAGGCTCAATAAACCCAGGGCCTGCTTTTTGGGTGAGGAGGGCTCTATGTTCTTTTTGCCCATCCATTGCCATAGCTGAGACAGGAACGGGGCTGTTAGAATGAGCCACATGGAATTCACGCTGTTGAACCAACTGGCAGGAATTTCTTTCAGGTTGTAAGGTGTTCCCTGAATGTAGTAATAGATGGCCAGCAAGATCGCAGCAATCGCTAAGCCGCCAAACACTCTTTTCAGTTCTACCGGTATGAGCATGATCCGTTGCAGGAAGTAGTATAGTACAGCCGCCAATGCCACTAAGAACAGGATGACTGTTCCAAGCTGCGTGTTTACCGCATAGGAACGGTCCACATTCCGTTCGGCAAATAAGGTTAAGGAAGACCCTGCCTGTTCAAAGGCGGCCCAGAAGAAGATCACAAAGAAAGCAGAGATAAAGATAACCAGTATCCTCCCCCTTTCAGCAGGCGTTAAGGATCGGTCAAAGATGATGAGGCCGGATACGGCTGTAGCCACACTGAAGATAAAAGCGCTGATCCAGTCCTGGCCGGCTATAAACATAAATGCCAGGAACAAAACCACTGCTATGAGCGCCCATAAGCCTACCTGTACCAGGGATGATTGTGTGCTTTCGGGTTTGCGGGCATCTTCATCTGGTTTGACCATTAGTTTATTAGGTAGAATGCCCAGCCCTTTTCCTTCGGGATCAACAATGTATTTGTTTTTTAACCAGATAAAGGTGAGTGTTCCGGCAAACATGGCGAAACCTGCCGACAGGAATCCCCATTTAAAAACGTCCAGGATAGCTTTGCCACTTTCGTCGTACTGGTTGCCCAGGCCACCACATATCAGCGGACCAATAAAAGCGCCCAGGTTAATGCCCATGTAAAAAATGGTATACGCCGAATCCAGCCGCCGGTCGCCCTGGGGATATAACTGGCCTACCAGTGTTGAGATATTCGGCTTGAAAAAACCCATCCCGATGATCAATATAGCAAGACCTACCCACATGATAGCATGCGCCAGGTTGGGATTGGTGTAGTAAGATGCGCTTATAAACATGAGGACCTGGCCTGCCGCCATGAGGAAACCGCCTATGATGATAGACCGCCGGTTGCCCCACAAACGGTCTGCAAAGTAACCACCCAGTATAGGAGTGAGCCATATAAGGCCTGTATAGCTGCCATATACGCCATCCTGGGCATATTTATCATCCATTAGCAAGGCGTTGGTTACATATAAAACCAGTAACGCCCGCATACCATAGTAACTGAAACGTTCCCACATTTCGGTGAAGAACAATACGAAGAGTCCTTTAGGATGTTTGCCGCTGACAGGCTGCGCCATATATGTTGGGGGTTGATTTAGCAATGCTTTGTAAGGATAAGGATTGTGGGGGCATGGACATCCTGTACTATCAAAACGGCAGACCTGACAAAAAAAGGGGTGACCATGCCCTTAGCGGCGTAAAATAGTGATAAATTCCATACCGGAACCCTAAACATCAATTAAAATTCGCCATCCCGGCTGAATCCCCGAAATTCGCAACGTTTAAAATGTACCATGAACACTATGAATATTTTACTCCTGGGCTCCGGAGGCCGTGAACACGCACTGGCCTGGAAACTCTCACAAAGCGCGAAGTGTCAACAGTTATACATTGCTCCGGGCAATGCGGGCACTGCTTTGTGTGGTACCAATATTAACATGTCTGTTACCGATTTTGATGCCATTAAACAGTTTGTGCTGGATAAACAGATCGGTATGGTATTGGTCGGTCCTGAGGAGCCGTTAGTAAAGGGTATTGTAGATATGTTCAGGAAAGATGCTGCCCTGCAGCAGGTGGCTATTATAGGTCCCTCGCAATATGGGGCCCAACTGGAAGGCAGCAAGGCTTTTGCCAAGAAGTTTATGATGCGCCATCATATACCTACGGCTAAGTACCGGGAGTTTGACACTACCAATTACGAGGAAGGCATTCCTTACCTGCAGCAACATTCGTTACCCATTGTATTGAAAGCCGATGGCCTGGCAGCCGGTAAGGGCGTATTGATCTGTCATTCACATGTAGAAGCCATGGCAGAGTTTGAGCTGATGCTGCAGCAAAGCAAGTTTGGCGATGCCGGCAAGAAGGTAGTGGTGGAAGAGTTCCTGGACGGTATCGAATTGAGTGTGTTTGTAGTGACGGATGGCAAACATTATGTACTGCTACCCGAGGCGAAAGATTATAAACGCATTGGTGAAGGCGATACCGGCCTGAATACCGGTGGCATGGGTGCGGTGAGCCCGGTGCCTTTTGCCGATGATGCTTTTATGAAGAAGGTGATTGATAAGGTGGTGGAGCCTACTATTAAAGGAATAGCCCAGGAAAAGATAGATTATAAAGGTTTTGTTTTTGTAGGTCTTATTAAGGTGGGTGATGAGCCGCTGGTGATTGAATACAATTGCCGCATGGGCGATCCGGAAACAGAGGTGGTGATGCCCCGCCTGAAAACAGACCTGGTGGACCTGTTACAGGCTACCGCACAAGGAACTTTGGATACTATTAAGGTGGAGAAAGATCATCGTGCCGCCTGTACCGTTATGGCTGTGAGCGGCGGCTATCCCGGCTCTTATGAAAAAGGTTTCCCCATTGAAGGACTGGATAAACCGCTTCCTGCCGATAGTATTGTTTTTCATGCCGGCACTACCCCGAAAGAGGATGAAGTAGTAACAAGTGGCGGCCGGGTATTGTGCGTTACCTCTTATGATGATACGATCGGCGGAGCTGTGCGTAAATCGAGAAAGGTGTTGCAACAGATCAAGTTTGAGGATATGTATTACAGGAAGGATATAGGGTATGAGTTTGCCTAAAAAAAATCAGATGGCTCAACAGGAAGTACACTATAGCGATTATCTGCAGTTGGATAAGATACTGAATGCCCAGTTGCCAGAAAGTGAACGATTGCAGCAGCCGGCGCATGATGAGATGTTGTTTATTGTTATTCACCAGGCGTATGAATTGTGGTTTAAACAACTGCTGTACGAAGTGGATTCGGTGAGCGCTATTATGAAGAAGCCTTCGGTGAATGATAATTCGCCGGAGCTGCAAACGGTGGTGCATCGCTTATCGCGCATGGTATCTATCCTCAAGGTATTGGTGCACCAGATAGATATTATGGAAACGATGACGCCCATGGACTTCCTTGATTTCCGGGATATGCTGCGCCCTGCTTCCGGTTTCCAAAGCTGGCAGTTTAAGATACTGGAAGCTAAACTGGGATTGAAATACCAACACCGCTTTGGACAAGAATATTATATTTCCCAGTTGCGTCAGCAGCAGGTGGACCTTATTAAAGCTGTAGAAAAAGAAAGGTCATTTGTTGAATTGCTGAATGACTGGCTGGAAAGGATGCCTTTTGTTGATGAAGTGCCGCATTTCTGGAGCGACTATCGTAACATTTATGTTACAAGTCTGGCTACTGCCGAGCAGGAAAACCAGGCTTTTTTTGATGCTGTATTTGCTGATACCACTGCGGGCAATGACAGAAGGTTATCGCCCAAAGCCAGCCGGGCTGCTATGTTTATTATGTTGTACAGGGGTTATCCCATTTTGCAGTTACCCTTCCAGTTGCTGAACAACCTGTTGGAAATAGATGAGCAATTAAGTACCTGGCGTTACCGCCACATGAATATGGTGCATCGTATGATCGGTACCCGTATTGGCACCGGTGGCAGTACCGGCCGTGATTACCTGAAAGGCGCTTTGGACAAGCATTATATTTTTGCCGATATAGCCCGGCTGACGAGCTTTTTGATTGAAAGAAGGAAGTTGCCGGCATTGAGCAAGGAGATGGAGAGAAGGTTGGGGTTTGTGCAGGGGTAAGTGGCACAGAGTAGCCAAAGGCTACGAAATAAAACTGCGAGGCTACAAGCCCTCGCAGAGCGAAAGAAACGTTTGCAAATAAAAAATAAAAGGGGTTAGCAGCGCTAACCCCTTGTGCTATAGACACAGTACTATATTATTTTCTCTTCATTACTTTTTCGGCGGCGGCTATGATGTGTGGTGTAGACAAGCCATATTTCTCCAGCAATTGCGTGGGGGTGCCACTTTCGCCGAAGGTATCGTTGGTGCCGATGTATTCGATAGGAATAGGCAGGTGGCGGGCTGCAACCTGTGCAATGGAATCACCCAAACCTCCCAGCACGTTGTGCTCTTCTACTGTTACCGCGCATTTGGTTTTGGTGATGGATTTAAGTACCGCTTCGGTATCCAGGGGTTTAATGGTGTGGATGTTGATGACTTCCACACTGATGCCTTTTTCCTGGAGGATGACACCTGCTTCAATGGCTTTCCATACCATGTGACCGCAGGCAAAGATGGAAACGTCAGTTCCTTCTGAGAATACCTGCGCTTTACCAATTACAAAGTCTTCCACTTTGGTGAATATAGGCCATACCGGGCGACCAAAACGCAGGTAAACAGGTCCCTGGTAGTCGGCTATCGCTAATGTGGCAGCTTTGGTCTGGTTGTAGTCGCAAGGCACGATCACTGTCATACCTGGCAGCATTTTCATCATGCCAATGTCTTCCAGTATCTGGTGTGTAGCGCCGTCTTCGCCCAGCGTTAAGCCAGCGTGAGAAGCACAGATCTTTACATTTTTGCCGGAATAGGCTACTGACTGACGAATCTGATCATATACACGGCCGGTAGAAAAGTTGGCAAAGGTGGTCGTATAAGGAATTTTACCGCCAATGGTCAATCCGGCTGCTATACCGATCATGTTGGCTTCTGCAATACCGCACTGGATAAAGCGTTCCGGAAATTCTTTGATGAATTGATTGAGTTTTAAGGAACCGGCCAGATCGGCTGTTAAAGCAACGACGTTGGAATTTTTGCGGGCAGCTTCTGCTATACCATCGCCAAAGCCGCTTCTTGTATCTTTTTGCCCGGTGGGCTGTATCTCTTTCAGCATGGTCAAAATTTGGTGGTGCAAATATAAGTCAGAAGTCTGAAGTCGGAGGTCAGAAGTCGGAAAGCCCGGAAGTTTTTTGTTTGTATAGCTTTTTGCGGACTTATGGACTAATGACCTGAGGGTCATCCAGACTGCACTAATTCAGGTCTGCTGGCTTGCTCTGGTAGAATTTTTCATCTGTTTTGAGGCGTTGTTCCCATTTCCAGGCAGTGAGCATCATGTCTTCCAGTGAATATTTAAGCTTCCAGCCCAATGTTTTCACAGCAAAGTCATTGTTGGCATAGATGGCTATTACATCGCCCGGGCGGCGGGGGCCTATTACGTAGTTGAGGTGTACCCCACTTACTTTCTCGAAGGTTTTGATGGCTTCCAGTACCGTGAAGCCATTGCCACTGCCCAGGTTGAATACTTCACAACGCTTGGTGCTCTTACCATCTGCCAGGTATTTTATGGCCAGGGTGTGGGCATGTGCAATATCACTTACATGGATGTAATCCCGTACACAGGAGCCATCCCTGGTATCATAGTCATCACCATATACCTGCATGAGCGGCAGTTTGCCAATAGCAGTTTGTGTGATGGCGGGCACGAGGTTGGCCGGTTTACCGATGGGTAACTCTCCTATCAGGATGGAAGGATGAGCGCCTACCGGATTGAAGTAGCGCAATAAGACGCATTGCGACGGGTTGGCTTTGGAAAATTCATTGATGATCTGCTCACCCATTTGCTTGGTATAGCCATACGGCGATTCGGCAGGTTTGGGCGGCGTATTTTCCGTGACTGGTATTTTATCGGGATTGCCATACACAGTGCAGGAAGAGGAAAATACAAAGTGTGGTATATTGAATTCCTGCACACATTTCAGCAGGTTGATGAGCGATACAAGGTTGTTCTCAAAGTACATGAGGGGCTGCTCCACTGATTCGCCTACTGCTTTGTAGGCGGCAAAATGGATAATGCCGGCAATGTCTTCGTTTTCCTGAAAAATAGCAAAGGTGTCGTCGAAATTGCACAGATCTACTTTATAGTTTTTGATCTTTTTGCCGGTGATCTTTTCGATGCCTTCAAAAATGCGGGGGGAGGAACGTGCGTTATTGTCTACTGAAATAACATCATATCCGTTTTCTACCAGGTCCACTATGGTGTGCGAGCCGATATAGCCACATCCGCCGGTAACAAGAATTTTGCTCATTTTATGGTGAATAGTAAATGGTGCCCTGAAATACTCAAAGACCAGGTTGACAATGTGTTTTCTAAATAATTATATCAAAATCCTGTCGGGGTACGGTATTGTTTCTCAGGAAGTGAATATTGATTGCAAATTAAGATTTATCGTGGAAAATACGGACGCAAGTTTCACTTGAAATCGCAGACAATCGTTTTCATGCGGTGTATTTGTTATTCACTTTTCTCTTTGAGCAGATTCATAAGGTATTGCCCATAGCCGCTTTTCAATAATGGCTGCGCCATTTTTTCCAATTGTTCCCTGGCTATAAATCCTTTCTTATAAGCAATTTCTTCAATACAGGCTATTTTGATGCCTTGCCGTTGTTCTATGACCTGTACAAATTGGGATGCCTGCATGAGGGAATCAAAGGTGCCGGTATCGAGCCAGGCTGTGCCGCGGTCCAGGATGGACACTGTCAGTTTTTTCCTGCGGAGGTATTCTTTATTAACGTCTGTGATCTCATATTCACCTCTTGGACTTGGTTGCAGCTCCCTGGCAATTTTCACTACTTCATTATCGTAGAAGTATAAACCGGGTACTGCATAGTTGCTTTTGGGGCTGGCAGGTTTTTCTTCAATGGAGATGACTTGCTTGTTTTTATCGAATTCCACTACTCCATATCGTTCAGGATCGCTTACATGATAGGCATATACAATACCGCCATCGGGACTGGTATTTTTTTCCAGTTGTTCGCCCAGGCCGGCGCCATAGAAGATGTTATCGCCCAGTACCAGCGCCACATTGTCTTTTCCGATGAAATCGGCCCCGATCACAAAAGCCTGTGCCAGTCCATTGGGAACAGCCTGTTCGGCATAGGTGAATTTTAGCCCCAGTTTGGAGCCATCGCCCAGCAGCCGCTCAAATTGCGGCAGGTCGTAGGGGGTAGAGATGATGAGGATTTCCCGGATACCGGCCAGCATGAGGGTGGATAAAGGGTAATAGATCATGGGCTTGTCGTAAATAGGCATGATCTGTTTGCTGATGGCGTAGGTAATGGGATGTAACCGTGTTCCGGAGCCGCCCGCCAGTATAATTCCTTTCATCTGTTGTTTTTATTAGTGCGCAAAAATCATTGATTATTTGCCAAAATAGCAAAATTTCTAATGATTCCGCACTTTGGAATGTCCTGGTTATCCTGTAATAAGGCCTGGGACCTTGCTGACCTTTATATAAACAGCTTTACAATGTAGTATACTATTGCAGCCAACAGTGCGCTAACGGGAATGGTGAGTATCCAGGCCCACAGGAGGTTGATGGTAACCCCCCAACGAACGGCCGATAAGCGTTTGGTGGCCCCTACGCCCATGATGGCTCCGGCAATGGTATGTGTGGTACTTACTGGTATGGCGAGGTGTTCGGTCAGGAAAAGGGTGGCAGCGCCGGCCGTTTCTGCAGCAACGCCTTCCAGGGGGGTCACTTTGGTGATCCGGGACCCCATGGTTTTAACGATCTTCCAACCGCCGCTCATGGTGCCAAATGCGATAGCGGTAAAACAGGCCAGTGGCACCCAGTCGGGCACATTTTTTACACTATCCAGGTTGCCATTGGCCACCATGGCGGCTGCAATCAATCCCAATACTTTCTGGGCATCATTGCTACCGTGCCCCAGGCTGAATAAGGCGGATGATACCAACTGCAACCTGCGGAACCAACTGTCTGCTTTATAGGGATTGGCCCGGCGGCAAAGGTTGACAATGATAAGGGTAATGATCAGGGCGACCAGCATACCGATGAGCGGGGCGCCGAATATGAAGAGGAAAATAGGAACTACGACACTATAGTTAATGACATCGAACCCTCCCTGTGATAAGCCTCCTACATGGGCCAGGGCGGCGCCCATGAAACCTCCCAGCAGGGTGTGGGATGAAGAAGAAGGGATACCAAACCACCAGGTGAGGAGGTTCCAGGCAATGGCGGCCACCAGTGCGGAAAAGATAACGGGCAGGGTAATGAAATGGGAGTTGATGGATTTGGCGAAAGACATACCGATCTTAAATTCACCAATCCAGTATTTGGCAATGAAAAAAGCTGCAAAGTTGAAGACGGCTGCCCAGACCACGGCTTGAAAAGGGGTCAGTACTTTGGTAGAAACGATAGTGGCGATGGAGTTGGCGGCGTCGTGAAAACCATTAATATAGTCAAAAGCAAGGGCCAGTATGATGATAACAACCAGGAAAGTCATAAACGGTTAAGCGTATTTAATGATGATGGACTCGATCACGTTGCCTGCATCTTCACACTTATCGGTTACGATTTCCATAACCTGGTAGATCTCTCTTTTTTTGATGACCTCTTTGGCATCCGGCTCTGTTTCAAACAGCCGGTCAATACTCATGTCGAAGATGTCATCTGCCTGATTTTCAATGCTGTTTACCTTTACCAGGGCATCGGTGATGGCCCGCATGTTGCGCATGTTACGCAGCTCAAATACGGCGTTTTTGATCTGTTCGGACCCTTGTTCAATCAGGTCGGCCATTTTCTGGATGCCCTGATCGTTGGGGTTTACTTTATAGAAGTTGATCTTTTTGGCGGAAGCGAAGATATAATCGGCAATATCATCGAGGGCGGTAGCGAGGTAGTGGATGTCTTCCCGGTCGAAGGGGGTGATGAAGTTGCGGCCCAATTCAGTGAAGATCTTATGGGTATAGTCGTCATTCACATGCTCCATGTCCTCGATCTGGGCAATGAGGGCAGCCCGTTTGTCATAATCCGGCTCTGTTACCACATCTTTCATCAACCTGCCCATAGCTGCCACTGTTACAGCCACCTGTTCAAACAGTGAATAGAAGATCTTGTCTTTCGGCATGAAAATCTTCATGATAGAGTTCAAACCCATATCTCATTGTAATTTGCTGGCAAAAATAGAACTAATAGCCTGTTGTTATAGATGGGGTAAATTGGTAATAATTTCTTAACAATAGCCTTTTTCTACCAAACTACCTTTGCACGAATGTTATGAATATATGAATTTATTGTTAAGTACCCGGCGGGCAGGGATTTTGGCGGTTTTGCTTTTTCTGTCACAATTCGTTGCTGCTCAGTTTTTAATGGATATGATTGACACTACTACCCATATGGGCAAGGGGTTACTTTCTATTTATAAGAAGTTTGACCAGATCAATATCAGCGGCTATATGCAGCCTCAATACCAGGCGGCAAGCCGTGAGGGGGCGAAAAGTTATAATGGAGGTGATTTTGCGACCCATGCGCGTGACCGGTTTATGCTCAGGCGGGGGCGTATCCGTTTTGACTATGTGCATTATAATGAGCTTGACCAGCCTTCGCTCCAGTTTGTGTTCCAGTTTGATGGTACGGAACGCGGCGTTGCCATCCGGGATTTCTGGGGCAGGTTTTTTGAGAATAAATGGCGCTTGTTTGCACTGACCACCGGCATGTTTGCCCGGCCTTTTGGCTATGAGGTGAATGTTTCGTCATCTGACCGGGAATCGCCGGAAAGGGGCCGCATGTCGCAGATATTGATGAAAAGTGAACGTGACCTGGGGGCGATGGTTTCCCTGGAGCCACGGGGAAGAACGAATGGCTGGCGCTACCTGAAACTGGACCTGGGCTTTTTTAATGGCCAGGGACTGACAGGCCCCAATGAATATGACAGTTATAAGGACCTTATCGGGCGCCTTTCCCTGAAGCCTTATCCTGTTACCGGTAAGCTGCAGGTATCGGCTGGTGTTTCGCTGCTGCAGGGTGGGTTTATTCAAAATACGAAGTACGTATATAATATGGATAGCCACAATGGCCAGAAGGCGTTTGTGGTAGATTCTTCGGAAGGTAACCTTTACGGTAAGGCGCCCCGTGAATACCGCGGGATAGATATGCAATGGAAGCTGAAACATGCCTGGGGCAATACCGAATTACGGGGTGAATACTGGTGGGGCACACAAACGGCTACTGCCAATGAAACGGAAACGCCTGGTTTATTACTGACCGCTCCTTATTATATAAGGAAGTTTGACGGCGCTTTCTTTTATTTTCTGCAACATATCGTTAACAAAAAGCACCAGGTAGGTGTGAAGTATGACTGGTATGATCCGAATACTGCTGTAAAAGGCAGTGAGATCGGGGGAGCCGGCAGTAATGTTACAGCTGCCAACCTCCGTTATGATACCTGGAGCTTTGGGTATAATTATTATTTTAATGACCACCTGAAATTGATGTTGTGGTATGATGTGGTGAAGGCTGAAAAGAATGCTTTGCCTGATTTTGCATCCAATATGGACGCTGATATTTTTACCTGCCGGCTGCAATTCAGATTTTAACAAAATTTGACCGGGACATTGGCTTGTTGCCCCGTTTTATAGGGCCAATACTGTGAATTTCCGGAATTGGTAATAATAAGGAAACATTCTGGTAACATTCGCTTAACATTACTGCTGCCAAAAGATGCAGTTAATAATTCCTTAACATTACGGTAATATGGCGGTAATGCGACGCTGATACTTTTGCCCGCACATTAAATAGACTGTTGTGAGCAAAAAGTACTCCCTCCTGTTTGCCTTAATATTAGTAACGCTTGTTTCTTTTGCACAGACCGGAAAGGTATCCGGTAAAGTCCTGAATAGTAAGAATGAACCCCTGCAGGGTGTATCTATCAAGATCACCGGCGCCCCCGGAGGTACTACTACCGATGTTGAGGGTCGCTTCACCCTTACGCTTTCTACTGATAAAAAATATGAGTTAACCTTTACAGCAGTTGGTTATGCCGCCAAGGTGGTGAGTGATGTGGAGATCACTGCCGGACAGGTGAATGACCTGTCTGTAATTATGGAAAAAGGCGGCGCTGAATTGAGTACGGTTACTGTTACCAGCCGCCGTACACCTGCCCGCCTGGAGACTGTTAATTCTGTGATCGCCTTCCAGAAGAATACGAATACTGTAGCTTCTGTGGTTTCTGCTGAGACGATCCGCCGTTCGCCCGACAGAAATACCGGTGAGGTACTGAAAAGAACACCCGGCGCCAGCTTGCAGGATGGAAAGTTCCTGGTAGTAAGGGGGCTGGCCGACCGGTATAACCAGGCTATGCTGAACGGCATCCTGCTTACCAGTACAGAGCCCGACCGTAAGACTTTCTCTTTCGACCTGATACCGGCCGCGATGATTGATAATATTGTTATTAATAAGGCCTTTGTTCCTGAATATCCCGGCGAATGGGCTGGTGGCCTGATCCAGGTGAATACAAAAGATATTCCTTCTCAAAGCTTTTTCAACGTACAGGTAGGAACCGGGTTTAATACACAAACGATTGGTAAGGATTTTTATAAAGCAAAGGGCGGAAAATGGGATTGGCTGGGTATTGACGATGGTACAAGAGGTTTACCGCCTGGTTATACCACCAAGTCAAATTTTGATATATTGAGTGCTGAGGAAAAAACGGCTATGGGCAAAAAGATGCCTAATGTATGGACTGCTTCTACTGCTACTGCGCCGTTAAATGCTTCTTTCCAGGCCAATGGCGGGTTTACTACCAAATTATTCAATAAGACGGTGGGCGGTATTTTTGGAATCACTTATAATAAGAGTAACCGTTTTATTGATATGCTGAACCAGCGTAATAATATCAGCGGTACAACTGTGAGCAGGAACTATGCTTATAATGACGACAGGTATTCACAGGATGTACTGGCTGGCGCCTTGGCAAGCTTGAGTGTTCAACTCAATGCAAAGAACAAGATTTCTGTAAAGTCCATCATTAATGTTAATTCGGCTAACTATTTTACGAACCGTAATGGTCTTGATTTTGACAGGACCAATGATGTAAGGGCTTCTGAGATTACTTTTAAACAAAACACATTTTTTACTACTCAATTAAGCGGAGAGCATAGCCTGCTTGCTCCCCTGCGATTGAAATGGTATGGCGCCTTTAATATACTGGATGGTTATAGTCCTGATCAACGCCGTATGGTATATGCCCGTACTACGGGTACACAGGATCCCTATGGCCTGTTAATCGCCAATTCACTTTCCCAGGAAACCGGCAGCCGTATTTTCCAGAATCTGAGTGACTATATTTATACAGCCGGTGGCGACCTGAGCTACAATTTCGACTTATTTGGTCAGCGCCAAACTGTGAAGGGCGGTTATATGCTTCAGATTAAAGACCGTTTGTACGACGCCAAGTTATTTGCCAATTACCTGGAACGGGACAATCCTACTTTGAGGCAATTACCGGCTGACCAGGTGTTTGCTCCTGAGAATTTTTTCAATAATGCTTCTGAAACCGATAAGTTTGGTTTTGATGCGATAAAAGGAAACTCCTTCCGCTACCTGGCCAATACCATTTTGAATGCCGGATATATCCAGTTTGATAACCAGTTTTTTGATAATCTCCGTGTGGTGTGGGGTGTACGGGTAGAGAATTATGATCAATTGGTTGGAAGCGTAAAGAAATGGGATGAGCGTCATACACATAGTGAAGTGCTCGACTGGCTGCCTGGCTTAAATGCTACTTATAAGCTGACTCCCAAAACCAATATCCGCTTATCAGGCTCTCAAACAGTGATCAGGCCTGAGCTGCGTGAGCTTTCTTTCCTGAACTTGTATGATTTTGAGCTGAATGCTTCTGTACAGGGTAATCCTGCTCTGAAGAGGACGAAAGCTACGAATGCAGACCTTCGTTACGAGTTGTATCCAAGAGCTGGTGAGGTATTTACTGTAGGTGTGTTCTATAAGTATTTTGACAATGCCATTGAGCAGATCTATAATGAAGGCGGTGGCGGGTCCAGCACGTTCAATTACCAGAACACAGATAAGGCTGTCTCTTATGGCGCCGAGTTGGAGTTCCGTAAGAAGCTCGATTTTGCACCTGCGCTGAAGAATTTCACTTTACAGGCCAATGCCGCTTATATCCATAGCCGTGTACAGGCAAATATACAAGGTATTGAAATTGACCGTCCCATGCAGGGCCAATCGCCTTACCTGCTCAACCTGGGGCTGAATTATGACCTGCAGAAACATGGATTCAATGCTACTTTGTTGTATAACCAGATTGGAGAACGTATTTATCTCGTTGGCGATATTAGTGCCGGCGCAAGTACTCCCAATGTTTATGAAGCTCCCAGACCCGTACTGGATTTCCAGATGGCCAAGAAGTTATTGAAAAATAAGGGGGAGATCCGCGTGAATGTATCAGACATCCTGAACCGTATGCAGTATTTCTATCAGAACCTTGATGACAGTAAGGATTCTTTCCAGAAGAATAAAGACCCGCACAGGTTTACCCGGAAGTTCGGTACCACCATCGGTGTAACATTTAACTATTCTATATTATAATCTCTTTAAAATACAAATACAAGAATATGAAAAAGCAGATTTTTTTTCTCGCCGTATTTTCGGCAGTGCTCATTGCAGGTTGCCGTAAAATAGAAATGGATGGAGAAAAAGAAGTGATTATCGTGCCTGGCGGTAATGGTGGCAATACAGGTGTAACGATTACTTTGACCGGAAGAATTAATGCCGATACCATTTTACGTAAAGCGAATACCTATATTCTGAAAGATAAGGTGTATTTGGTGGGTAATCATACTATGACCATTGAGCCTGGTACAGTGATCAAAGGCGCTTACTCTGGATCTGATGTGGCGGTGCTGGTTGTCAGCCGTGGTTCCAAACTGGTAGCCAACGGAACGGTTGATGAACCTATTGTCTTTACCTCCAACTCTCCCACTCCAAAATCAGGTGACTGGGGTGGTATTGTGATCTGCGGTAACGCCAGTATCAATACATCTTTTACAGGTACCGGCGGTGGGCCTGGCATTTTTGAAGTAGAAGGTGGCATCAATAATGCCAATAGTGACGCGCTGGCAGGTGGCGGTGCTACTCCTAATGACGATGACAGCTCCGGTGTATTAAAATATGTCCGTATTGAATATGCAGGGTACGCCTTCCAGCCCGATAAGGAAGTGAACAGCCTTACAATGGCTGCTGTAGGAAGGAAAACCGTGATTGATCACGTACAGGTGTCCTACGCCAAGGATGATGCGTTTGAGTGGTTTGGCGGTACAGTGAACTGCAAATACCTCATCGCTTATAAAACACAGGATGATGATTTTGATACTGACAATGGTTTCAGTGGCAGTGTACAGTTTGGCCTGGTTATCCGTGACTCTGCGATTGCTGATATTTCAAAGTCAGAAGCCTTTGAAAGCGATAATAATAGCGGTGGTACTACAGTAACACCGCAAACAAAAGCAGTATTCTGCAATATTTCTGCTTTTGGTCCTTTAGCTACATTGAACAATATAGGTAGCACCAACTATCTCGGATCGGCTGCCCAGATCCGGAGATTCTCTTCTATCTCTATTTTTAATACGGCTATTGTTGGTTGGCCTTGCGGTATAGAGCTCAGTGATAAGGACGGTCCTGCAGGTTCTACTGAAAACTTTCTTACAGCAAAGACTTTGCAGTTAAGTGGTATCGTTATTGCCGGTTGCAAGAAAACGATCAATTTTGTATCTGGTGCAGGTTCTGCCGGTACTACATCAGAGGCCACATTGACAACTGAGTTTAATCTGGCTGCCAAGAAGAATAAGGTTTTAACTAATGTAGACGAGATCAGGTATACACGTCCATTTGATTATACCAACCCGGATTATGTACCTTTTGGTAATTCTACGCTCGTTATTCCCAGTGCTTCCAACACTTATTTTGATGATGCTATCCTGGTTGCCCGCAAGCCGTTCATTGAAAAAGTTGACTTCATCGGTGCTATTGCTCCGTCAGGCGCTTATGCCAACTGGCACAAAGGATGGACCAGGTTTTAATAGTTGAAAATATATTTGCTTTGATTAAGAGCCGCTTCCCAGGGAGCGGCTCTTATTTTGGATCGCTGTTATCCCGGGGGTCGTAGTGGTAAACCACTTCGTAAGATGATTTGCGCAGGCTGGCCAGGAGGTGACCGATGGGCAGGTCTTCTTTCTGCGGGGTAGGTTCACAAACGGAATATTTGTTGCCATTGTAGATGATGGGCTTGCCCATCGGCTTATTGAATTGCACTGCAATGGTTACATGCTGAGGGTAGGACAGCACGATCATGGGCAGGTTATAGATCTCTTTTACCAGGCAGAAGAATAAGGCAACCCTGTCCTCACAGTCACTTTGGTCATACAGGAGGGTCTGTTCCGGCGACAGACGTTTCTCCGTACCGAAGTTCCTGGAATCTGTCTCAAATAAAAAAGCGTACCGTGTAAACCGCATAAGGTAGTCTACCCCGTTTTTAGTGCTCATCTTTTTCACGTTTTTCCGGAGTAAGGGAATGAGCGATTGATAGGTTTCCCTGCTGAGCGGAATGTTTAGCTGGGATTCATAATCTACCGTAGGGTAGTTGGTAAAGAGCGTCTTTATCTGGGGATTGAGTTTTACTTTAAAATGGTAGTCGTTGTCATAATAGGTAAAGTGCAGGTCTTTTTCCTGGTAGTCGGTAGGGTTGAATGCTGGTAGTTGCTTGATCTTGTAGGAGAAGATTGCCTGTGCGCTGGGAACTGTCAGGTCTACCACGGTAAATATATCTTTCTTAAAATCCAGGTTCCCGTAATCATGATAATTGAGGCATACGTATTGTTTGCCTTTATTGATCCTGGTAGGAATGTTGTAGATGTTCTCATCGCAACGGATATAGAATAGTATACGGTCTTCTGACAAGGCCAGGATGGCATCATAACCGGATTGGGTGAGCAGAAACCATTTGTATAGCGTATATCTTACATAGTCATCGGCTTTCGGACTTATATACTGGGCTGTTTTGCGTATGAGCTGGTAGAAAAGCCAATCATCGGGCCTGTATTTCTTTTTGTAGCCAAGTAAGGCATTAATGACCGGCTGGTAGTATCCGTTATTGACATTGGTATAGAAGTCCTGGATGGATTGTGGAGATAATGGCCCCTGTACTTCCTGTCGCATGGTTCTATTACAATCAAACTGGATGGCTGCGCCACAAAAATCGAACTGTATGGCAGGCTGAGGGGACGTTTGTGGCAGCGCAGCATACACGATGATGGCAAACAACAAGGATAATATGGTAGACTTACATCTCACGGGCAAGCCTTGTATTCCTAATTTACTAAAAAATCGGGAATAAACCTTGTTAAGGGCATAAACGGCTGTTTATTAGCATCCTGGGGCTGTCTTACCCGTTGTTAACGGTAGGGTAAACTTTTAGTAAAGCCTGCGTAACAGTGGTCTTGTACCTTGCAGTGCCAAGCCGTATTTATGTGAATTGATATAAGAAAACCTCTTTTTAAAGCGTAGAATTTTCTCATGTGACTACAGCCGTACGATTTTCATCGTGACGGCTTTTTTTAGGGGAATTCGAGATAGAATTAATAATTGGACAATTTTGCGGTAATATTCACTTAACAATCGGAGAAGATATTTGGATACTTAACCACATGCCTTACCGATGAAATTGTCTTACCCTTCTCTATCAATCACGTATTACCTTTTGATTGCTTCGTTACTACAACAATGCAACCCCTCCCTAAGGAAAGTATTTTTCTCCTCCGGCGTATAAACAATTCGTTCGAAAAGGCTACAGGGGTTCCTGCGATTAATATTCCCTTATATGAATTGAAGCAGGATGGATTCAGTATCCCTCTTACGCTTCGCTAGGAAATTGCTAAATTCAAAGGCGTTTATGATATGGCAAGTAGGTGGATAGAAATAACACTCGGTATTGCGCCTTATGGTGATCAGTGGCTTGATTATAACTGGAATAGAACGGGAATGCAAGTTGATGAAATTAAACTGGACGGAGAGACGAGGGGTGATATAGGTGGGGGCAAGCATTTTTATCTCTATCATTAAAAACTAACGATGAAATTGAAATTGTGCAATCTTTTTCCGGCAGGTTTATTAGGACTTATCCTAATTGGATGTAACGAAAAGTATAAATGGACAACCGGTCTTTGTGAGAATCGATTTTTTGTTGAAAGATTTAATGTGAATCCGGCCGGTGTAGACGTTCATTATTTGACAGATTCGTCAACATTTAGAATGTATGTGGGGAGGTTTGATAATGAACATGAAAACTTTAGCTATTCCTGTGTGGGGGACAGTATTGTCATAGTTAGACTAGCTGCTGATTCCTCCGGAATACGAAGGGAGGTTGGAAGAAACACCTATAGTATTGCAGCTTTAAAAATAGAATATCCAATCAAATAAAAAGATCGAAACGTTATTCTTTCAGTGTCTTTTACCTTGAAAATATAACAAATTATTTCCAGTTTGCATATAGTTAAAAACAACTGAAATTTATTGGATCATCTTTGTATCTCGTAATTCTACGAGTTTACGTTATTGTGAAATTGATTAGCGTTCCCTACAGCCGTACAATTTCCATCGTGACGGCTTTTTTAATCACGTAATATTAGTGTATGGATTACGACTCATGTCGTGAGTCTGTTAGGAAATCTATCTGGAAATACTGTCTCGGACAAGGCAACTCAAGCAGTTGCTCCGCCCGATCCTGCGACAAATTCTTCTAGAGAGTACTGAAAAGAAAGGAGGATTCTAAACGTGAACTATGAAATTTAATATAGGGAAGATTATTGTGCTTCTGTTACTGCTAATAATTTTTTGGGCAGGGTTCAGGCATTGTGGCCAAAGCAAGCAATTGTCAAGGAACGGCGAATTAACACAAGCTGAAGTACTGAATGTAGTTGCTGGCACCAAAGCGAGTATTTATTACAAGTTTACTGTGAACGGAAGACGCTATGACGATATGCACAGGGCTTTGCTAAGATCAAGCATACGAGATAGTTTGCTGGGGAGAAGCTTTCCGCTGGTATATTTGAAGGATAATCCTACAACTCATCGTTTCTTGCTGGAAGAAAGTGACTTTAATGCGGTGGGAAGGCGGGCGCCCCGACAGTTGCAGTGGGTTTGGAGATATAAAAATTAGCCTAAGCCTATAAGAGGTCCGAAAAACTGAGTAATACCTTTTCTGTAAATCTTACTTCAGCCGCCCAATCTACACCGGGCGGCTTTTTTAATGATTAAAATTACTTTTACACGCCTACCCTTTCCCATACCTCCCAACAGGAGCTTCCATAGTTGATCCATACCCGTTCCGACCCGGAAGCATATAAAAGGCGCATTTTCATAAATATGAAGTCTGGCAAGACATACCGGCAATCAATAACCAATTGTAAATCAAGCGAACAGTCAATCATTACAACCACAAAAGACAGTCCACCCCTTGGTAACCCTTAGTCCTTGCTGGTACCTTTCCTCCCAATCCTAAACATCCGACAAATCCCCGAGCCTGTCCCGCCAGAGCGGGATTCAGACAAATTAGACTCGTCATTAGTATCAGATATTACCATTATATGCATTTCAACCATGCCTGTACGGTTTACAGGATCAGCCGCTCTAACTTTACCACAAATCCGATAACATGGCCAAACAGTGTGGACCCTTATTTTTTGAATGCACCTGGGATGACCTCACCTTCTACAAAATGGAAGGTAAATACTACGTGCGCAAAAAAAGCCGCCTTACCAGGGAAAAGGTGTTGACATATGCTGCTTTTCAGAAAACAAGGCTCTATGCCGATAGACTGGTAACCGCCTCTAAGATCGCCTCTTCCATCTACAGCGACCTACCCATCCACTGGCGCCAGTTCTGGATGTTCCGCGACTTCACGGGTGAGGCTATGACCATGCTCAACAATGGTTCTACTCCCCAGGATGCCTACGACTACCTGTGGGAAACTTATGTACAATACTGGGTACTCTACCAGAAAGAAACAGGCATTCCTCTCCAAACAGGCCGTAAGAAACAACCCTTCAGGCGCAAAAAAGACTATAAAACCCGCATCAAACACCGCACAGGCAACACCAAATGCAGACGCTATCGCCGCCTCATTGGCCGTAAACACTGGAAAAGCAGTTATGATAATACCGCCGAACTGCTGGAAAAGGAACGCAAACGTATAGCCCGTGAGAAAAAACTCCAATGGTTGGAAGAACAAAAGCGCAAGGAACGGAAACAGGAAGACCTGGCCGCCGAAACCTTAGCGAAGGAGGCAGAACGCTGGCGAAAAAGGCAAGCTGTTAAATTAAAGCCGCCAGAGAAATGCGTGGCCTGAAAAATCCGGCAGTACCCAAATACCCCAGCGCCTTGGTAGAATGTAACACCCATGCTTATCTTGTTTCGTAATTATACGTGTTCGTATATGTGGTATTGTGAAGTTTTTGGAGCAATGGGCCTGTTATCCGGTCTTCTTTTACTCAAGAAATATGTTTACTAACATTCATATTTATCATGAAATGAAATAGTTCTCCCTTTTGTGTGTGATAAGCAGGTCGCGGCTTACCTTTGTTGTTCCAATCTGATCACTACAACTATTTATAAGTGAGAGGAATACTCTCATGTGACTGACGCCGTTCGATTTCTATCGTGACGGCTTTTTTTATTTTTTTAATATACCCTTAAAAAGGCCGGGCATTGTTTTAGTAGCAGCCAATTTTTGATGTGATTCTTCCTCAATTTGGGGATTTGCCACCTTTTATCATGCATGCATAAACGCTAACGAATTGTGTTTAAAAGATATAAAAAATATTTCTGGTACGGTGCTTGATTAAGGTTATCCAACACTTAATTGTCTAATTTTTTTAAAGATTAATCTATGAAAACGCTACTCACAGCAGTACTGGCATTGGTTGTAACCGTGTCTATGAGCGCCATTGGTGCAGATCACAAAGTAACACCTGTTTCAGAAGATGGATGTTCTGCCAATTTCCAGGACACTACCAAGAAAGACAAAAAGAAGAAGGACACTACTAAGAAAGACACTTCTCTTGTTGCGTACCACCGCTAAAATCAGTGTTATGAGATCAGAACAGAAAAGTCGTACACGTAATTATGTACGACTTTTTTTATGGACAGGAGAAATGGAATCTGTTTAATTGAACACCAGCTCAGGATAAGGAATATCCAGCTTATATTTCAGGTCCGAGCAACGATACATAAGGATGTTGATGATGGCCTCTGTGGAGTATTGATAATTAACTGTAGGGGTAACAGGATCGTTTACCCAGTTGTTAAAGGTATCGGTGAAGTCATCATCGAGGTTGTCGAGCGTTTTGATGCCTATTTTTTTCAGGGCTGCTGCATTGCATTGCTGCTCATATTGACCCTTGATAGGGATGGCAATCATTTTTTTCTTCAGGTATAAAGCCTCTGCCGGTGTTTCAAAGCCGGCGCCGCAGACGATGCCATGACAGGTGATCAGGCTGCGGTTGAAAATATCTTTATCTACCGGCGTGAGGGTAATGTTCCCTACTGTTTTCCGGGCAGTGGTTTGCCGGGAGAATACTTCAAAGCGGTGATCTTTAAAGGGCGCCAGCAAGGCCAATAATTCATTGTCGCAATAAGAAGGCAGGTAAACCGTGATGTGCCCATCATTGGTTGGCTCCGCTTGCAGTATTTCTGACTTGATAACAGGGGAGAAGATGAAATCATCGTAGGATTCAAAATGTAATCCTATGTACTGTGAAGCTCTTGCATAGTTTGTAAGGATCCACTCTCCTATTTTATTGGGTTTTTCAGGGCGCGGTGTTTTAGCCGACATGAAGCTGGCCTGGTGGCCAAAGTTGACCGAAGGCACTTTTTTGCGGGCGCAGGCAATGGAAGTGATGCATTCAAAATCGTTTAGGACCAGGTCGTACTTTTCTACCGGCAGGTCCCTGGCTTCTTTCATGATCCGGAGGGGGGATATCCTGCTGGTGAGCTTCCAGTAATCGAGGGAGCCTTTGCAGGTATAGAAAAGGCTTAAGCCATTGCTTCTGTATTTAATAGGTGCATTGAGGGTAAGGGTACTGTTGGCCCCGCTGAGAAAGATATCTACGTTGCCGAATTTCTGCAGAAAGGGCAATAGTTCCATCGCCCGGCTGATATGCCCATTGCCTGTTGCCTGTATAGCGTAAAGTATTTTCATGTGTCTTGTCAGATGCTCTGCCCTGTTTTTTTGAGTATAGTGAAATAAAAGTTTTTATATAGCTAATGAGTTAATGTAGAAGCTGATCTCGTCCGTTACCACATTTACTTTCCTGCTCATGTCTGTAGCCGGGACGTGCTGGAAGTCCTTTTCGTCGTATTCAAATATTTTCCACTCGTTGTGGCTGTATTCAAGCGCGGTAAGGTGTTCTACCCAATCGCCGGAATTGAGGTAGGTAACTTTTCCCTGTTCATTTTCTATGATCCTTTTTTGCGGCTGGTGGATATGGCCACAGATCACGTAATCATATTTCTTTTCAATGGCCAGTTCGGCAGCGATCATTTCAAAGTTGTCGATCTTGGCCATTTTGTTTACCTCTGCCATTACTTTTTTGGAGATGGATAGTTTTTCGCGTCCCAGGGATTTGAGGATAAAGTTTACAAAGCGATTGAAGAGGATCAGCATGCCATAGCCGTTACTGCCGAGTTTGGCAATGAATTTGGCGGCGCCATGGGTGGTGTTGTCGAAGACATCACCATGGAAGATCCAGGTCATTTTGTTGTCTATTTCCAGCACCAGTTTATCGGTAAGAGTAAAATTGCTAAGCTGGAAGTCGGCATACTTGCGCAGGAGCTCATCATGGTTACCGGTGATATAAAAAACACGGGTGCCCTTGGTCATGAGGTTGAGTATTTCCTTGATAACGGCCATGTGGGTGGAGGGGAAATAACGCTTGGAGAACTGCCAGCCATCAATGATGTCACCATTGAGGATAAGGATGTTGGGTGCTATACTTTTAAGGTACGCTACCAGTTCCCGGGCACGACAACCATAAGTTCCCAGGTGTACATCGGATATAACCACCACGTCTACCGGACGTTTTTCCATGGAGTTTGGGTTTTGCAAATTTACAATGCGAGCATTACCAGTATCTTAAGTAGCCGTTAAGTAATTGTGTCGTAAATGTGAACAGAATATTAACAAACGAGCCGCTTTTAACGACTGTTTAATGGGAAACTGATGTATTCAGGAGCAACTGGTTTTATATTTTATCTAATATTGTGTTCTACTTAAATGTATCCCCTTAGCCATGCAGGAAGACCTGATATTATTAATCGGAGAAAAGATCAAAGCAAAGCGTACCCAAAAGAATATTACCCTGGAAGAGCTGGCCAACAGGGCCGGTGTTACGAAAGGACTTATTTCCCAGATAGAAAATAACCGTACGGTTCCCTCCCTCCCTGTTTTATTTAATCTTATTCACTCATTGGGAGAAGACCTCAAAAGCTTTTTTGAGGATATGCATGAGCATTTTACAAACGGGCATGTATTAATAATACGTAAAGGAGAAGAGAAGCCTTTTGAAAAGGAACCTGTTAAGGGATTTTCCTATAAGCGTGTCCTTACCAAAAGTATTGCAGCGCAGGCTGTTGATATTGCCATACTGGAATTGAAGAAGGGAGCTGCCCGCAAGCAGATGATACAAACAGATGCCTTTGAATGCAAACATGTATTGAAAGGCAGTATTGAGTATTATATTGAAAAAGAAAAGTTTGAGCTCCATGCCGGCGATACTTTATTTTTTGATGGACGGGCCAAGCACCGGCTGCGCAATATTGGTAATACAGAAGCAGCCATCCTGGTGATCTATTTGTTTTAGAGCCGTTACCTATTAAGTATACACGTGTTTATAAATACTGAACAGTCATTTAGTATTTATAAACAATTAATGCTTTGTTAAAGTCTCCATAACTATTCCTTTACACTGACCTTCTAATTTCGGGTCACAATTTTTACTTCACTTTCTCTTTCAAAAACTGTTATTATGAGTAAATGCTACCTTATCACAAGGGTGGTAACGGCATGCCTGTTATTGGCCTTACCATTGCTTTCTCTTGCGCAAAAACCGGTTTCCGGAAAAGTTATTTCAGTCAAAGATCAAACTCCCGTGCAGGGAGTATCGGTATTTGTTAAAGGATCTACTACCGGTACTTCCACTACTGCCGACGGTTCTTTTTTAATTAATGCCAAAACCGGTGATGTACTGGTATTTAGCGGAGTAGGCTTATTACCCAAAGAAGTAGCCGTGAGTGAAGGCAATAATATGCAGGTAGCGCTTGACCAGGATGCAAGGGCATTGAATGAAGTGGTAGTGACTGCATTGGGCATTAAAAAAGACAAGAAGAAGCTGGGGTATGCTGTGCAGGAGGTAAAAGGAGATGACCTGGTAAAAGCGCGTGAGCCCAATCCCCTTAACTCGCTGGTGGGTAAGGTGGCAGGCCTGACAGTAGGCGCTTCTGCAGAAATGCTGGCTGGCCCGCAACTGGTATTACGGGGACGCGGCATTGGTTTGTTTGTAGTAGATGGTGTACCCATTAATTCTGATACCTGGAATATCAGTCCGGATGATATCGAATCTTATACCATATTAAAAGGCGCTACGGCTTCTGCCCTGTATGGTTCCCGTGGCCTGAATGGCGCCATTATGATCACTACCAAAAGAGGCACCAGGGATAAACGCGGCTTTTCCATCGAATTTAATTCCAGCACGATGATGGAGAAAGGCTTTAATGCCATCCCCAAGGTGCAGGATGAGTATGGCCCCGGCGATCACGGAAAATATGCTTTTAAAGATGGTAAAGGCGGTGGCACCAATGATGGTGACTATGATGTGTGGGGACCCAAGTTTGAAGGTCAGCTTATTCCACAGTATGACAGTCCCGTTGATCCGGTGACCGGCGTGCGCCAGGGAACGCCCTGGGTAGCGCGCGGTAAGGATAACCTGAAGCGTTTTATGCAAACAGGATTGCTATCTACCAATAATATTTCGATCTCTTCCCGTGGTGATAAGTATGACCTGCGTTTTTCACTTTCTCATAGCTACCAGAAGGCGAATGTGCCCAATATGAAAATAAATATCACCAATTTCAATATTTCTGCCGGTTATGATTTCTCCGATAAGGTGCGTATGGAGGGATACCTGAATTATAACCGTCAATATACACCCAATTTCCCCGATGTGAATTATGGTCCCAATAGCATGATTTATAATATCACTATTTGGGCGGGCGCCGACTGGGATGTAGACCAGATGCGCAATTACTGGCAGCCGAATAAAGAAGGCGTGCAAAGTATTTATGCGGAGTACCAGCGTTACCATAATCCCTGGTTCATGGTAAAGGAATGGTTGCGGGGGCATTATAAAACAGATATGAATGGTTATGCCAAGTTCATTTATGAGCCGGTGCGCAATATTGAATTGATAGCCCGTACACAGGTTACTACGTACGACCTGTTCAGGAACGAGAAGATGCCTTTTTCAGCCCACCCTTACGGACGTGAGGAAGGCCGTGGTGATTACCGGGAGGACAGAAGATCACTCTTTGAAAATAATACGGATTTCCTGGCTACCTATACCAACCGTCTCCGTGGCAATATTGATGTTAAGGGATCATTAGGTGGTAATATTCGCAGCTTTAAGTACAATAGCAGTTTTACGACTACTGACTATTTGAATGTTCCGGGCTGGTACAATTTTAACAACAGCCGCAACCCGATCAAGGCTTCTAGTTTTGCATCGGACATGTTGGTGTTAAGTGGATATGGCTACCTGGATGTATCGCTTGATAAATATGCTAATATCTCTTTAACGGGCCGGGTAGATAAGTCTTCCACTTTGCCGGTGGATGATAATGTATCTTTTTATCCTTCAGCGGCAGTAAGTACTGTGCTTAGTGATTATGTTCAGTTGCCGG